>CAYJNV010000031.1:8305-23246 GCA_964370975.1 uncultured Caldilineaceae bacterium | reverse complement strand
TCGTAAGATCGGTTGCGTCGTCAGAATGAAAAGTGTGCGATACTGTAGGCAGTGAATGTGGCCGCAGATTGGCCTGCGCTGCGCGGACATTGCAGATTGCGAGGTGACCTGTGCTCAAGGTGCTGATTAGCTACGATATGGCGAACGGCAAGGAGCAGGAGTGCCAGGAGTACCTGGTGAACAAGCTTGCGCCCGGCCTGGGGCGCCTCGGCTTCCGCTTCTCGGACGTCTGGTTCACAATCTGGGGCGATTCGCCGCAGATTCTGGGCGGCGGCGAGGTGCGCGACCTTAGCCAGGCGCAGAAGATCTTCCAGTCGGATGAGTGGGAGGGGATGCTCGAGGAGATCGCGCCCCTCACCGAGAACTTCAAGTTGCGGGTGGTGCAGGCAAGCAGCAGCGAGACCGCCGAGTAGCCACCGGCGCCCGCCATGCCCCGATCAACGCCACCACCGCCACCGCTTGCGCTGCTTGTCTTTCTCGAGAACCTGGGTCACATCAGCGGCGTGAGGCTGCCGCCCTGGGCAATGCGTATCATTGACTATGTGGCCGAGGAGTATGTCAAATTTGCGCTGCGCTGGCACGGCGTCTACCGCCGCTATGACCGCGTGCTGATTCTGGAGGATGCACGCGCAACCGGCCCGGACCTGCACGCCGCGCTGATTGGTTTGAGCCGCACCCACCGCGTGGACCTGATGATCCTCGCCCACGGTGCACCCGGGCAAATTATCGGCCACGACGGCAAGCGTATCGGTCAGGAGACCCTGGGCCCGCTGCTTGAGGCAAAGCGCCGCGATCCGGCGTCTGTGCGTCTGCGCATTGTGTGGCAGATGAACTGCTATGGTGCATCACTGGCCGCCTACTGGCGTGCGCTGGGCGCTGTGGCAGTCAATGGCTCCGGCGGCGTCAACTGGCTGCCCGAGCCGACGCTTTCGCTCTTTCTGCGCAAATGGCTGCGGGGCGCGTCCTTCAGCGAAGCCGTGCAAGAGAGCGCCACCCGTGCCGAGCGTACCTGGAAGCCAATCTATCGAGCACGACCTGGCGCACCGCTCCACCCGCGCCTTGCGGAAAGCCGAACGGTGATTGTGGGCGACGAGACGCACTTCGGCGCATAACCGCGACACGCACCTGCGACGCAAAGGCGCAAAGAAGAACAAGGGCAAGAACAACCACTTCTGTTGTTCTTGCCCTTGTTCTTCTTTGCGCCTTTGCGTTGCAGGTGCCGTTCTTCTAGCGTGCGCCCGCCTGCACGGCGGCGTCGATGATCTTGCGGTAACCCGTGCAGCGGCAGAAGTTGCCCGTGAAGGCCTCCTGAGCCTCGGCGCGGGTCGGGTGCGGGCGCTCCTCGAGCAGCTTGGCCGCACTCATCACGAAGCCCGGCGTGCAGTAGCCGCACTGGACACCCCCCGCCTCGGCGAGGGCCCCCTGCACAGGGTGCAATGCGTCCCCCGCAGCCAATCCTTCAATCGTGATCACCTCACTGCCCGCTGCGCGCTCGGCGGGCACCATGCACGCCATCACCGCCATGCCATCCAAAAAGACGGTGCATGCGCCGCATTCGCCCTCGGCGCAGCCCTCCTTCACGCCGGCAAAGCCTGCGGCGCGCAGGCTGTCGAGCAATGACTGGTGGCCATCCAGCGCGACAGGTGCGCCGTTCACGGTTGCCATTGCGCCTGCCTGTGCGCGCGCTGCAACCGGCCACACGCCGCCGGTTTCGCCCCAAAGCAGCACAGGTTCGGCAGGCCAGCCCGCGCGCTCGTCGCCCGCAGCTAGTTGCGCCAGTGCGCGCGCCGTGAGCGTCTGCACCATAGCGCGCCTGTATGCAGCGCCGGCGCGAATGTCGTCGATCGGCGCAGCGCTCTCAACGGCCAGCCGCGCCGCCTCGCCAATTGTGGTTTCATTCAGCGCCTTGCCCACCAACCAGGCCTCGGCGTCTGCGGCGCGCACCACCGTGGGTGCGACGCAGCCCAGCGCAATCGCCGCGCCCACAATCGGCGCGCCAGACGTTGCGGCGCTGCGTTCAACCACCACGGCCACCGTCACCACACTGATTGCCTGCGCCTTGCGCAGCCCCAGTTTGATGAAGGCGCCCGCAGCCAGCGGCCCCAATGCAGGGAAGGAGATGTCCACCAGCATTTCGTCATCGGCCATTGCCACAGACCGGAAGCCCGTGATGAATGCGCGCAGGGGCAGCCTGCGGTCGCCGCGCGCGGCGCTGCGCAGGGTCACCTGTGCATCCAGCGCCAGCAGCGGCGGGATCGTGTCGTTGGCCGGGCTGGCTGTGATGACGTTACCCGCCACGGTGGCGCGGTTGCGAATCTGCGGCGCGCCCACCTCCCAGCAGGCGCGCACCAGCGGAAAGGCCTGCTCCACGAGCAGTGGGTTGGCTACTACCTGATTGTGCGTGACCAGCGGCCCCAGGTGAATCCACCCGTCGCGCGCGCTGATTGTGGCCAGGCCGGGAATGCGCGTCAGGTCAATCAACCCGGGTGCGTCCCCCTCTGGTGTGGTGCGGCCGCCGCGTTCGATCTCGAGCAGCAAATCGGTGGCTCCCGCCACAAAGCGTGCACCCGCACTGTGGCGGGCCTTGAGCGCCAGTGCTTCATCGACTGTCCGGGGCGTTTCGTAGAATGGGTACATGGAGGGTTGACTGGTTGATTGGTTGATTGGGAGATACGGCGCGGGGCAACATGCGCCTTGATGAAGTGAGTTTGCACGCACCGATCGAAATTGGCAAGCCGGGCATCGATGCTGTGGAGCACGCCGGTCGCGCCAGGCGGCGCGACCCATGTAGTCCAGTCAACCACTTCTTGATTGCCCTATGCAGCGCTGAACCATGCGACACAGTCAAACGATCGCCTTGTATCAGGCGGCAAAGACCGCGCTGTATGCCTTGGCCCCCGCCGTGCAAGCCAATTGTATTCACCCAAACGTGGACCAATTCAAGTCTATTTGACTTTCACCCGCAACCCAAGTAATCTGCCTCAAACACGAACCTGCCATTGATCCATTCCTTCGGCCCGCAGGGTCCACATAGGCACGCCGGTATGAAACCTCAACACTCCTTTCACTGCGCCCTGGTTCAGATTGTGCGCGCTGCCATAGGCCTTGCGCTGCTCGTGCTTGGCATTGCACTGGTGCCACAATTTGCACAAAAGGCGCTGGCGCAGTCGCCTACCCCCACCGACACACCCGACACCCATATCGTCCAGGCGGGCGAAACGCTCAGCGAGATTGCGAAGCTGCATGGCTTCACTCTCTCGCAACTGATGCGCGTCAACGGCATCCCCAACCCCAATGCCATTTATACGGGGCAGGAGTTGCGCTTCCCGATTGTGGACCGGCCGCCGGGCGTCATCATTCATGTCGTCGAGCCGGGTGAGGCGCTCAGCCGCATCGCCCAGCGCTACGAGGTGGACCTGCGCGCCCTGATGCGCGCCAACAATATCACCAACCCCGACGGTATCGTCACCGGCCAGGAGCTTGTCATTCCCGGCCCTGATGACGCCACGCCTGTGCCGGCCGCGACATCGGCAGCGGTGTCGACCGCGCCGCCCACGGCCGCACCGACTGCACAGCCCACGGCGCATCCGACAGCGGAGCCCACCGAACAGTCCACCGTCGCGCCGACAGCCACACCTACGGCCGTCCCTGCCGACGGGCCGACAACGCACACTGTGCGCCCCGGCGAAACGGCCAGTGAAATTGCCAAGCAATACGGTGTGAAACTGGCCGATCTGCTGCGCGCCAACGGTATTACCAACGCGAACCTCATCCGCAGCGGCACGGAGCTAACCATTCCGGCGCCCGTGCCGGAGGATACGCCCAGGCCCACAATCGCAGGCGAGCCGCAGGTGGAGATGTCGGGCGAGCCGCAGGTGGAAATTGTGGAGCCCACCGCCGAGGGTGGCTTTGCCGGGAGCGATCCGCAAGGTGATGCGGCGGCATCAGCCACAATGGAGGCCGCGCCCACGTCTCTCGCTGTCGCCACCGAAGCGCCCACGCCCGCGCCCCTCTCCGAGCGCCCGGCGGCATCGCTCAACCGCACCTATGCCGTCGTCTCCGGGGACTCACCCCAGCGCATTGCGCTGCGTCTGGGCCTCGACGTGGACGCGCTGCGCCGCCTCAACAACCTCTCGCCCGACGACGGCCTGCGCGCCGGCGGCACGCTGCTTCTGCCCGCCACCGACCGCGAACTGCGCGTGGTGACCGACGACGAGCAATATGTGGTGGCGCCCGGCGACAGCCTCAGCGAGATTGCCACTGGCGTCGGCGTCAAGTTGGGTGACCTGATGACCGCCAACGGCATCTCCAACCCTAACCTCATTTCCGTGGGCGACCGGCTGATTGTTCCCGGCCAGGAGCAGCGCGGCAGCGGCCCGCCCAAGCGCGTGGGTCCGGCGCGCAGCGGCTACTACTACTACACCGTCCGCCCCGGCGACACCCTGGGCGAACTGGCGCAGGCCTTCAGCACCACCAAGTTGGCGCTGATGGAGTACAACAACCTGACCGACGAGTCGATTGTCTACACGGGCATGGAGATGCGCGTGCCCTATGGCCCGCCGCCGCTGCCCGTGCGCCTGCCGCCGGTGCCCATCTCGGGCAGCAGTTTTCTGGTCAGCCTGAGCCGCCAACAGTGTTGGGTCTTTGCCGGGCGCGAGGTCGAGTACGCCTGGAATTGCAGCACGGGCCATGGCCAGTGGCGCACGCGCACGGGCAACTTTGCCGTGCAGAGCAAGATTGAGAACGCCAAGAGCAATGTCTGGCGGCTGGACATGCCCTGGTGGCTGGGCATCTACGATGTGGGCGCGGTGGAGAATGGCATCCACGGCCTCCCTGTTTCATGGAAAACCGGGCGCAAAATCTGGACGGAACTCATCGGCCAGCCGGCCACCTTTGGCTGCGCCATGCTGGGCGACGAAAACGCCCTCACGCTCTTCAACCTCGCGTATATTGGCATGCCTGTGCACATCATCCAGTAAGGCGACCGGACAACCAACAAAGGGTAACTGGTAAATTGGTAACTGGTAATTGAGCGCGTGTGCCCAATTACCAGTTACCAATTTACCAGTTACCAATTTACCAGTTACCCTTCCACCCATGCCCCACACCCCGCTCCACGCAGGCAAATTGCCGCCCGACCTCTTGCGCTCCCTGCTGGCAAGCCTGCCTACGGCGGACCCGCGCCTGCTGGTTGGTCCCACCGTGGGCGAGGACGCTGCCGTCATCGAGTGGCCGCACGAAGGCCCGGCCGGTGACACGTTGCTCGTTGCCAAAACGGACCCGATTACCTTTGCTACCGATGAAATCGGTTTCTACGCCGTCAATGTTTGCGCCAACGATATCGCCGTGGCAGGGGCAACTCCGCGCTACTACATGCCCACCGTCCTGCTCCCCACAGGCGTCAGCGACCGAGCATTGGCCGAGAACATTTTCGCCCAGATCGGCGCGGCCTGCCGCAGCCTGGGCATTGTGGTGGCAGGCGGCCACAGCGAGGTGACGCCCGCCGTGACGCAGCCGGTGATTGCGGGCGCAATGCTGGGCGAGACGACGCGCGCCCGCATGGTGCGCAGCGGCGGCTGCCGGCCAGGCAACCTGCTTCTCATCGCGGGCTCGGTGCCTGTGGAAGGCACAAGCATCATCGCGCGCGAGCGGCGCGCCGAATTGCTGGCGCTGGGCTGGAGCGCCGCCGACATTGACACCGCAGCGGCCTATTTGCACACGCCGGGTATCAGCGTCTTCCGCCCTGCGCACGCCGCCACCGAGGCGGGCCTGGTCACTGCCCTGCATGACCCCACTGAGGGCGGCGTTGCCACCGGCCTGGCCGAGATGGCCGTCGCGGCCGGTGTGGGCATAACCGTGGATCTGGACGCCATTCCCGTCAGCCCCCTTTCGGCGCGGCTCTGCGCGGCCATGGGGCTGGACCCGTTGGGCACAATTGCTTCGGGTGCGCTGCTGGCCGCCTGTACGCCCTCACATGCGGCGGCGCTACTCGCACTGTGGACCGAAATGGGCTGGCCCGCCAGCGTCATCGGCCGTGTCGAGGAGGCGCGCCATGGCCTGCAGGCGCAGCGTCACGGCCGCCCTGTGCCCTTTCCCGTTTTCGCAGCCGACGAACTGACGCGGCTGTGGCGCGCTTGAAGCCGCCGCCACACACCTCTCCATGGGGACAGACTGCCATGACCATCACCATACGCACGCTCGAGACACTTGCAGAATGCGCCCACTTCCAGAAGGTGGAGCAACTGGTGTGGGGCACCGACGAGGAGAGCATGATGCCCACGCACGTGCTCATTACGCGGGTGCAGAAGGGCGGCTTGGGGAGGGGGGCCTGCGCCCCCGACGGCCCCGTTGCCACGGGCGGGATGGTGGGCATTGTGGGGGGCTGGCTTGGCAGCGGTCATCCGCCCGACAGTGCGCCCGACGCGCCTGAGCAGATCAAGTTCTGCAGCCACATGGCGGGCGTCTTGCAGGGCTGGCAGCGGCAGCGCGTGGGGCTGCGCCTCAAGTTGGCGCAGCGCGAATGGGTGTTGGCGCAAGGGCTCACCGAGTGGATTACCTGGACCTATGACCCACTCTATCGACCCAATGCGGTCTTCAACATTCACCGCCTGGGCGCCACCTGCCGCAGCTATGTGCGCGACCTCTACGGCGAAATGACCGACGTCCTCAACTCGGGCGGGCCCAGCGACCGCTTCAAGGTGGATTGGTGGGCGCGCAGCGAGCGCGTTGAGGCTGCCGTGGCGCGCGCCGCCGTGGCGCTGGGCGGGCCGCCCGCCATCGCCTCTGCGCACGCACAACGCTCGGCGCGCGAGCACTATGCCGGCCTGCACGTGCTCGAGAGCCTGCCCGCGGGCGACTTCCGCGCGCCGCCCGAGGCGCCGCTGCCGCTGGACGGCGCGCCGCTTGCGCTGCCCATCCCCGAGGACATCGCCGCCTTGCGCCGCGCCGACCGCACGCTTTCGCTCGCGTGGCGGCACAGTGTACGCGTGCACATGGAGGCCGCCTTTGCCGCCGGCTACGCTGTAGTGGACTGCCTGCACATCGAGGGCGGCGACTGGTGCTATATCCTGACGCGGGGCGAGGACAACGCGTAGCGGCGGCTTGAGCCGCCGTTCGTGTGGAATGCGGAGCGACTGGTGCGGCAACTGCGTCACGTCATAGACGTGACCTACTGCCTCACGTCAGAGACGTGACCTACGCGCACCTCTTTGGTGCTGTGCATGAGAACGCACTCGCTTCTGTCCGCGCCCACCTTTCACGCTGTGCTACAATCGAGGCAATACAACGTCCTCAAGAGAGAAGAGTCTAGTCATGCACATTGAACGTGTTGAATTGCGCCAGGTGCGCCTCCCCTACGTGGCCCCCTTTGAGACCAGCGGCTGGCGCGAGGAGACTTGCCACGCCATCATCGTGCGCCTCGAGGCCGACGGTGTGGTCGGCTGGGGTGAATCGCCTGTGGGCGAAAACCCTTTCTATAACGAAGAGAACTACCAGACCGCCTGGATTATTGAGCAGGACTACCTGGTCCCTATGCTCATGGCCGCCGACCTGGGCAGCCCGCAGGATGTGACCCCTGCGCTGGCAAAGGTGCGCGCCAACCGCATGGCCAAGTCGGGCCTCGAGTTTGCCACGTGGGATCTCTTCGGGCGGCGCGATGGCCGCAGCCTCGCCTCCATGCTGGGCGGGACGCGTGACCGCGTAGCCGTGGGCGTGAGCGTGGGCATTCAGAAGGACATTGACACACTGTTGCGTGTAGTGGGCGGCTACATCAACGCCGGCTACAAGCGCATCAAACTCAAGATTCGCCCCGGCTGGGACGTTGAGCCCACAGCTGCTGTGCGCGCCGCCTGGCCCGACATCCAGCTTCAGGTCGACGCCAACAGCATTTACCACCTCAGCGACGCCGAGCGTCTGGCGCAGCTTGACCAGTTCAACCTTCTGCTTGTGGAGCAGCCCCTGGGCCACGACGACATTTTTGATCACGCCAAATTGCAGGGCCGGCTGCGCACGCCGATTTGCCTGGACGAGAGCATTGTCTCGCCCGATCACGCGCGCTGGGCGATCGAGATGAAAGCGTGCGGCGTCATCAACATCAAGCCCAGCCGCATTGGTGGCCTGGCCGATTCCGTGCGCGTCCATGACCTGGCGCAGGCTGCGGGCATGCCCGTGTGGCACGGCGGCATGCTGGAGACGGGCGTGGGCCGCGCCGCCAACGTGGCGCTGGCGAGCCTGCCCAACTTCAAGCTCCCCGGCGACATCAGCGCCAACGAGCGCTACTATGCGCGCGACATTGTGCGCAACCCCTTCACCCTCAATGATGACAGCACCCTCACCGTGCCCACCACGCCGGGCAGCGGTGTGGTGGTGGATGAAGAGCGCCTCGATGAGATGACCGTTGCCCGCTGGGAAATGAGGGCCTAGGCGCACATGACGCCTTCCGCGCCCATCGGCGCGCCCGCGCCGGCCCCGCCGCGCGTGGAGCAAAGAGAGAGTTTCCACCGCCGCCACCAGCCTTTCCTGCTGCTGCTGGTGCTTTTTGTCGCGTTCCGCTTCCTGGCGCTCTGGCTGCTGCGCCCCGGCGGTTACCTGGGCGACGTCTCCGACTACAGCTATTACATGCTGTGGGGCGAGATGGGCGCGCGCGGCTATCGCACCTTCGAGACGCTCTGGAGCATCTACCCGCCGCTCTTCCCTGCATTCATGCTGCCGGTCTTCGAGCTGGCCAGCCGCATGCCCCCCTGGATTGAGCCGCAGCTCTCCTTCGCCATCCTTTTCGGCTCGCTGCTGCTGCTCTTTGACACCGGCAACCTTGTGCTCATCTACCGGCTGGCGGGCAAGCTTGCTCGCGACGAGGGCGCTGTGCCCACCACCGCGCTGCGCGCGCCCATCTTCTATGCGCTCCTCTTCGCCCCTGTCTTCACGTTGCTGGGTTGGTTCGAGACCATGCCCCTCTTCTTCCTGTTGCTGGGGCTGGATTTGTTGGTGAGCAGCCGGCGTGGCGTAATGGCGGGCAGCGCAGTGGCGGTGGCGCTGGGCTTCCTTACCAAGCTCACGCCGATCGTGCTGCTGCCCGTGGCCGTGCGCCGGCTGGGTGCACGCCTCTCCTGGGATGCGGCGCGCAACGAGTGGTTCGAACGCCGCTCACCCGCCAACGTGCTGCGTCCGCTGCTCTACATACTCATTACAATCGGTACGGTGGCCGCGCTGGGCTACTGGCTGGTGGGTGGGCGGCTCGAGCTTGCTTTCACGAGCCTCACGCTCAACACAAACCGCCCGCCCTGGCAGAGTGTATGGGCGCTGCTCGAGGGCTACACCAGTTATGGTCTCGTGCCACTGGACCAGCGCAACCTGCAGGGGTTGAGCCGCACTCTTTGGCAGGGGTGGCTGCCGTGGACGTGGATTACCATCGGCTTCCTTGCGCTCTACCTCTGGCTCTACACCCGCCGCTACGATTGGGCGCGCACACGTACGGCCGTTGCCTTTACGGGCATCAGCGTCATCTGGCTGCTTCTCTACAGCCGCGGCTGGAGCCCGCAGTTCCTCGTCTGGGTGCTCGCCTTTGTCGTGCTGCTCATGCCGTCGGCGCGCGGCGTGGCATTGGCACTCGCACTGACTTTCCTCAACGTCATCGAGTCCTACATCTACCTCACGCTGCTGCCTGCTGAAACGTGGATCCTCACCGGCACAGTGCTGCTGCGTACGGCCCTGTTGATCATCGTGGCCGGCGAATTCCTGGGGCAGGTCTGGCCGCCGCCGCGGGCAGCCGCGCTGCGCCGCGCGGCACGCGTGGCAAGCCTGGCGGCTGTTGTCGCGTCACTCCTCTTTGTGATTGCAGGGACGCCGCGCATGGCTGCTGCATATGGCGAGCGCCGCCTGGCCGAGAGCCCCTGCCGCGATGCCATTACGCACCTGCGCGAGGCGGCCACACAGCCCGGCGCACCCACCAGGCTTGCCACCACCGAGATTGAGCTGTGGCGCGCCCTCTATCCCTGGCTGCGCAACGATTACACGATGCGCGTTGTGGATGACTACGACGCCAACGACCGCCCTGCCGCCACGGTGCGCAAGGAGCGACTGCAGCAGTTCATCGGCGATACGCGCGAGTTCTGGTGGCTCGCGCAGACTGACGCTTCCGAGGCGTCTGCGCTGCCAAGCTTCGATGTCGACAATGTCCATATCGTCAGCACCGAGACATTCGCCAGTTGTTCGCTCTCGCGCGTCGTCGCGCTGGATCCATCCACACAGCCGCCCGTGTCGGTGGGCGTCGAGGGTGGTCCGATTCTGTTGCGTGGATGGGAGGTGGGCGACGCGCGTCCGGGCGCCCCGCTGCCGCTGGTGCTATACTGGCAAGCCGAAGCACCGGTTGCCCAAAGCTACACGGTCTTCACGCAGTTGCTTGGCGAGACGGGCGCGAGCGCAGGCGTCGTTGTGGCGCAGCAGGACAACCCGCCCGTGCAAGGCCAGGAGCCTACGGACACGTGGACGCCCGGCGCGCTGGTGCGCGACCCGTACCTGCTTCACTTGCCGGTCGACCTGCCCGCCGGGCGCTACCGCCTGCTCGTCGGCATGTACGATGCGCAGGGGCAGCGAGCGCCCATCACGCAGGGCGATGCCACCACGGACGCCTTTGTGATTGATGTGAACGTCGCGGCACCGTAGGGGCTGGCTGCGCGCCGCGCAACGCCGCAGTATTTGGTTAAGGTTGTGAAGTCTGTAGCGGAAGGCCTCCTGGCCTTCACTTGGCGGGCGCCCGGTGATGCAGACGCTACAATGAATGCCGGGAGGCCTTCCGCTACAACCGGCGAGCGCTCTTTTCGTCGAGCATCGTGCCGAAACGGCATGAACCGCTGTCGACATGTCATAGGAGTATTCGGCCATTCACGACATTAGCGTGCGCGACCGCAGTATCGGCTGGGTCATCTTCGGCTTCCTGCTCGCGTGCTATCTGATCACCTATACGGGCATCATCCAGAGCAGCGACGGCCTGGCCATGTTCTCGACTGCCGAGAGCATCGCGCGCCGTGGCGACGCCGACATGAACCAGTTGCTCTGGATGGGCGCCCAGCAGGGCAACATCGGCCCCGATGGCAATCTCTATGGCCGCAAGGGCCTGGGGATGACCGTGCTCGCACTGCCCCTCGTGTGGGGCGCGCTCCTCTGGAGCCGCCTGGGGCTGGTGCACACAGCGCTGCTCCTCAACCCCATCCTCACGGCGCTCACGGGGGCGCTGCTCTACCGCGCGGGGATTCGTCTGGGTTGGCGGCGCGCCACCGCCACGGCGGGCGCGCTGGGCTTTGGCCTGGCGACGATGGCCTGGCCCTACACGCAGACCTTCTTCAGCGACCCTGTTTCAGCGCTTGGCCTCTTTGGCGCGTTCTATGGGTTGCTAGCCTTCAGCCAAACAGGGCGCAAGCACTACCTGGTGGGCGGCGCAACCGCGTGGGGAATTGCCTATCTCGCGCGCACGGTCAACCTGGCCACGTTGCCCATCTTCCTGCTGGGGCTGTGGGTGGTGCTGCAGATACGCGTGCGCGCAGGGCAGGGCGCGCGCGCCCGCGCCGTGAGCGCAGAGGAAATGCCGCTCGCGGGATGGCGCGCCGTCTTTGCGTATCAGTGGCGCCCCATGGTGAGCTTTCTTTTGCCCATTGTCGCTGCCGGCCTCATCTCACTCTGGTGGAATGCCCTGCGCTACGGCTCCATCTGGGAGAGCGGCTACGTATCAACCGAGACCTTCAGCGCACCCTGGCTGGCGGGCATCTACGGGCTGACAATTGGTCCGGCGCGCGGGCTGCTTTGGTACAACCCGATCCTGCTGCTGGCGCTGCCGGGCGCTGTCTGGTTCTGGCGCCATGCACGCAAATCGCTCTATCTCATCGCCTCGCTGACGTCCGTCTATATCCTGCTCTATGCCAAGTGGTATATGTTGCATGGCGGATACAGTTTGGGGCCGCGTTTCCTGGCGCCGTTGCTCCCCTTTTTGGCGCTGCTGGCCGTGCCCGCGTGGGAGCGCCTTGTGCTGCGCCGTCGCTGGGGATGGCCAGGTGCGCTTGCGGCAAGCCTGCTCGCCCTCGTCTCGATTGGCGTGCAGTGGTATGGCATGGTCATCCCCTTTGGCCTGGTGCAGGATTACCTGGCGGCCACGGTGCAGCCGCTCTTTGCGCCCGAGACCTTTACACAACTGCGCTATGCGCCGCTGCTGCTCCAGGCGCGCTTCATCCTGCCGGTGCATATTCATTTTAACTGGTGGCTGCCTGGCCGCGACGGGCTTGGTGCAGTGGACTGGTTTGCGCTGCTCATCCCCCTGGCCGGCGTTGTGGTGGGCATGATCGTCCTGCGGCGCCAAACGCACTGGCGTGTCGACGCGCCCGTGCCGGCGGAGAGTGACGCGGGCGCAAGCGCGGTTGATGCGCCGCGCAATTACCTCTACTTTGTGGGTCTGGTGGCCATCACCCTCGCGTTGCTTAGCTACAACGGGCAGAAAATGCACACCGGCGAAATCGCAGCGCTGGCCGCGCGCATTGCCGCCGGCGAGCAACGATCGCGCGACGCCATCCTCCAGCTGGTGCCCACCGACACGCAGGACTTTGCCAACGCCTATCACGGACGGCTGGCAACCTTTGGCCTGCCCGCTGCCGTCGCACCGGAACTCGTCGACGCCACCCTCGCGCAAATCGAGGCACGCGGCGCCGCGCGCCTCTGGGTGCTGCCCGACGCCACCCCGCCGCAAGCCTCAGCTTGGGAGGAGACGCTGCGACGCGACCACTACCTGCTCACGGAGACGCGCCCTACCGGCGCAGATGGCCGCCGCCTTGCGCTCTATGCGCTGGCCGGCGCGCACCCCCTGGCCGAAACGGGCATGGGCACTCTCTTCGGCAGCCCCGACCCTGCCGCCGGGCCGGTGACCGAGCAAAACGGCTGGTTCCGTCTCGCGGGCTATGGCCTCACCCAGGAGACCGAAGCGGGTGGCGAGATTGTGCTCGCCCTCCAGTGGGAGAGCCTCCAGACCGTGGACAGCGACTTTCAAGTCTTCGTCCACCTGCTTGACCAGGCGGGCGACAAGATGATGCAGCGCGATGGCCAGCCCGTGCAGTGGATGCGTCCGACCAGCAGTTGGCAGCCGGGCGAGCGGATTATCGACCGCTACGGCTTCAATTTGCCCGCCGACCTACCGCCCGGCGCCTACACCGTTGTTGTTGGCCTGTACGATCCCGTCACCGGCCAGCGGCTGCCCGTGAGCGCCGGGCCCGGTGATTTCGCCATCCAGTTGGGGCCCGTTGTGGTGCGTGCTGCGGGACGCTGATGAGCAATATCTCGCCTTTTGCGCACTGCCGTGGCGCATGCCTCCAGCCGCTTTGCCGCTGCGTGGATTGAACGTGGTAGACTGAACCGATTGCCAATGTCCCGGATGACCGGGGGAGAAAACCTGTGAATCTGCTCAAAACGCGTTTGCGTGCTTGTCTATTCGTACTTGTGGCGCTGCTGACACTGGCCGCCTGTGGCGGTGACGACGGCACGCCCACACCGGCGGCTACCGCTGCCCCCGCTGCGCTTGTCGAGGCGGCGACCCTTGCATCGCCGGCCGAGAGCGCACAACCCGCGGCTGCGCCCACCGCGCCTGAGGTTACGCAGCCACCCGCCGAGGTGTTGCCCTCGCCTGTGGCCGATTCGCCCCTGCCCTCACCTGGCGCAATCGGCGTCTCGGCTCCGCTTACGGCCGCCACCGCCACGCCCGTTTGCGCCATCGAACCGAACCCCGACTTGGTGGGCTATGCCGACATGGAAGCGCGCATGGGCTGCCCGCTGGGTGAGGCCACCAACGATCCCGTGGCCATCAACGAGTTCGGTACGGGGCCGGAGTACGATCGCTTCATGCTCTGGTTTGGCAGCGAGGCGCAAATCTACGTGCTGCTGCCCGACAAGACGTGGCTGGCCTACAGCGACACATGGAGCGACACCGAACCCGAGATTGCGTGCAATCCCGACAAGATGGACCCGCCTACCTCGCCCCCGCTGCCCCGGCGCGGCTTCGGCAAGCTCTGGTGTAACGTGGAGAGCGTGCGCGCCGCACTGGGTACAATTGATCGCGAAGAGCGTCTCTGCCAGCACGCCGTGGCCCAGCGCTTTGAGCAGGGCCGCCTCCTCGCCTGCTTTGAGGACGCCACCATCCGCTACTTCCGCGTGCTTGACGATGGCACCTGGGACATGGAGATGGTGCAGTAAGATGACAACGCCAGACGGGTGCGCAGAAATGGCGGAGACAGCCGGAAAGAGCAACAGGATCGCTTTGCCAGTCGTTTCCGAATCTCCCGCGTACAAGCGTTTTTCCCAGCGAATGGAGCCCTCGTGTCCCTGCGCGTGATAACCGGCAAGGCCAAAGGCCGCCGCCTCCAGATGGTCCCCGGCGACAGCACGCGCCCGATTACTGATCGCGCCAAGGAGGCGCTCTTCAGCATTATCGGCACGTGGATTGTTGACACGCGCGTGCTCGACCTCTTTGGCGGCACGGGCGCCGTGGGCATCGAGGCGCTCAGCCGCGGCGCGCACTACGCTCAATTCGTGGATGCTGACCGCCGCGCCGTCGAGACCATTCAGGCCAATCTCAAGCACTGCCACCTCGAGGGACAGGCCTCTGTCGAGCGCCACGATGCTTTCACCTGGCTCGACCGCTACCGCGGCCGCCCCTTTGACCTCGTCTACATCGCCCCGCCCCAATACAAGGAACTCTGGAGCAAGGCGCTGCTGCGCATCGACAGCCTGCCCGACCTGCTCACCGACTTCGGCTCCGTCATCGTGCAGATTCACCCTCGCGAGGATGTTCCCCTGGCGCTCACGCATCTGCAGGAGTACGACCGCCGTCGCTACGGCTCCACGCTGCTTATCTTCTACGCCACCGCCGAGGCACTGGCCGCCGATAATCAAGAAGTAGAGCACGACGACGAGG
>CAYJNV010000031.1:0-8205 GCA_964370975.1 uncultured Caldilineaceae bacterium | reverse complement strand
GGCACACGCAACCATCGGCAAAATCAGTGGAGCGCACCGATTCGGTGCGCTCCATTAGCTCCAAAGCTAGATTGTCTTGTGCCGGGCGGCTGGTTGCGACGGCCCGTCGTTGCTCAGGGAGCGGTCGTCTCGGCGGGCTGCAGGCTGATTTCTGTCAGCGTCTTGCTCAGCGAGTTGACGAAGGTGTCAAAGCGCAGGCGCGTCTCTTCAAGCGTCACAAGCGCAGCGTTGACCTGCTCCATCTGCGTGGCAACGTTGGCCACCTGGCTGCCCTGGCTGGCAACTGCCGTGCGCAGCGAATTTTCGGCCGCAGTGAGCCCGCTGCGAATCTGCGCCACTTCGGTCGCAACCACATCCACATTGCTGCTCAACGTGCCCAGGTTCTGGTCCACGCGCGTCACAGTCTGCTCAAGCGCAGCCACATTGCCGCTCTGCGCATAGGTCAGCGTGCCGCCGTTGACGATCGCCAGAATCAGCAGGGTCAGCAAGACGCCCAGAATGGCGCCACCGATGGCAGCCAGGAACATGGAGAGCGAGTCGTGGCTTACGGCTCGGTACTCGAGGCCGGGCACTTCATCGCTGTGGTCCGAAGTGCGGTCGGATTGCTTGTGCAAGTCCATGCTTTCATTGTGAATACTCATTGCGGCTCTCTTTTCAATATTGTATGCGGCCATGGCCGTTTTGTGAAGCCATGTTACTTGCTTGCGTGCCGAGGGGCAAACCGGCATGTCCAGCGGAGTGCACAGGCAGACGTGCGCGGGCAGTGCTTGCGCATGCTGCTCACCCAGGACACAGCCGTGCGTGCCGGCGATGCCGTGTGCGCCCCGCCATTCTCACCGTTGCCGAGGCGCTGCGCATGACCTCCGCCCCACGTCTTCCCGCCGATGCGCTTATGACCTTTCTGTGCACGCCTCGCGCCCAGGAAGCGCTGGCCGCGCTGGCCGCGGTCGATCTCTCCGGCACCGACCTGTTGGTGCAATCGGCAGTGCTGCGCCGCCGCTTTGCCGCCGGCGAAGCTGCCGCGCTGCTCACCCAGGCGCGTCTGCGTCGTCGCGCGGTCGCCAAGTTCCCCTGGGCCGATCGCATGCTCTTTGCCGAAGAGCCGCTCGAGCAGGCCACGGCGTGGGAGGTGGCACGCCATCGCGCCGAACGCCTGCACGCGCTTGCGCCCCCAGGCGACTTTCTTGACCTCGGCTGCGGGATTGGCGGCGATCTGCTGGCGCTTGCCCAGCAGCGCACGACGCACGCCTTCGAGATTGACCCCGCGCGCCTTGCCATCGCGGCCTGCAATATTGAGAACGTTGGCCCGCCCTGTGCTGTTTCCTTTCACGCTGCCGACTGGACCGCTGCGCTGGCAGCCGGCGGCCTGCCTGCTGCCGGCGCAGCCTTCGCCGACCCGGCGCGGCGCACGGCGCAGGGCAAGCGCGTCTTCAGCCTGCACGCCATGCAGCCGCCGCTGGCCGCCCTGCTCGCACTCCAGGCACAGGTGCCCGCCCTGGCTGTGAAGGTGGCCCCCGGTGTGTGCGATGGCGAGATTCCCCGCGGCTGCAGCGTGGAATTCGTGAGCCACGAAGGTTCCTGCAAGGAAGCGGTGCTCTGGTTTGGCCCGCTGGCGGGCGATGCATCGCGCTGGGCCTCGGTGTACGACGGCGCGCACTGGCATACGCTGGCAAGCCGCGGCGCGCCGCCCCCAGTAGGCGACTTTGACGCCGGCGACTGGCTCTACGAACCTGACCCGGCGGTGCTGCGCGCGGGCGCGTTTGCCGAACTCTGTGCGATGCTCGATGCGCACCTTTTCGATGCCGAGATCGGCTATGTGCTCGCGCACGATCTGCGCCCCACGCTCTTTGCGCGCGCGTTCCGCATCCTCGAGCGCCACCCCTTCAGCCTCAAGCTCCTCAATGCACGCCTGGCTGCGTTGGGCGTGGGCGCCGTCGAAATCAAGAAGCGCGGCTTCCCCATCGAGCCGGAGACGCTGCGCCCGCGCCTGCGCCTTAGCGCGGGCGGCGGTGCGGCCGTGGTCTTTCTCACCCGACGCGGACGCGACCACTGGATGCTGATTGGCGAGCGTGCGCCAACTTAAGTACGACACAAAGTTGCAGAGACGCAGAAAAAACGCAGAGAACGACAACGGACGACGACAGCAAGAGGGTACAAGAAAGGCCGGTGAACATGGACGTAGGTGATGCCGCCCCTTCAATGGACGAACTTGTGGCGCTGGCCGGTGAGGTGATCGCCGCGCTGCGCCGCGCAGGCCAAACCATGGCCACTGCCGAAAGCTGCACAGGTGGCCTCATCGGCCATGTGATGACCGAGGTGCCGGGCGCGTCCGATGTCTTTGTGGGGGGCGCGATTGTCTACAGCAACGCAGCCAAGGCGGCCGTACTCGGCGTGGACGCCGCCACACTGGCCGCGCTTGGTGCTGTGAGCGCACCTGTGGCCGCGCAAATGGCGCAGGGCGCACGCCGTCTCTATGCGGCGGATGTTGCCGTTTCCGTCACGGGCATCGCCGGGCCGGGGGGCGGCAGCCCCGGCAAGCCCTCGGGCGCCACCTTCGTGCATGTGAGCCACGCCAATGGCTACACGCGCGGGCTGCATGCCGTGTGGCAGGGCGATCGTTCCGCCAACAAGCGGCTGAGTGCCGAGGCCGCACTGCGCCTTGTGCTGGATTCACTGCGCGCAGACGCATGAAGTAGAATGGGCGGGATTGACCCGGGCTTCGCTGGGGATTGGCTGTAGGATCAGAGGAATTGAAGACCATGGTACGCGAAGTGATTGTGAATGAGCCGGTGAATGCGCTCTGGCGCGTGCTGCCCAACGGCGAAATCCGCCCCACCTCCTTCATCTGGCGCGACAAGACGCGCTACGTGGCTGAGGTCGGTCGCACATGGGAGGAGCGCGTCAACGGCCGCACCCTCCGCTGCTACCTCATCCAGGCGGCCGATACGAGCACCTTTGAACTGCGTTGGGATGCTGCTGCGGCGGTTTGGGAGATTCACCGCGCCTGGCTGCGCATGGCTGTCGCATAGCGCAAAGCGGGTCGCGCACAGGGCGCGCGGTTATTGGGCTAGGTGCTCGATCGCGTTCCGCATCACCTCTTGCTCGCCGCTGAAGGAAAGCAATTCCAGTGCCTGCGGCAGGAGAAACCAGCCAGTCGCATCCACCTCGTAGCACGTGTCGGTGAGTACACCGCCTGTGACGCGCAGCAGGAAGAAGTCCACGCGCTTGTGTACCAGTTCGGCCACGGCGCGGTGGTAGGTGTCCCAGTACCAGTACTCAATTGTGCGCAGGAATGTCACCACCTCGGTTTGCAGCCCCACCTCTTCCACCACCTCGCGCATGGCCGTCTCTTCAAGCGTCTCGTTGGCTTCGCAAGTCCCCTTGGGCAACTGCCAGCGTGTGCCGCCGCGCGTGGCAATCAGCGCTGCTTCGTAGCCATGTTCTGTATGGCGAAAGGCCACGCCGCCAGCCGAAAAGTCCTTGCGCTGCTGCTGCCATGACGACTTCAGGGCGGCGCTGATCGCGGGCGCAGGCGCGCGTTGACCTATGCGTCCGGGCGATGGGTTTGGCTCTGGTGCGGGCGTTGGTGCTGCAGAATCCATGCAAAATCCAGTGTGGGGGTTGGGTGAGTTTACCTTGCAGCGGCGAATGCAGCCAGGGCGTGCGCCACGCGCACCCAATTCTCTGGCGGGTAAAGCACCAGCGCGGCGGGCAGAAAGACCGGAGTCACGAACGGCAGTGCCGCGGTCAGTTCGGTGTGCGACCAAACCGTCGCCGCGCTCGAGACCACCCCATCGGTGGGAAGCCGCTTGTCAAGCAGCACCAGCCACGCCGCCACATCCTGCGCCGGGCCGGGCGTGGGCGTGAGCGCGGCGGGGCGCTGCCTGTCATCAAAGAGAAAGGCCAGCCTGCCGTCAGCCCCCACAAAGGCGCTCTGCGGCGTAATCGGGCCGGGCGAGAAGCCTGCATCACCCCAGGCGCGCAGGCTGCGGTGGAGCGTTTGTATAGGCAGCGGCTGCGCCATGGCTCCTGCGTGCGTCATGGGCATAAGGCCCACAGGCGGGCGCGGGCTGCTCTGCAATTGGCCGTCGTGAATGGAGTAGTAGGTGGGCATAGAGATGGCCGTTTACTGGGAAACTGGTTGACTGGTTGACTGGCGCATGTAGGCGGCGGTTCGTAGCGGCTGCTTTAGCTGCCGTCCTCGCCAATGCCGCCGCGTCGGATGAGTAAGGCGGCTCAAGCCGCCGCTACGCAATCGCCGCGCCGTGCGCGACGAATCGCCTCAGCCTATCTCATTCTACCCCGCGCTTCCGTGCTGATGCTTCCCGGCCGCTGCGGATTGGCCGCGGCAATGTGCCTGCGCCCTGGTGCGCCAAATACTCGCTCCAGAGCAGGCGCGCCGCCACCGCCCGCCAGGGCGTCCACGCCGCGGCGCGTGCGGCGACGTAATCGGGCGTGGGGCGCTCGGCCAGGCCCCAAATCATCTGCGCGCCCACAATCAGCCCCAGGTCGCCCGCCGGCCATACGTCGGGGCGGCGCAGCGCCATGAGCAAATAGATGTTCGCGCTCCACGGCCCCACGCCGTGCAGCGCCACGAGGCGCTCAAACGCCTGGGCATCACCCGTACCGGCCAGCGCATCGAGGTCCAGCGCGCCTGACGCGAGGTCAGTGGCAAGGCCGCGCGCATAGGCGCTCTTCTGGCGGCTGAAACCGGCCGCGCGCAGGCTCTGGTCGTCCAGCGCCAGCAGCGTGGCAGGGGTCACCTCACCCACCGCTCCCTGTAGCCGCGTAAAGGTCATGCGCGCCGACGCCAGCGATACCTGCTGCTCGAGAATGATCAACAGCAGGGTGGCAAAGCCCGGTTCGCGACCCCACAGCGGCGGCAGCCCGCGCTGCTGCACAATGGTGGCCAGCGCCGGGTCACGCGCCGCCAGCGCGGCTGCGCCCTCGGCAATGCCCGCAGTGTCAAGCGGGCGCATGGACACCATTCTCTGCGTGATGCGCCAGCGTCTCGGCAAGCAACACGCTGTGCAGCGGGAAGGCCAAATCGGCGGGGGCAAAGAGCACAAGGCGCTCGCTTGCTTCGTCGTTGGGCGCAAAGGAGGGCAGATCGGCCAGGTCCAGCAGCGCGCCCTCGCCAAAGACCGCCAGGTTGTCGGGCGTGGAAGCGACGCGCCGCACCACAATGGCCGCCGGATCCACCACGAGGCACGCCTCCTCGGCCGCCTCGCGCGCGCACGCCTCCTGCCACGTTTCGCCCACTTCGATGAAGCCTCCCGGCAGCGCCAGCCACCCCGCGCGCGGCGCCACCGTGCGGCGGATGACCACCACGCCGATGCGCGCGCCGCCCGCATACAGCCCCTCGCGCACGGTCTGCACCAGCACGGCCACGGGCAGCGGGTTGCGATAGGCAATCGTTCCGCACACGGCGCAGCGGCGCGGCCACTGCTGATTCAGCACATAGGCAGTGCCGCACGCGCCGCAATGGCTGCCGGGCACAGGTGTTGTCATTTGGCTCATTCGGTGCGCACCACTTTGACAGCACGCTTGGCACGCACGTCGTAGAGGTCCAGGCGCCGGTCGTAGAGATGGCGTACAGAGGCCACATCGCGCTGCTGGGCCAGGCTTGTGAGGTCCAGGTCGGTAATCAGCACGGTCTCCACGTTGGCGTCGCTTTCGCCCGCAATCGCCAGCGGCGGGAAGGCAAAGTCGCTGGGCGTAAAGACCGCCGCACGCCCATAGTTGATGAGGTAGTTGCGCGCCGTCGGCAGGTTGCCCACATTGCCCGCAATCACCGTGTAGATAAAGTTCTCCACGGCGCGCGCCTGCGCACTGATGCGGATGCGATCATACGCCTTGCGTTCGTCGGTGCTGTACGGGATGAAGATAATCTCGGCGCCGGCAAGCACCTGCAGGCGCGAAAGCTCGGGGAACTCGACATCATAGGAGACCTGAATGCCAATGCGCGCCAGCGGCGTATCAAAGACGCGGATGTCGTCGCCAGGCTCAATGTCAAAGTCCGTGCGTTCGGCGGGCGGAATGTGGAGTGCATCTTGCGTGTAGACACTGCCCGAGGGGGTGAAGAGGTGCGCCACGTTGTAGAGATCGCCGTCGCGCACCACCGGCTGTGACCCACCGATGATGTAGATGCCGTTCTGTTGCGCCAACTGGGTGAACATGTCGATGTAGCGGTCCGTCATCTCGGCCAGGCGGCGGATGGCGACGCGCGGCTCGAGGTCGGCGGGCATGAGCGTAAAAAGCTGCGCCGTGAAGAGCTCGGGCATGAGCAGAAAGTGCGAATGGTAGGTGTTGGCCGTATCCACAAAGAATTCGACGGTGCGCTGGAACTCCTGCCATGAGTGAATGGGGCGCATGTGGTATTGCGCTGCGCAAATGCGGATCTTGCGCACCACGCGTTGCAGCGGGGCAGCGGCAATCTTGCGCTTCTCGGGCTGATAGTTGGGATTCGCCATCTCCAGCAGCGTGGAGTAGTTGAGGCTCGAGTTGTCCCACAGGAAGTCGAGCAGCACCTTCTTCACGGTGTAGCCGGCGCTCAGGTGGGCGCGCAGCGACTGGTCGGTCATTTCGCCGGCCACCACCTTCTCTACATACTCCTCCGCGGTCATTTTGCCGGCGTATTTGATGTAGCCGGGTATAAGCCCATAGGCCACCATGCGGCGCAGGTTGTAGCGCTGCATGAGCTTCTTGCGCGCTTCATAAAGAAGCTTGGAAATGCCCAGGCCGCGGTAGCCGCTGTGCACGCCAATGTCGGCCCCGTAGAGCGTATCGCCGCTGGGATCATGCGTGGCAAAGGTGCCGCCGCCTGTGATCTCTTCATAGGTGTAGGTCTGCGCGTCATCCTCAAGCTGCACAATCAGCGAGGTGGCATAGCCCACCACTTCGCCGTCCAGTTCGGCCAGAATCTGCCCCTCGGCAAAGGTGGACCACTGCAGTTCGTAGAAGCGCACGGTGTAGTGGGCGCTTTCGTCGTAGTCGGGGTAGGCGGCGCGATGGCAGGCCAGCACTGCGGGGATGTCGTCCCTGCGCCACGCGCGCACCTTGATGCGCTTCTGCTGCCGCCGCCGTGCCACCGCCGCCGCCGAGCTGTCCATCACCTCTACAGGTTCGACGATGGCTGCGGTGGCCCTGCGCTGGAGCGCCGCCGGCGCGCCGGCCGCCGCTGCATCCAACGCGCTGCCTGTGGGCATGATTTCGTTGCCGGTCGGTTTGCTGCGTTTGCGCGGCTTGCTGCCGGCCATCGGTGCATCCTCTGGGGAGAACAGACAGAAATAAAGGGAACAACGCGTACAAACGAAATACATGCATCAGCCACAGTGGCAGCCGACGCTTCGGGCCCCTACAGAATACGCGCCTATGCGTCATCCTCCCATTCTTCGGCTGCATCATCAACGTCCGCACGCAGCCGCTTCCATACGCCGTTGGCTGTGCCATAGTTGAAGCCGCGCCGCGCCAGGAAGTTGAGCACCTTCTGCTTGAACTCATCTTCAGGCAGGTTGCGCCAGCTTTCGGCCTTGCGCTCCACAGCAGCCCACGCCGCCTCGTCCTCATCCACGGCGTCGAGCGCAGCCTCCATGTCCTCGTTGGCCACACCTTTCAGGCGCAATTCGTAGCGCAGCGCGCGCGTGCCGCGTGGCCGAAATGTTGTGCGATTCTCGCTCCAGAAGCGGGCAAACTCGGCGTCGTCAATGAGACCCTCGACGGTGAGGCGCTCGACAGCTGCCTCAATCACCGGCTCCTCATAGCGTTTTGTGCGCAGCGCCCGCTCAATCTCCTCGCGGCTGCGCGGGCGCAGGCCCAGCAGCCGCACCGCGGCCAGGTAGGCGCGGTGACGGTCGTCGTCGGCGCGCAGCGCGGCCACATCGGCCTCATCAAGCAGTTGCCCCTTGCGCATGCTTGCGGCGACCATGATGTCCACCCCAAAGGCGAATTCGTCATCCAGATAGACGCTGACGCGTTCGGGGTTGTTCTTTTGCACCTCCAGGCGCGTGATTATTCCGGTCATTGCCACCAGTATACCCCTGGAGAGGGCATGCTTCAAGGCAGGTGTACAACGCAACCAGGCCGATTCAAAAGTCATCGCGCGGCAAAACTGCACCTCACCCCCGGCTATGCGGAGAGGGGAGCAAAGAACCGCGCCCGTAGGTCACGTCTCCGACGTGACGCAGTTGTTTTGCTCCCCTCTCC
>CAYJNV010000030.1:15669-23777 GCA_964370975.1 uncultured Caldilineaceae bacterium | reverse complement strand
GCTCTTGCTGTTCCTTGCGTCCTCGCGCACCTTGCGCCCTTGCGTTGAAAAATGTCAAACCCAAAACGGTTTCAGATTAGGAAGCGCGCGACGTCGGCGCGCCCATGTAGGGCGGGCCACCTGCGGGCGGCGCGCTGTAGTACGCAAGGCCGCTGAAGATGAACATCTGCGCAATGGTGCCGATGGCGCCGACGACTAGCGTGAGGACAAAGGTTAGCCAATTGGAGGAATCGCCCAGCCAGCCCAGTACGGTCGGCCAGAAGAAGGCAAGGCCGGCGAAGATGATGCCGGCGCCCGCGAAGGCCGTCCACACCATCACCATCAAGTCCTTGAAGAGGAAATAGACCAGCGCGAAACCGGCCCCAAGTATGATGCCGATTATCGCGTTGACCCAACTGGGAAGGACAAGCCAGTCGCCAAACATGTAGCCAAGGCTGAAGCCGATGAAGGCGCCGCCAACGGTCATCAGCGCGCTCCAATAGGCGTAGGCAAGGGCGGCAAGTGCAATGGCGAACACGATGCCCATCGCCCAGCCCAGCCACTGGCTGTCGGGGAAGAAGGACCTGCCCAGGATGAAGCCGTAGAAGAACCCGAGTACGGGCAGGATCATGCGAAAAATGGCGTAGCCGTAGAAGGTGACGACCAATCCCACAAGGACTCCCAATGTGCCCAGCAGAATGTTGTCAAGCATTGATCACTCCTTGAATCCGGTTGTTCACGATGTCGACTGCGATGGCAGATGATGATGAATAATCGATGCAGACCTGGCCTTTGAAGTGGATTGCCAATAACGCCAATAATGACTCGGGACGTTCGCCACACTGCACTGTGCGCAGCCGGCGCGCACGTGCATGAGCAGCCCCAATTGTACACGAAGTCCATCCATCGGGCGACAGGCCAAGACGTGCGCTTGCTGCTAAGTGACAGGAGCACAGCGTGCAGATTGCGCCGGCGCAGCGTCGCGCTGAGCGAGCAATGCGCGCATCATTTCGATGGCGGCCGTGGTTGCCGGGGACGAAATGCCGTCATGCGCCAGTGCTGCTGCGGGCAGGGGCGGGCCGAAGCGCACCTCGGCGGAGACCGCGCGCCACGCGGGGATGCCAAGTTGCAGCATCGTGCTCAGGTGATCGCGCCCGGCGCGACTACGCCGCAGGTTGCGCAGCGGGCTGCGTGCCGCCTGGGCGGAAATCACACCGCTGACGAGCACGGGCACAATGTGCACTGCGGGGGCAAGGCGCACAAGGAGGTCAAGGCTGCGCTTCCAGGTGGTGAGCGCGTCGTCGAGGCCGGACTGAACGGCGGGGTCCGGCTCAATCTGCCCGCCGGGAAAGGTGAGCAGTGCGCCGCCGGCACGCAAGTGGTGCACGGCCGTGCGCAAAGCGCCGGGGCTGCCCATAGCCACATCATCCACCCAAATCAGTGATGCTGAGAAGTTGGGCAGAAGCGCAAGAAAGGCGCGGTGGGCGGCAATTGTGCGCAAGTCGGCGCGTGCAATCGCGGCGAAGAGCGCAATCGTGTCGGTCATGCCCGGGTGGTTGGCCACAAAGAGTAGCGGGCCGTGGTTGGGGACGCCCGCACGGTTCACAACTGTGAGCCTAGTTGAGAGCGCGCCCAACCCCCATGCCGAGCCTTCGCCAAGCCCCAGTTCGCCCACGGCGCCGTCCATCGCGAGCACGCGCTGGGCAAATGCGCGCGCGTGCGCACGCCCCATGCGGAGCGCTGCATCGGCGCACAGCGGCTGCTGCGCGATGCCCAGCGCCTCAACCAGGTCATCGAGATTGACCTCGGTTAACGCATCGACGCGTTCGGCGTCGGTCAGGCGTGCAGAGACGGCGCGTCTTTCGGCGGGCGATGGAGAGTGCCCGGCTTGGGCAAGGGACGGTCTGGGTGGCATGTGTGCGTTTCGGCTGCTGGGCACCGGCTTGCGAGAACCGAGCCGCGGGTAGCATACCATGACGCAGCCAGCGGACGAGGGTGTATGCCGGGCCGCAACCCAAAGCCGCCGGCGTACCCTGTGGTACAATCGGGGGACGCATACGTGTAGCCGAGGAACAAGCCAACATCATGCAGGATAACTCGCGCCAACCCACAAGAAGCGGCGCCGCCCTCGGTGCAGAGAGCGCCGTTCCGCGCACCTGGGGCGAGCGTTATGCAACCCCGCTCCTCTATGCGCTGCTTGGCCTTCTGGCGGTGATTGTGGTCTTTGCGCTGGGCGCAGGCGTCGGCTTTGGCTTTGGCCGCCTCTCCAACAGTGGGCGCGTCGCGGCGGCAGCCATCGCCACAGGAGCAGGCGACACTGTACAACGTGCCGATCTTGAGGCGAACTTCGCTACCTTCTGGGAGGCGATGGACGTCCTCTACGAAAACTTCTACGGCGATCTGCCCGACGGCAAGGCGGGCACGTATGACGCCATTCGGGGCGTGGTGGGTCAGCTTGGTGATCCCAATACCTCGTTCCTCACGCCCGACGAAGCCAACGTATTTCGCACCAATATCCAGGGCAGTTTTGAGGGCATTGGCGCACGGGTGGATTGGGACGAAGATGCCGACACTGTGCGCATTGTCGAGCCTTTCGAGAACCAGCCCGCGTGGAATGCCGGACTGCGGCGCGGCGATCTGATTCTGGCCATTGACGGCGAAAGCGTGGTGGGCACCGACCTCACAAGCGCGGTTGCCAGGATTCGCGGGGCGCGCGGTTCAACGGCCACGCTGACGATCCTGCGTCCGCCTGCAGAGGGCGAAGCCGCCTCCGCGCCATTCGACGTCAAGGTCGAGCGTGCGACCATCGAGTCTCCCACAGTGACGACCGAGGCACTGGGCGCCGAGGGTGAAATCGGCTACATCCGCCTCTACACATTCAACGAGAATGCGGGTGCGCTGACCAAGCAGGCGGTGGAGGACGCAGTGGCGCGCGGCGCGAAGGGAATCATCCTTGACCTGCGCGGCAACTCGGGTGGCCTGCTGCGTGAGGCCGTCAAGTTGACAAGCCTCTTTGTGGGCGACGCGGTTGTGCTCAACGAGCGCTTCAAAGACGGCGCGGAGGAAGTCTACCGCAGCAGCGGCAGTCCGGTGACCACGGCGCTGCCCCTTGTGCTGCTCGTGGACGAGGGCAGCGCCAGCGCAAGCGAAATTGTTGCCGGCGCACTGCAGGACGCTGGACGCGCCACGCTGGTTGGCGCAACCACCTTTGGCAAAGGCAGCGTGCAGATTCCCCAGACGCTGAGCGACGGCAGCATCATGCGCGTGACGATTGCGCGCTGGTATACGCCTAACGACCGCACGATTGACGGAACGGGTTTGACGCCCGATGTCCTTGTGGCATTCACGGATGACGAACGCGCCGCCGTCGGCGATCCCCAGCGCGACCGCGCGCTGCAGGAGTTGCAGACGCGCATCGCAGAAGAAGCCGCGCTTCCCTAATGTGATTCGTCCCGAGCAGGGAACGGGGAACAGGGAACGAATCACCGTTCCCTAACAAGTGATTTGGGTTGCATAACGGTATCACGGTAGAGACGGAAATACGGCTGGAACAGGTAATGTAATGGCAAACAGTGCAGAAAAGGGCAAGTTTGGGCCGCGCACGGTTGCATCCAACCGCAAGGCGCGCTTTGAATACTTTATTGAGGAGACCTTTGAGGCGGGCATCGTGCTCACCGGCACGGAGATCAAGTCGTTGCGCGCAGGCAAGGCCAGCATTCAAGAGGGCTTCGTGCTGGTGAAGGATGGCGAGGCGTTCCTGAACAATGTGCACATTGCCCAATATGTGGAGGGCAATCGCTTCAATCACCCCGAGGTGCGGCCACGCAAGCTGCTGCTGCACAAACAGGAAATCCGCCTTCTGCACGCCAAGGCCACGCAGCGCAACTGGACGATTGTGCCGCTGCGGGTCTACATCAATGAGCGGGGCAGGGCCAAGGTGGAGATTGCGCTGGCACGTGGCAAGCAGTTGCACGACAAGCGCCACTCGATTGCCGAGCGCGACAGCGATCGCGACCTCAAGCGGGCACTCAAGGGCGAGTATTGAAGTGTCATCGGCCATGAAGAAGCAGGCGCCGGATCCGGCGGCGGCGCAGTTGGCGGTGCTCGAGGGCGCGGCGCGCGCCGAATTTGCCGTTGCGCTGCTGACACCCAAAACGCGCCGCGACACGTTGCGCAGCGCCCTGGGCGTGCTGGCGCGGACGCCAAGCGACGCCGCGCGCCCGCTGCTGGCGGATCTGTTTGACCACTACGCGCGCAAGGGGGGCGCACATGATTATGGCGGCTATGTACGCGCCGACATCGTGCGCACGCTGCAACCCGTCGCCCGCCAGGCGGACGCGCCGCTGCTGCTGCGCGCTTGCGCCACCTATGAATTCCCGCCGCCCAGCTTTGCCGAAGAGGGCGCGCTCCTGCGTTCGACGGCGCTCGCGGCTCTGGTCGATGTGGATGAAACGCTGGCCCGCCTTGAGGCGGCACGTCTGCTGGTGGATGCCCACACGGATCCCAACTCGGGCGAGCCGGCGCTGACCGCAGCCAAGGCGCTAGCACTCTGTGGTGACCAGATTCCCCTCTACCAATACGCGACCGACGTGCAACGCGCACAGGGCGAGGGCAGCCGCGCAGACATCGTTGGCGAATGCCTGCGCGGCCTGACACGACTGCCGCCGGCACTGCTGCCGCTTGTTATCGGGCGTTTCGGCGATAAGGCTGCGCCCGCCGCGCGTCTGGGGCTCTATGACCTGCTCTTGCGTCACAGCGATGGCCCGCAGGCGGTCGAGTTCCTTATGGGCGAGGTGCGGAACGCGCCACTGGAGCTCGCGCACTACTTGCTCCTGGCGCTTGTGGCCTTGGGTGACGACGCATTGCTCGGCGAGACGGTGCGCACCCTTGGCCTGGTGAGCGACTCTGCCCGACGTAACGTGGCGCGCGAGGCGCTCGAACTTGTCTCCTCCCGCGCTGATGTGCGCGTGCTGCTGGCCGGCTGGGGTGCACCCGCCCGCCGCTGAGCGGTGAGGCCGGGCATACGCGTTGTGTAATTGAGGCAATGAGTCGCGCTTGCATTCGATCAGCAAACCCGACTACCTAGTCATCAAGTCAAGCGATTACCAATTACCACTTACCAATTACAGGCCATCCACTCTCCCCTTCCCTCCATGACCACCACCCACCCACTCACCCGCGCCCAAATCTGGCTGCTGGCGGCGCGCCCCAAGACGTTGCCCGCGGCCGTCGGCCCCGTACTCGTGGGCACAGCGGCCGCGTTTGCCGATGGCCACTTTGCGCTCTGGCCCATGCTTGCGGCGCTGGCCGGTGCGCTGCTGCTGCAAATTGGAAGTAATTTCGCCAACGACTACTTTGACTTCTTCAAGGGGGCCGACACCCACGAGCGCATGGGTCCCACGCGCGTCACCGCCGGTGGCCTGCTTTCGCCCGCAGAGGTGCGCTGGGGCATGGTGGTTGTCTTTGGCCTGGCCGCGCTGGTAGGGCTCTATCTGATTACCGTGGGCGGCTGGCCGATGCTGGCGCTGGGAGCGTCGGCGATTGTGGCTGCGCTGCTCTACTCGGGCGGTCCACTGCCCTATGGCTACTACGGACTGGGCGAGTTCTTCGTCTTCCTCTTCTTTGGCGTCGCGGCGGTCGCTGGCACATACTATGTGCAGGCGCTCACCGTCACGGCGCAGGTGTGGCTGGCGTCTGTGCCCGTGGGCGCGCTGATTACCGGTGTTTTGGTTGTGAACAATGTTCGCGACCGCGCCACCGATGCACAGGCGAACAAGCGCACGCTGGCCGTGCTTCTGGGCGATCAGGGCGCACGCGTTGAGTATGTGGCGCTGCTGGTGGTGGCCTATGCGGCCGCCATCGTGCTTGCGCTGGATTCTCTGTGGCTGCTGTTGCCTTTCGCCAGCCTGCCGCTGGCATTGCGGTTGCTGCGCGATGTCCGCACGCAGCGCGGCCGCGCGCTCAACCAAACGCTTGCCGGCGCCGCCCGGTTGAGCCTCATCTTCTCCATTCTGCTGAGCCTTGGATTTGTTCTCGCCTCCTTATGAGTGATGCCTACGAGCCAGTGACCGTTTTTCACCTGGAAATGGTGGATCCCGCCAAGCTGCGCCCCAGCACGGCAACGCCGGCCGGGCTGGAGATCATCGAGGCCAAGCTGCCTTCCCCCGAGTTCGGGAGATTTCTCTATACGTCCGTGGGGGGCGATTGGCAGTGGCGCGATCGGCTGACATGGGACTACGCACGCTGGATGCGGACGATTGGCCAGCCCGGCTACGAGACATGGGTGGCCTACCTCTACGGCACGCCTGCCGGCTACTACGAACTTGAGCCACAGGAGGGAGGCAGCGTCGAAATCTGCTACTTCGGGTTGCTGCCCCAGTTCATCGGCAAAGGCGTGGGCGGCCGCCTGCTGACGCATGCCATTGCGCGCGGCTGGGCAAAGGGCGCGCAACGCGTTTGGGTGCACACCTGCTCGCTCGATCACCCCTTGGCGTTAACCAATTATCAGGCGCGCGGCCTCACGCTCTTCAAGCAAGAGACCGTTTTCGTCCTCCCGCTGGGCGAGACGCCCGGCGCATGGCCTGGCGCGAACCGGCCGCCCGCGCCAGGCCGATAGCAGGCGCGCTGATTTCGCAGGTCCAGCAACTTCTTCTTATGAATTGCCAATCTTCTCTGCATCACCATTCCCAAAGGAGGCTGCAATGACGCAGCAAAAGCCCCGCAAGGTTGTGATTATGGGCGCCGCCGGGCGCGACTTTCACAATTTCAATGTCTTCTTTCGCGACAACGATACGTATCAGGTGATGGCCTTTACGGCCACACAAATCCCCAATATTGATGGGCGGCGCTACCCCGCCGCGCTCGCCGGCTCGCTTTACCCTGAAGGCATCCCCATTGAAACCGAGGCCGACCTCGAGCGCGTGCTGCGCGAGACGGAGGCCGACCTGGCTGTCTTTGCCTACAGCGATGTGACCTACGAGCATGTCATGCGCACGGGCGTGCGTGCCATGGCCGTGGGCGCCGACTTCATGCTGCTTGGCCCCGAGCAGACCATGGTCAAGTCCACCAAGCCCGTAATTGCCATTTGCGCCTCGCGCACGGGCGCGGGCAAGAGCCAAACCAGCCGCCGTGTCGTGGGTATCCTGCGTGCCATGGGCAAACGCGTGGTGGCCGTGCGCCATCCCATGCCCTATGGCGACCTTGCCAAGCAAGCCGTGCAGCGCTTTGCTACGATGGACGACATGGAATTGCATGATGTGACGATTGAGGAGCGCGAGGAATACGAACCGCATGTGGTCGCGGGCGGCGTCATTTACGCCGGCGTTGACTACGAGGCCATCCTGCGCGAGGCCGAGAAGGAGGCCGACATCATCATCTGGGATGGCGGCAACAATGACCTTCCCTTCTACAAGCCCGACCTGCTGATTACCGTAGTGGACACGCTGCGCGCCGACCACGCCATTCACTACTACCCCGGCGAACTCAACGTGCGCAACGCCCACGTCATCGTGCTCAACAAGATTGACTCAGCATCGCTCGACCAGATCGAGCTGGCGCGCAACACGGCCGTCGCGCTCAACCCCGACGCTATCTACATCGACGCCGCCAGCCCCATCACAGTGGAGACAGGCGCGGAGGTGAAGGGCAAGCGCGTGCTGGTGATTGAGGACGGCCCAACGCTGACCCATGGCGAGATGAAGATTGGTGCAGGTTGGGTGGCCGCGCGCAAGCTGGGTGCAGCCGAGATTGTGGATCCGCGCCCCTACGCCATTGGCGCGCTGGCCGAAACATATGCCAAGTACCCCAACACGGGTACGGTGCTGCCGGCGATGGGCTATGGCGCACAGCAGGTGGCCGACCTCGAGGCCACAATCCGCAACACACCGCACGATGTGGTGCTGATTGCCACGCCGATTGACCTGCGACGCCTGGTCAAGTTCGACAAGCCGGCCCTGCGCGTGGGTTACGAACTGCAGGAGATTGGCGAGCCGACGCTTGCGCAGGTGCTGCGCGATTTTGTGAAGTAGGCCCGAGCGCGCCCAAGCCGGTTTGACGCAAGGGCGCTATGAAATGCAAGGAAGGGCGCAAGGAACTGCAACGGCGATTTCCGTTGTTGCAGTTCCTTGCGC
>CAYJNV010000030.1:0-15659 GCA_964370975.1 uncultured Caldilineaceae bacterium | reverse complement strand
TGCTCTGGTTTTTTTGCTGGTGCCCCCCCCCCTTCCTTGCGTTTCCTGGCGACATAGCGCCCTGGCGTCAGGACCCGTGCGTGAAAAGACTTTTCAATCGTCCAGCCTGTCGCGCAGGGCGTGGCCGGTGTGCGCCAGGAAGACATCGGCCAGCGAGGGCCGCGCGACCTGCACCGCGCGAATCTGGAAATCACTCGCTGCGGCCAGTGTCACCACCTCGGCGAGGCGGCGGTCGCCTTCGTCGACCCCCACCTGCAAGATGTGCGGCGCACCTTCGTTCTGAGCCTCAATTGCTTCGACATCGCTCGGCAGCACGTGCTTGACCTGCTGCACGAAGGGCAGCGCCTGCAGGCGCGCCAGCAGTGTATCGGTCGCGCCGACGCCGTGCAGAGCAATCACATCCGCACCCATGCCGCGCGCAAGCACATCGGGGACGCCTTCGACAACAAGTTGACCCTGATCGATGATGCCGACGCGATCGGCAAGCTCTTCCGCCTCTTCCATGGAGTGGGTGGTGAGCAGAAGGGTGATGCCCCGCTCGGCACGCAGTTGGCGTACGTAGCGCCAGATTCCGGCGCGGTTCTGCGGGTCCAGCCCCTGGGTGGGTTCGTCAAGGAAGAGGATGGCAGGCTCGGTCATGAGGCCACGCGCGAGCTCGAGCCGTCGCTTCATGCCACCGGAATAGCGCGCCGACTTGCGGTCGAGCACATCGGTCAGTTCCACGAGCGCGGCCAGTTCATCAATCTTCGCCCGCCGCTGCGCTTTGCTCATTCCATAGAGCTGTGCGTGAAAGTCGAGCACCTGACGGCCTGTGAGATCCTGGTCGAGCACCACTTCCTGAAAGGTGACGCCAATACGGCGGCGCACGGCGGCCGCGTCTGCCACCACATCAAAGCCGGCCACGCGCGCCGTGCCGCTAGTGGGCAGAAGCAGCGTGGTGAGCATGGAGATGGTGGTCGTTTTGCCTGCACCGTTGGGCCCTAGCAGTGCGTAGATTTCGCCCTGGGCAACGGTGAGGTCCAGCCCACGCACGGCATGGACAACGCCATCGCCGCTGCTGTAACTCTTGACGAGTGCGCGCGCCTCAATCGCAGGCACGTCGGCTTCTCTGGTCGTGTCTATCATATGCACAAATACGGGGCCGGCGTGGATCCACGCCGGCCCCGCCCACAGCGCGTTTTAAGCGAAGAGATTACAACTGCCCAGGATTACAATGAGCCCCAGGGCGATGATCACTGTGGTGATCAGGTATGCCCAGAATCCTGCCTGGAACTTGCCCTTGTCGGTACTCGCCTTCTTGACGCGTGCCGAGAGTATGTGCAACGCCACGACCGCGACTGTCATCGTAACGGGGTGCTCCCAGGCGCGGGCGCGGTCGCCGTTGCTCCACCAGGTGCCCATAATCCAGACGATGATTCCGAGAATCCACTGGATGTCGACGGCAATCGGTGTGAAGCGGTTGAGCATAGCATCGAAGCTGCTCCACTTGCCGTTGCCGAGCCAGCCGATGAGATACTTGATGATGGCGACGAGCAGCAGAACGAGGACGATGTAGCGCCAGCCCGAGTGGGCCATGACCAGACCTTGAGACATGTGAAATGCTCCTTGCAGGTACTGTTCGTTATGGATTGTTTCCAGCTTCGCAATAGGTTAACCGCCGGCCGCACGATTGTGGACCGTTTGCCGGTGACACGCCGTAGCGTTGCACACCATCTTAGTGCCATTCAGGTGCAAGGCCCAACATGGAGAGCCGGAAACTTGCGGCGCGCGTCCAGCGTTTCCATTGTCGTTGGCTGGCAAGCGCGCCTCCGCTTTCACCCCTCGGCTTTCTGGCTGCGCCGCTGATGCAGTACAATTTGGCAGGAAGTTGCTCGCCCATTTGCCGGCCCGTTTCCGCGCTGCCGCCATTGCACCGACTCATGCGCTCGCCCACGTGGCGAACGCCCTGCCGTGAGATTACCCAAGGAGACGCTCCATGTCCGCTCGTTTGCCTCATTTTGCACGTGTCTTCTTCACAATTGTGCTCCTCTGCACGCTGATTCTTCCTGCTGCGTCCACCTTTGCACAGGATACACCGGCCGCCGGCGTTGACCCGGGCAGCACCAACACCGCTGTGATTCATTATTTCCGCGCCGATGGCGTGTATGGGGGCTGGGGTTTGCACGTTTGGAAAGACGCCGCCGCGCCGACCGAGTGGGGCGCGCCCCTGGCGCAATCCGGTGCGGACGACTTTGGCGTCTACTGGGAAGTCCCGCTGGTTGCCGATGCCGCCGAGCTGGGCCTTATCATCCACAGCGGTGACACCAAGGACCCCGGCCCCGACATGTTCCTTGACCTGACGCAGTCGGCGGAGGCATGGATCATTTCGGGCGACCTCAGACTCTACACCGAGCGGCCCGACCTCAGCGTTCGCCCCAATGGCGACCTGAGCAAGGCACGCGCGCAGTGGGTCTCCTCCGATACCATCGCCTATCCCGCACCCGCCATTCCTGCCGTTGCACCAGTTGCTGCCAGCGCCGACGTGACTGCCACGGCCGAAATCACCCCCGCTGGCACAATCACCGAGGCCACCTTTGTGCTGCTTGATGCCGCGAATGGCGGCATGCAACTGACGGTGGACGGCGTGATGGGCAGTGGTGTGACCACGACGCCGCTCACGCTGGACCCCGCAGGGCTGAGCCCGGAGACGCTGGTCAAGTTCCCGCAACTGGATGGCTATTTGGCGCTGCGCCTGCCTGCCGATCGCCTGAACCAGGTGCCGTCGCTGCTCAAATCGCAACTGGCGCTGCAGGTGACCGATCCGGACGGCGCGCTGATAGACGCCACGAGCCTGCAAATCCCTGGTGTGCTCGACCAACTCTTTGCATATGACGGCCCGCTGGGCGTGACATGGCAAGGTGACGTGCCCACCGTTAGTGTGTGGGCGCCCACAGCCAAGCGCGTGCGCCTGCTGCTCTTTGATGACGCCGCCGCCGACACCCCCGCGCAAACAATCACCATGAAGGCCACCAACGGCGTGTGGAGCGTGACGGGAGAGCCGACCTGGAGAAATTCCTACTACCTGTACGAGGTGCGCGTGCTTGTGCCCAGCACCGGCCTTGTAGAGGTCAACGTCGTGACAGACCCCTACGCGCTCAGCCTGAGCGCCAATAGCACGCGCAGCCAGATTGTGGACCTGAATGACCCGGCGCTGATGCCCGCCAAATGGAAGAGCTACAACAAGCCGCCCCTCCAGGCGCCCGAGGACATCACACTCTACGAACTGCATCTGCGCGACTTCAGCGCTTTTGATGCCAGCGTGCCCCAGGCCGCGCGCGGCACCTATCTGGCCTTCACCGATGTCGAATCCGATGGAATGCAGCACCTGGCGTCGCTGGCCGACGCGGGCCTCAGCCATGTTCACCTTCTGCCCACATTTGACATCGCCACAATCGACGAGGACAAGGCCACCTGGGTTTCACCCGATCCTGCGCAATTTGCCACCATGGCCCCCGACAGTGAAAAGCAGCAGTCCGCCGTGGTGATGACGCAAAATGTGGACGCCTACAACTGGGGCTACGACCCCTTCCACTTCTTCGCACCCGAGGGCTCGTACAGCACAAATCCCGAGGGCGGGCAACGCATCCTCGAGTATCGGCAAATGGTGCAGACGCTCAACCAGGTAGGCCTGCGCGTTGTCAATGACGTTGTCTTCAATCACACCAACGCCGCGGGGCAGGATGCGAAGTCGGTTCTGGACCAGATCGTGCCCGGCTACTATCACCGCCTCAATGCGGACGGTGTCGTCGAGACGAGCACATGCTGCCAGAACACGGCCACCGAGCACGCAATGATGCGCAAGTTGATGCTCGACGCGGTGCGCGTGTGGGCCACAGACTACAAGGTAGACGGCTTCCGCTTCGACCTCATGGGCCACCACATGCTGGCAGACATGAAGGCCGTGCGCGCCATGCTTGACGGCCTGACGCTGGCCAAGGACGGTGTGGACGGCAAGGCCATCTACGTCTATGGCGAAGGTTGGAACTTCGGCGAGGTTGCAGACAATGCACGCGGCGTCAACGCGTCGCAGCTGAACCTTGCCGGTACAGGGATTGGCAGTTTCAATGACCGCCTGCGTGACGCCGTGCGCGGCGTAGGCCCGTTTGACACGGGCGCAGACCTTCAGCGCCAGGGTTTTGTTACAGGCCTGTCGATTCAGCCCAACCGTTATGACTGGGGCAGCGACGCGGCCGCAGCCGAACGGCTTGGACTCGTGACTGACTGGATCAAGGTGGGGATGGCGGGCAATCTCAAGAACTACCTCCTGATTGACCACCGCGGCTACGCCCTGCGTGGCGACGAGGTGCAGTACAACGGCGCACCCGTGGGCTACACCGAAGACCCGCAGGAAAACATTGCCTATGCCGACAGCCACGACAACCAGACGCTCTTCGACGTGGTGCAACTTGCCGCACCTGCCGAGGCTACACTTAGCGAGCGCGCGCAGATGGCCGCACTGGGCCACGCCATCGTGCTGCTGAGCCAGGGCATCCCCTTCCAGCAGGCGGGCAGCGAAATGCTGCGCTCCAAGTCTTTTGACCGCGACTCCTACAACTCGGGCGACTGGTTCAATCACCTGGACTTCACCTTTCAGGACAATGGCTTTGGACGCGGCCTGCCGCCCGAAGAGAAGAATGGTGAGGATTGGCCCGTCATGCAGCCGCTGCTGGCCAACGCCGACCTGCAGCCGACGCCTGCATTGATGCAGGCGAGTGTGGCCAACTTCGAGGCGTTCCTCAGCGTACGTGCCAGCACGCCGCTGCTGCGCCTGCAATCGGCCGATGAAGTCAACTCGATGCTCCGTTTCCACAACGTTGGCCCGGAAGGCATTCCCGGCCTGATTGTGATGAGCGTGGTGGACAGTGGTGAGGAGGAGTCCGATATTGACTCGAATCTGGAGGCGGTGGTGGCGCTGATCAACGCGAACCCCCTGACAACCACCTTCACCGAAGAGGGCTTCGGCGCGATGAACCTGACGCTCGCGCCGGCGCTTGCGGCGCTCGACGGGTCCGCAGGGGCAACCTATGCCAACGGTGTCTTCACCGTGCCGGGGCGCACAGCGGTGGTTTTCACCGCCACCGAACTGCCTGCGGCGGTCACCGAGCAATTGAGCGCCTATGACGACGCCGTGCAGGCCATCCGCGAGAAGCAGCCGAGCGTGGCGCAGATTAACGCGCCGACGGCAGCGGCGGCCGACGCAGCCCCAGCGGGCGCAGTGACGGCGGGCGCAGTGACGGCGGGCGCAACCCCGACTGCAACGGTGACCACGACCGCAACCGCTGCCACCACAGGAACCACAAGCACCACAACAACCGGCAGTGCTCCTGTCACCGTTTCCTTCCCCGGCACAATTGCGGGCACGCTGGGCGGCGCCGAGTGGGCGCCGAGTGACCCCGTTGTGCAGGCAGTCAACGGCGGCAACGGCATCTGGACGCTTTCCGTCACGCTGCCGCCTGGCACCTTTGAGTTCAAGGCCGCGCTCAATGGCACGTGGGATGTGAACTACGGCCTGGGTGGCGTGGCCGGCGGTGACAACATCCCGCTGACGCTGGACCAGGAGAGCGTTGTCCTCTTCGTCTATGAGCAGGCGACAAACGCCGTCTATGCCATGGTGGACGGGCAGGTCGTCGCCGGTCGCTAGACGCGGTTGCACGGCAAGCGAAACTGTGTAGAATCGGGGGGCGTCTGCGGGCGCCCCCCGATTGCTTGCAGCACCTCGGCGCGGGTGTTGGCGCATGCGAAAGGGCAGACGACGCAACACACCGCGGTGCAGTGCCGCCAATTCTCATTTATCAATCATTAATTATCAGTCAACGAGTCAACCAGTCAGCCAATCACCATGCCGCTACCACTCTCCAACCGCACTGCAGTCGTTGCCGGGGCCACGCGCGGCGCCGGGCGCGGCATTGCCACCATGCTGGGCGAAGCCGGCGCCACTGTTTACTGTACGGGGCGCAGCGTGCGCGGCGCTGTGGCCACGCCAGGGCGCAGCGAGACAATTGAAGAGACTGCGGAACTTGTCACGCAAATGGGGGGACTGGGCATCCCCGTGCAGGTGGACCACCGCGACGAGGCGCAGGTAGAGGCGCTCTTTGCGCGCGTCGAGGCCGAGCAGGGGCGGCTCGATATCCTCGTCAACGACATCTGGGGCGGCGAGTGGTTCTTGCACAGCACGTGGGGGCAACCTCTGTGGGAGCAATCACTGGACTCCATGCACAAGCTCTTCGAGACGGCCATCTTCACGCATGTCATCACCAGCCGCTACGCTGCGCCGCTGCTGGTGAAGCAAGGGCACGGGCTGATCGTGGAGGTAACCGACGGCGACACGAACAGATATCGAGGCAATTTCCTCTACGACCTTGTGAAGCACAGCGTCATCCGCATGGCGTTTGGCATGGCCGAGGAGTTGCGCCCCTTTGGTGTGACGGCGCTGGCGATTACGCCCGGCTTCCTCCGCTCCGAGGAGATGCTCGACCACTTCGGCGTCACGGAGGCCAACTGGCGTGAAGGCGCACGCAAGGAACCTCACTTCATTGCCTCGGAGACGCCCTGGTTTGTGGGGCGCGCCGTGGCCGCGCTCGCGGCTGATCCTGACGTTGCGCACAAGTCCGGCGGCGTCTACAGTTCGTGGGGCCTCTCCGACGAATACGGTTTTGTGGACCGCGACGGCCGCCGTCCGCACTGGGGCCGCCACTTTCAACGGCACGTGATTGAGGGCGCGCCACTGCCGCCGTACGATGGTGCGGACGCAGAAGGCGAGCGAGGCAGCTGATGCAGGAGCGCTTTCAAGAGGGACGCGACCAGCAGGCCGACAGTGTACGCATTTGGGAGGCCAAGGCCGCCTGGTGGGATACGCTCATGGGCGACGAGGGCAACGAGTTCCATCGCAGCGTGGTGGGGCCACCTGCGGAGCGGCTGCTGGCTCTGCAGCCGGGTGAAAGGGTGCTCGACATCGGCTGCGGCAACGGCCAACTGTCGCGTCGGTTGGCTACACTGGGCGCAGAGGTGACGGGTATTGACGCCGCGGCCACGTTCATCGCACGTGCGCAGGCGCGCGCGGCGGCACTTCCCGCAGATGTCGCGGCGCGCCTGCGCTATGCCGTGGTGGATGCTACGGATGTTGGGGCGCTCAGCCTGTTGGGTGAGGGTGCATTTGACGCCGCAGTCTCCACTATGGCGCTCATGGACATCGCCGATGTTGCGCCGCTCTATGGCGCAGTCGCGAGGCTGCTCAAGTCGGGCGGGCGTTTTGTCGTCGTGACGGCCCACCCGGTCCTGCACAGCGGTGACAGCGCGCGCACAGCCGAATTTGTAGAACGCAATGGTGCGCTTGCCACAGAGTATTCGCTTAAATTGTGGAGATACCGCACACCGTATGCCATGAAGGGCGTCGGCGCGCCGGGTGAACCGGAGCCCCACTGGTACTTCCACCGCGCGCTGACCGACCTGCTTGCACCTGCCTTTGCCGCCGGGCTGGTGATGGACGCGATTGAGGAGCCGACCTATCCGGCCGAAACGGTGCGCAACTGCCACTCGTTTGGCAACTACCCCGAATTCCCGCCCACGCTGGCATTCAGGCTGCGTCCAAGATAAGCATTTTGCCGCGCTTGCTCGACGTTGCTGGTTGGAACATCTGATAGGCAATGCCGCGTTCGTGCGCTCCACGATAGATGTGCCGCGCGACCCACAGGCAGACCTCTGCATACGCGCCAGATAATTGGCGCTGCGCCGCATTGCCGACTTCTTTTCGCTCGAGTACAATACCATTCTGCAGGACCCAGAATGTCCGATAAGCATCCACCGTGTCGACACGCGCGCGAGAGCGACGTGCCGCCGCTACGACACACAGTCATTGACAACCCTATGCAACACAGGCGCCGGCGCTTTCCTCCCGCGCGGGCAGCGTGACCCAGCAGCCGCCATCAAACCCTTCCAGGAGGTCGCATGAGTTCTGCCAGACAATTCGTTGTCTTGTACGATCCATCGTCGCGCCGCGCGCGCTTCGTGCTGCGTTTTGGCGCGCCCGGCGAAGGGGCTGCGGCCGACTGCGCCGACGTGCGCGTGGAGACCGGCGACGGTAAGGTGATTGACGTGGGAAGTGTTTGCGCGCCTTCGCCGGGCGAGTGGCGGGCCATGAGCGACATCGAAGTGGGTCGCCACACCTTTGCGGGCAAGGGGCCCTTCGTGGCGGCGCTCACCTGGGGCGAAGAGCGCTACGAGGCGCCCGTGGGCACACCCAAGGCGGTGCCGCAGCAGACACCGGGTGGTACGCCTGCCCTGGCGCTCTTCCAGGCGCGGCGCGATCGGACAGACCCCAACAGCGTCACCATTACGGTGCGCATGGAGGGGCTGGGGCGCAATCAGCGTGTGCGAATCGACACCGGCGCGGGCCAGTCCTTCTTCCTGGAAGGCGCCATGGCCGCGCAGGAGAACTCGCTGACTGCGGTCTACTACAAGCATGGCGTTTACACCATTGCCGCCGATTTGGTGGACGCCGACGGCTATCGCATTGCCACGCTGGGCGAGACTGCCATCGAAATTGCGGAGGCCGAGCCCGAGCAGAGCATGGCCGCGCCGGCCGATGTGAATGCGCTTCCCGCCCTGGCGCGCGAGGTGCAGGCCGACATTGAAGTGCCGATTGTCATCAATTCGGCCCCGGCGTGGCTGCCATTTCGCTATGCGCGCCCCAACTGGGCGTGGACGCGCACCTACACCGAGCCAGGTGGCCGCGTTTCGCGCAGCCTCTCCCCCGGCACCTACGTAGCCATTCGCCAGGAGGTGGCCACAAAAGGCCAGATCTGGTTCCAGACGGGTAGCTTCGACTGGATACCCGCTTCGTCGGTGACCATCGTCATTCCCTCCGCACTGCGTGGCGTCTTGCTCGATGGTGGCGGCACACAGCCGCCGCCTCCGCCGCCTCCGCCGCCTCCGCCACCGCCGCCACCGCCCACGACGGAAAAGAGCGGAACGGTGATTGCAGGCGTGCTCAACGTACGCGCCCGGCCCGGCGTCTTCTACAACAATCCGCCCATCGCATCACTGCGTTACGGGGCCAAAGTCACAATCTTCGAGGAGACGACCGTCGCCGGGGCCAAATGGTATCGCATCGGCGAGAACCGCTGGGTGCACGCCGGCTATGTGCGTCTGATCAGCAGCGCCGCCAATGGCGACGAGCCTTCGGCCGAACCGCTGCCCGAGCGGCCCGCGTCACTGGAACCGGTGGGCGCGCCCATGCCTGCCTCACTGGCGCAGGCGTCGCTGCCGCTGGGCTGGGTGGTTTCACCCACGCTCAACGTGCGAAAAACGCCTAACGGCGAAATCGTGGGTGAACTGCAACACAATCAGATGGTGCCGATTCTCGAAGAGGCCAGGGCAGCCGGGTCGCGCTGGTATCGCGTGGGCGATGAGCAGTGGACCAGCGCCACGTGGATTGGCGTGGCGCGCCCCAAGAGCCGCCCCGCAAGCATTCAGGCGGATGAGCGCTGGGTGGGCGTTTGCCTGAAGGAGCAGACCGCAATTGCCTATGAGGGCGACAAGCCGGTCTACGCTGCACTGGTTGCCACGGGCACCGGCGGCTCGCCAACAGTGCAGGGCGTCTTCAAAACGTGGTGGCGGCTTGAGTCGCGGCGCATGGCCGGGCCAGGTTACTATCTTGAGGAAGTGACGTGGACCTGTTACTTCCACGGCGGCTATGCGCTGCACACGGCCTACTGGCATGATGCCTTCGGCCGCCCGCGCAGCCACGGCTGCGTCAACCTCAGCCCCTACGATGCCTGGTGGATTTTCCAGTGGAGCGCGCCGGGCGGCGAGAACGCGCCGTCGGTGTACAGCTACTGGGCATAGCGGACGACCAAGATAATTGATAATTGACGATTGATCATTGGCCGCCGGCGGCCAATGATCAATCGTCAATTGTTAATTACGGTTCACTCCACGGCACATTCCCCATGCTGGGCTCCACGGCCGACCAGCGGCGGAAGATGGCGCAAGCGGCGTCGACGCCCGAGCGCAACGCCGCCTGCACCGTACCGTAGTCATGCACCTGTGTCCCCTCACCCGCAAAGTAGAGGCGGTCGCCAAGTGGCCGCGCGTAGTGGGCGCGGTCGGCCGCGCTGCTGTGTACACGATTGTATGAGTACGCTCCTCGTGCCCAGGGGTCGCTGAGCCATCTTGTCACAAGCACGCCGCTTGGTCGGGGAGGCGGGGTGCCGACAAGGCGGCCGAGGTTGGCAAGCGCTGCGTCGACAGAGGCGTCGTCATCGCATTCGCGCTCGAGGCGGGCGGCAGCTGCTCCGCTGGCAAAACCCATGATGACGGGCGCGTCGAGCAGGTGCGCTACATTGATCCAATTCGTATAGCGACCACGGTCATCGGGTTGTGTCGGCAGCACAATGCAGCGCTCGTTTGTGTCGGGCCAGAACTGCTCATCGAAGCGCATGATGATCTTGTTCACCGCGGCGTCGCCGCCATAACCAAGGCGCGCGATCGCCGCGCGCTTGGGCGCTGGCAAAGTGGGCTCAAAGCGAATCGCCTCGTCCTTGAGAATACCCAGCGGCACGGTGACGACGGCAGCATCGGCCGCAAACGCGCCGGCGCTGCTCTGCACAACGACGCCTGTGGGCGCGTAGTGAATTGCGGTGGTGGGCGCGCCCAGGCGCACGTCCAGCCCCGCCGCGGCGTCGTCCACAAGCCCTTGATAGCCGCCGACCGGTAGTGCATTCACGCCATTGGCCTCGCCGGGATACCAGTGCGCAAGGTCGATCAGGTCGGCCGGCGCGCCCTCCACGCTCTCGCTCATGGACGTAATCCAGGCGAGCAAGCGGCGATCGAAGAGGGGCAGGCGCGGGTCGGCAAGCAGCGGCTCCATGACGCTACCGAGTGATCTGGCAACGCCCGTGCGCCGCGCCTGCAACTGCGCACGCCCGGCCGCCGCGCCGGCCGCCGCCATTCCCCGCCACGCCCGGCGCGCGAGTTGCGGCATGCGCAGGAGCTCGCCGCTTTCGTAGAAGCGGCGGCTTCCCGTCGGTGCGTACACAAGTCGGATGCCAATCGTTTGGCACCATACCGTGAGCGGGTTCGTGTCGGCCCTGTGGATCCACGACGCGCCCAGGTCGATTGGCACGCCCAGACGCGTATCGGTCCACAGGCGACCACCAATGCGTGCGCGCGCCTCGAGCACAGTGACCGCAAAGCCGCTGTCGGTAAGCAGGCGTGCGCAGACCAGCCCCGCCATGCCCGCGCCCACGACCACGACGCGCGGCGGCACCGTCCAGGGCGCGGATTGGGACGGCGCGGCGAAGAGCGACCAGGTGCGCGTCGGTCTGCTGCTCATGCGCCTCTCCTCCGGCGATTACGCGGTGCGCGACGCACCGCGGTGGTGGATTTAGTCGTTCCGCTCACTTGTGCTACGATGGCCGCTGCGTCTGGCGGGGAGAACGGGAAAGCGCGATTGCGGCACAGTTCCGCATCGCCCGACGTGATTGATTTCGTAACCTTGGCGAGTGGCCGGCGGCGCATGTGCCGACCCACTCATCCACGGCAGCGTGCGTACCACAGGTGTGCACAGAATAGGAGACCCTAGATGATCAAGCGCGAGGAAACCCGGAAGGGTGACACCGTCAAGGTGACATTTGTGCAGGCGGCCAATGGCGCCAAGAGCAAGCTGGCCGTGGTGGGCGACTTCAACGGCTGGAATCCGGCCAACGGCAAGATGGTGAAGCGCGCCAATGGCACGGCTAGCTATTCAGTGAAGCTCGAGCCTGGCAAGAGCTACCGCTTTCGCTACATGAATAGCGACGGCAGCTGGTTTAACGACGAGGAGGCCGACGCCTATGCGCCCAACGGCTTTGGCACGGAGGACTGCATCCTCCACTGCTAGCTGCGCCGCCAATCGACGGCCCCGCCACCAGACAGAAAGCCGCAACGCACTCGTGCGCTGCGGCTTCGTTTTTCAGTGCAATACGCACGCCTTAACCGGATTTGGACAAGAAGGTTGCACTCGTATCCTGACGCGCCACCGCGAGAGCGTGCCAACGAATGTCTTGCGTACTTCGGTCCTCAAGATATGGAGGATGCGACACCGCGTGCCACGGGCTTCTCTCTGATTGCAGTTCCTTGCGGCCTTGCATCAAAACAGCGCGTGGTACAGGAATTGATCAGTCTGCGCGCTTGTGCGAATCCGCGATGGGGTGCATCGCCAGGTACTCCCACGCCGCCAACGCCGCCTTGGCGCCTTCACCCAACGAGACAGGCACCTGTTCGGCGTTAATGTTTGTCAAATCGCCTGCCGCGAAGAGCCCCGGCAGGCTTGTCTCGCAGCGCTGGTTAATCTTGACGTGGCCGTCTTCATCAAGCGCAACCATGTCGCGCACGAGGCTGTTGCTGGGCAACAGGCCAAACTGAATGAAGACGCCATCCACCTCCAGGCGGCGAATCTCGCCGTTGCTGCCAACAAGGTCCATGGTGCGGACGAAGTCATCGCCCTCAATCTGCTGCACCTCCCAGTTGCGGAAGGCCAGCACCTTGGGATGGTTCAATGCCATGTATGCTGCGGGCGTGTTCTGCAGCTCCTGCGCGCGCGAAATGACGAAGTAGATTTGGCGGGCAAGCGGTGCGAGCGTGAGCACGGCATGGACGGCACGCGCGCCTGCGCCGATGACGGCCACTGTGCGATCGTGGAAGAAAGGCGCGTGGCTAATCGCGGAAAAGCTGACACCCCGTCCCCAGTATTCGCTTTCGCCTGGTACATAGAGGCGCTGCGGACGGGCGCCGGTGGCCAACACAAGGGCGCGCGCCGTATGGGGCGCGCCTGCGCTCAGGTGCACTGTGAAGGCGCCATTTGTCGTGCGCTCGAGTTGCGTGACGTCGGTGTTGATATGGTGGTCCAGGTTATTGCGGACGCGCATCTCGAGTTCGCGCACAAGGCTTGCGCCCCACACGGTGTCACGGGCGGGCATGTCGCGCAGGGCAAAGGGGTAGGTCACCTTGCCGCCCAGGTCGGGAGCAATGAGTGCGACGGAGAGCTGCGCGTGCAGAGCGTAGGCAGCGGCCGCAAGGCCGGCTGGCCCGCCGCCAATGATGATGAGATCGTAATCAGCCATAATCTCTTGTCGAATCCGTTGTGAGCGAAGTGAGCGAGGTGGGACAATCAGTCGCGATAGCCTGCGCCGTCCTCATTTGCGAGCCGGCGGAGGCTCCGCAGCGCGGCAAGCAGCTTTTCGGGCGGTTCGGTCTTGCTGACGAAGGCCGCGGCGCCGGCGGCAAGTGCACCGCGGCTGCTTTCCGGACGGCCGCTCAGCACGATCACCAGTAGGTGAGGGTGCAGCCCGTGGAGCGCGGCCAGGAGGCGTTTGCCTGCCTCCGCCGGCTTGAGTTCCGGCAATTCCCAATCAAGCAGCAGCAGATCAGGGCTCGCCGCCGTTACTTCTTCGATCAGTGAAGCCACTTCAGACACTTCACCTACCAACTCGGTATCAGTCTCCTGCTCAAGCAGCAGGCGCATAGCCGAGCGCAGTTCCTGCTGATCGTCTGCCAACATAACCCGCATCATTGCAGACTCCCGTCTCCGTGTCAACCCGATGCAACGGCCACCCCAGCCATGGCCCGTCGCTGCCGCGTATTTGCGCGGCGCGCCAGGCGAAGCGGGTGACCGTTGCCGGCTGCTGCGGCGGCTGTATATCATTGATCGTGTACGCGCGCCGGATCAGGGAACGAGCGGCCCCGCATCCATTACGGCCGCATCCACAGCACCCGCGTACTTGGCGAAATTCTCCACAAACATCTGCGCCAAGCGTGCGGCCTGCATGTCATAGGCGGCCTCGTCGTCCCATGTGCGGCGAGGGTCCAGCACTTCGGCGGGCACCTCGGGGCAGGCTTCAGGCACCTGCACGCCGAAGACCGGGTCCTGGCGCATGGGCACACCATCCAGCGCGCCATCCAGGGCGGCGTGCACCATGGCGCGCGTATAGGCAATCCTGATGCGGTCGCCCACGCCGTAGGGGCCTCCGATCCAGCCTGTGTTGACGAGCCAGACGTTGGCGCCGTGGCGCTGGATACGATCACCCAGCATCTGCGCATACGCAACCGGCGGCAGCACCATGAAGGGCTCGCCGAAGCAGGCGCTGAAGGTGGCCGACGGCTCCGTGACCCCCTTTTCGGTGCCTGCCACTTTGGCCGTATAGCCTGAGAGAAAGTGGTAGATCGCTTGCGCAGGCGTGAGGCGTGAGATGGGTGGCAGCACGCCAAAGGCATCAGCCGTGAGAAAGATGACGTTATTGGGATGGCCCGCCACGCCGCTGCGTGTGGCGTGGTGAATGTGGCTGATGGGATAAGCGGCGCGCGTGTTCTCCGTGAGTGACTCGTCATCCAAATCCACGCGCCCGGTCACAGCGTCGTAGCCAACGTTCTCGAGAATCGTGCCAAAGCGGCGCGTCGCTTCATAGATGTCCGGCTCGGCAGTCGGCGAGAGGCGGATAGTTTTCGCATAGCAGCCGCCCTCAAAGTTGAAGACGCCATTGTCGCTCCAACCGTGCTCGTCGTCGCCCACCAGCGTGCGCTGCGGGTCGGTGCTCAGCGTTGTCTTGCCCGTGCCGCTGAGGCCAAAGAAGAGCGCGACGTCGCCCTGGTCGCCGTAATTGGCCGAGCAGTGCATTGGCAACACACCCTGCAACGGCAACAGGTAGTTGAGGACGCTGAAGATCGACTTCTTGATTTCGCCCGCATACTGCGTGCCGCCAATGATCACCATACGCTCGGCGAAGTTGAGGCAAATAAAGACCTCCGAGCGGGTGCCGTCCTCTTCAGGGTTTGCATAGAAGTTGGGCGCCTGGATGACTGTGAACTCGGGCGTGTGGTTTTCCAGCTCATCAAAGCGGTGGCTGTGAATGAAGAGGTTGCGGGCGAAGAGCGCCGCCCAGGCGTGCTCGGTAATGATGCGGATGGGCAGCCTGTACGCCTTGTCCGCGCCGGCATAACAATCCTGCACAAAGAGGTCGCGCCCTTGCAGGTAGGAGCGCAGGCGGCGGTGGAGCATGTTCCACTGCGCCTGGCTCATGGGCTGGTTCACCTTGCCCCAGGCCACCCTGTCACTCGAACTGCTCTCGTTGACGATGAACTTGTCGCGGGGCGAACGGCCTGTGTGCTGCCCAGTGCGCACAACCAGCGGCCCCAGATGCGCCAGATGCCCCTCGCGACGGCGGACGGCCTGTTCGTAGAGACCTGGGGTTGACGTATTCCAGTAGACCGCACCAGGGTTCAAAATGCCGTGGTTCTCAAGTCCGTAGTTGCTTTGCGCTTGCTCGACCATGGAACCCTCCCAGGGCAATGCCCGTGGAATTGTTGAGACGGACGCGCGGGGATACCGACAATCGACGCAGAACGGGAGGCAGGGGCGAGAACGCGCACCGGCGGGCGTACGCGCAGGGTGCAAACGCGCCGCTTCCCACAGAGTACGCGTATTGCGCGCACATTGCGACCTCCACAGGACGAGAGCCGCACCCGTCCCATGTTGAGTCTTGCACCTGGTCATTTGGCCAGTGCGACAACAGATAACTTCGACGCAAAGGCGCGAAGACGCAAAGGAACGCAAAGAAAAGCCTCAACAAGAACAGCATTTCTTGTTG
>CAYJNV010000029.1:16496-23839 GCA_964370975.1 uncultured Caldilineaceae bacterium | reverse complement strand
CCGCCGGGCACAACCGCCTTGACGGCCGCGCCCTCCACTTCCTGGCCACCGCCAAACTTCTCGATGAGCTCGCGCAGCGGCACGGCGTGGGGCAACTCGTAAAGCCCCGGGCGCTTGACGTTGCCGCTGAGGCAGAAGATGCGCATCCCCGGCGATTTATCGGTGCCGAAGCTGCGGTACCACTCGACGCCGTGGCGCATCACATGCGGCACATTACAGATCGACTCGACGTTGTTCACAATCGTCGGCTTGGAGTAGACGCCTTCGATGGCGGGGAAGGGGGGCTTCATGCGCGGATGGCCGCGGTACCCCTCAAGGCTGCTGAGCAGCGCTGTCTCTTCACCGCACTCATAGGCGCCCGCGCCGCGGTGCACCACAATGTCCAGTTTCTTGTCCGTGCCAAAGATGCCCTGGCCCAAATAACCCTTGGCCCGTGCTTCGGCAATTGCCTCGCGCAGGCGCGTGGCGGCAAAGTAGTATTCGCCGCGTATGTAGATGAAGGCCAGTTCGGCCTGAATCGCGTAGCTGCTGAGAATGATCCCCTCGATCAACTGGTGGGGGTCATACTCCATGATGATGCGGTCCTTGAAGGTGCCCGGCTCGGACTCGTCGGCATTCACCACCAGATAGCGCGGGAAGGCGGGTGCCAGGAAGCCCCACTTCATGCCCGTGGGGAAGCCTGCACCGCCGCGCCCCCGAATGCCGCTGGCCTTGACCTGGTCAATCACTTCCTGCGGTTGCAGCGTAGTGAGGACGCGTCGTGCGGTCTCGTAGCCGCCGTCGGCTTCGTAGCCCTCAATCTTGTGGCTGTCGGACTTGCCCACGCGCGCCGTCAGGAAGCGCTCCTCCATGCCGCCCACCGTGTAGGGGCCGGCGGCCTTGCCCTCGAGCGCCGGGTCACCGGCGGCGGTCCAGCGCTCCAGATTCTCGAAGCCCTTGCCGCTCTTGATGAGCGCGACCATTGCCTCCACGCTCTCGGCGCTGGTCAACTCCTCAAAGTAGCGAATGCGGCCGGTCGCGCGCTCGGTGACCATGGTCATCGGCGCGGTGCCACATGCGCCGAGGCACTCCATGTGGTCAAGCGTGAACTGACCGTCGGGCGTGGTTTCGCCCAGGCCGACGCCAAGCTTTTCCTCCAGATGGTGCTCACACTGTTTGGAGCCGCGCAACATGCAGGGCACGTTGGTGCAGACCTCGACGTGGTACTCACCCTTGGGCTCGGTGTTGAACATGTGGTAGAAGTCCACCACCGCGCCCACCTCGGCCGGCTCCAGGCGGAGCATCTCCGCCAGTTCGTTCTGCGCATCTACGCGGCAGTAGCCGAATTCGCGCTGGATGACGTAGAGCGCGGGCAGAATTGCCGAGCGCTCGCGCCCTGCAGGGTAGAGATCCATCCACGTCTTGATTTCGGCGCGTATTGCTTCAGATAGGACCATGGGATATCCGTGATTTCCTGATCGTCACTCGTAGTGTGTCCACATTCGAATGACCTTCACGACCTGCTCGTCATTGTCAATGTGGTAGACCAGCCGATGTTGCCGATTTATGCGGCGTGAGTAGGCGCCAATAAGGTCACCTATAAGTTTTTCATATGGAGGCGGCGTACGATATGGATCCTCGCTGAGAAGCGCAAGAAGCACCTCAGCCTTGGCGCGCAGGCCTGCCTGTTGCAGGTTGCGGGCGTCTTTCTGCGCCTGTTTGGTAAAGACCACGCGCCACACTCACCACCCCGGCTCGTCGCTACACTCGTCAATTGGAATTGAGATGCCTTCGCGAATGGATTCCCGCATACCTGGTACCGAGAGCAGATAAAGTGTCTCTTCGATCGAGTTCCACTCCGCTTCAGCAATTAGCACTGCATTGTCTGTACCGGCAGCAATATGAATCGGCTCATGTGATGCTACGGCTTCACCAACAAGAGCCGTCAGGTTCGTCTGTGCGTCTCCAGCGTCAACCTTTTTCATGGCGGCGCTCCCATTCAACGAGTCAACCAATTACCAATTGCCACTTACCAATTACCTGTCGACTTCCCCCAGCACCGGGTCAATGCTCGCAATGTTGGCGACCACGTCCGAGAGCATGCCGCCCTTGCTCATCTTGCTGATGGCGTACATGTTGTTGTAGCTGGGGCCACGCACGTGCAGGCGGTAGGGCACGCCCGAGCCATCGCTGTAGATGAACTCGCCGTACTCGCCCTTGGAGGCCTCGATCGTGTTGTAGACCATCCCTGGTGGCACCTGGAGGCCCTCGGTGTAAAGCTTGAAGTGATGAATCAACGCCTCCATGCTGACATCCAGCTCGGCACGGGGCGGGGCGCTAACCTTGCGGTCGTCGGACTTGAAGAGGCCGTCGGGCAGATTCTTGATCGTCTGCTCGATGATTTTTACGCTCTCGCGCATCTCCTGCATGCGCACCACGTAGCGCGCAAAGCAATCGCCCGCCGTCTCCACGGGCACCTTGAAGTCGTAATTCTCATAGCCCGAGTAGGGCATGTCGCGCCGCAGGTCCCAGTCCACGCCCGAGCCGCGTGCCAGCGGGCCGGTGAGGCTCATGTTGAGCACCTCGTCGCGCGTCAGCTTGCCGACGCCCTCCAGGCGGTTGCGCCAGACGGGGCCGTCGGTGAGCATGCTTTCGTACTCGTCAAAGAGCGGGGGCAGAGTCCTCACCTGCTCCGAGAGGTTCTCGAGGAAGGCTGGCGGCAGGTCCTTCCAGACGCCGCCGATGCGGATGTAACTCAATGTCAAGCGCGCGCCCGAGACCATCTCGAAGAGGTCAAGGATGCGCTCACGCTCGCGTGTGGCGTAGAAGAGCACGCTCATACCCACGCCCGAAATGTCGAGCGTGTGCGTGGAGAGCCAGAAGAGGTGCGAGGCGATGCGCTGCAGTTCGGCCATCATCACGCGGATGACCTGGGCGCGCGGCGGAATCTCCAGCCCGAGCAACTTTTCCACCCCAAGCACATAGCCCAGGTTGTTGCTCATGGCCGAAAGGTAGTCCATGCGGTCTGTGTAGTAGACAAAGTCCTTGTAGCGCTTGGTTTCGCCCGTTTTCTCAAAGCCGCTGTGCAAATAGCCCAGGTCGGGGTCCACATTGAGCACGGTTTCGCCATCCAGCTCCACTGCCAGGCGCAGCACGCCGTGGGTGCTGGGGTGATGCGGCCCCATGTTGATGATCATGTTGTGGCGATTGAAGCCAGGTGGCACAGAGGGTGCAATGCTCTCAGCGGGCAAAATCTGCGTGCCCAGCGTGGCAAACTCGGGGTCACCCCAGGTGAGTGAAAAGGGGACCGCCTCGCCGCCCACGGGAATATCCTTGCGCAGCGGGTGGTTGGGCCAGTGCTCGGGCATGAGAATGCGGCGGTGGTCGGTCAGCCCGGCGAAGCGCACGCCCATGAGGTCCCAGCACTCACGCTCGGAGAAGATGGCGCCCTCGAAAACGCCCGAGAGGCTCGGCGCCACGGGCGGGTCGCTATTCTCCAACGGGCAAATCACCATCAGGTGCTGCTTGTGCGTGTAGGAGCGGAACTGGTAGACGGTGTGAAAGCGGCTGTCGCCCTGGGAAATGGGCAGCTTGAGCCGATCAATCGCCGTCATGTCGCTGAGCATTTCGTAGTGCAGCGCGGGATCCTCTTTAAGGAAGCGCGCCAACTCCACCAACCGCTGCGGCTTGACGTAAACGACCTGTCCGCCCACATGCCGGCCGGCGGCCAGAATGTCGTCACCAAAGCGCTCGACCACACGGCGCGTGTGATCCGTCTCGCCGGTGGGCATGGGCGCGAGCGCGGGGATCTCGATGTTGTTGAGGTTGGGCAGCGTCTCGTACGGGCGGTTGATGGGTGAAACGTTCAACATAGGTGGCTCCTGGAAGCGCACGTCCGGACGCGCGCCGTCTCCCGCCAAAGGAGGAGGTCAAGCAGGCAAGTGGGTCAGTGGGCGGCCTGGACTGCGGCGCGCGCGCCGGGCTTGGCCAGCGAGTCGAGCGAATCAATGTTCTCTGCGCCCACCATCGCCTCAGCCAGTTCCTTGCGGTGGTACTTGGCAAAGGTCTCCTTGCCTTGCTTCTCGCGCAGCTTGTCAAGTGCGAAGAGCAGTGCCTCGGGGCGGGGCGGGCAGCCGGGTACATAGACGTCCACGGGCATGATCTTGTCCACGCCCTGGATGATGGCGTAATTGTTGAAAGGGCCGCCGGCGCTGGCGCAAATTCCCATGGCGATCACCCACTTGGGCGTGGGCATCTGCTCGTAGATGCGCTTGATGACGGGGGCCATCTTGTTGCTCACTCGGCCGGAGACGATGAGCAAGTCTGCCTGGCGCGGGCTGGCGCGGAAAAGTTCGGAGCCGTAGCGCGAAATGTCGTGGCGCGCCGTACCCGCCGCAATCATCTCAATCGCGCAGCAAGCGAGGCCAAAGAGCAGCGGCCACGTGCTGTTGACGCGGCCCCAGTTGACCAGCCCCTCGAGCGATGTTGTCAATACACCTTCGGGCAGGTTGTCTTCAAGACCCATCAGAATCTCCCTGAAAACTCACACAAATGCGATGCAGCGCGGCGGCTACTGCCACTTGAGCGCGCCCTTCTTCCACTCGTAAACCAGGCCGATGATGAGCACGAAGAGAAAGAAGCCCATGGGGGCCAGTGCGAGCATGTAGCCCCAGCCGTCGCGCAGTTGGCGAATGACCGCCGCCCAGGGATAGGTGAAGACGACTTCGATGTCGAAGAGGATGAAGAGCATGGCCACCAGGTAGTACTTGACCGGGAAGCGGCGGCGCGCATCGCCGAAAGGAATCATGCCCGATTCATAGGGCTCGCGCAGCACCTTGTTCTTTGTGCTCGGGCCAAGCACCGAAGGCAGCGCAATCGCAATCGCCGCAAAGCCAATCGCGATGATTATCAGCAGGAGTAGCGGGAAGTATTCAGCAGCCAAGAGAGTCACCTCAGAATGCTGGCAGATTGCGGTGGTGCGGAAGTGCTGTGTGGCGGCGCGGGCAGTGCGCTTGCACAAAAGCGGCTCAACAGCGCTGCCGTGCAGTCATCCTGCAGCAGAGCAGGTGTTGAGCCATCAAGTCGGCACCTCCGACAGGCAAAAGTGGAGACGGTGCCGGCGCGCGCCCGGGCCTTTGTGCAGTTTATCACGAAGCAAAAACGGCTGTCAACATAAGATTTGGGTGGTCATCCTTGACGCTGTTGTTGGCGCCGCTGTGTACGTGCTAGAATATGGCGGCTGCAGCGCGAACGAATCCACCAGCCGGCGCGCTGCGACCGGCGCAAACCCACGCACAAGGCATCGCCAACTTTCCATGTTTCAACTGCTTTTCGGCGGTTGGGATTTTTCCATCACCTCGACCGTATGTTAGCATACGCCGCAGATTGTTCCGTCCTCCACAATGTGGGATGGGATGCGGCGGCGCGGCTCGTTGCGGGTCCACGGCGGCATCTTCCGCGGCAAGACCATTGACCTTTGCGCCGGCCGCGCAACAGCGCGCATGCCCTGGCCTTCGGGAAACCGAGATTGTACGCTGGAACAACGCCCCTTCTGCCATTGGGTGAATACGATTCTGCTTGCGCCGGGATGATGCCGGCCCATGCGTCATCTCCAGCTTTTTCCGGCACACGCCACCGCACGCGCAAACAGTGCCGCATGCCGATACGGTACCGCAGGAGCATACAGCCATGCTTGGCAACTTTGGTTTTGTACTTGTCCTGAGCGTCGTCGCTTTTATCATTCCCCTGGCCGCGATTGTGGTGGGCAAGCTGCTCGCCCCGCGCCGCCCCGACGCCATCAAGAACTCCACCTACGAATCAGGTGTGCAGACCATTGGCGACACATGGGTGCAGTTCCGCGCACAGTACTATCTCATCGGCTTGATCTTCCTCATCTTTGACGTGGAAGTCATCTTCCTCTATCCGATTGCAGTTGCCTTCGAGCAGACGACAATGTTCGGCGTGCTGGCGACGATAACCTTCGTGCTGATCCTGCTGCTGGGCCTCTTCTTTGAGTGGCGCAAGGGCGCGCTCGAGTGGTCCTGAGTATGGCCCCACGCGCCGAACGCGCTGTTTGCGCCGCGCCGCGCCATCAAGTTGAATTCGTCCTGAACTGGAGCACCGTCCATGTGGAGTGATTCCTGGAATTGGGCACAGGCCTTAACCGACCTGCAGGTGAAGCTCGGCGCGCCTGAATCGCTGGCCTGGATTGTCAGCTACATTGTGGGCGCGGTGCTCATTGCCTCGCTGGCGCTGGCCATGGCCATCTTCCTGATCTGGCTTACGCGCAAGGTCGTCAGCCGCCTCCAGGATCGTCTGGGCCCCAACCGGCGCGGCCCCTGGGGATTGACGCAGACCATTGCCGACGTGCTCAAGCTGCTGACCAAAGAAGTGATCATGCCGCACAATGCCGACTGGGTGGCCTACAACGTGGCCCCCATCTTCTCGGTCTTCGGCGTGCTCATGATCCTCGCGATTTTGCCCTTTGCGCCGGGCCTCATCGGTGCAGATCTCAACGTGGCGGTGCTCTACGTGCCCGCGCTCGGCTCCATTGGCATTATGGCCGCGCTCATGGCCGGCTGGTCGAGCAACAACAAGTATGCGCTGCTGTCGGGCTTCCGCGTGGTGGCGCAGTTGATCAGTTACGAAATCCCGCTTGTGCTCTCAATGCTCCCCGCTGTGCTTCTGGCCGGCTCCATGAGCATGTCGCAGATTTCGCAGGCGCAGTCGCTCCATCTCTTCGGCTTCAATGTAGGGCTGGGTTGGTACGGCTTCATCCTGCCGGGCTCGCTGCTCATCTTCTTCATCGCCTCGCTGGCCGAGGCCGAGCAGCCCCCGTTTGACCTGCTGGAGGCCGAGTCGGAGATTATCGCCGGCTTCCACATCGAGTACTCGGGCATGGGCTTTGCCATGTTCTTCCTTGCCCAGTTCCTCAACACCTTCTTCCTGGGCGCGGTGATGACGGTGCTCTTCCTGGGCGGCTGGCAAGGCCCCTTTGTGGACCAGTTGCCGATTCTGGGGGTGGTCTACTTCCTGGGCAAGACCATGGCAATCTATATCGTGGTAATGTGGCTCAAGGGCACGCTGCCCCGCGTGCGCATTGACCAGATGATGGACCTTGCCTGGAAGGTGATGGTGCCGCTGGTGCTGGCGCTCATCCTGTGGCAGATGGTGGCCATGAAGCTGCCAGGCGGCGTGTGGCTGCAGTATCCGCTAATTCTGCTGGGCAACCTGGCGGTCATCTGGTACGTATCGCGCATCCTGTCCAACTACTTCAAGACCGAGCAACTGCGCACCAAGCGCGCCTTTACGCCGCGCAGCCTGATTGGCACCATGGCCCCTGTCAACACGCAGGAGGCGGGGGA
>CAYJNV010000029.1:3971-16396 GCA_964370975.1 uncultured Caldilineaceae bacterium | reverse complement strand
CGCCGCGCAGCCTGATTGGCACCATGGCCCCTGTCAACACGCAGGAGGCGGGGGACTAAAAAGTAATTGGTAATGTGAGCGTGCGCGCGATCGCCCATTACCCATTACCCATTACCAATTACCAATTACATTGTTACTTGGAGGCTAGCCGGGAACATGGAGCAGATCACCTCTCTCATCCCACCCGTACAGCAGCAGATTTTCTTCGCGCTTGCGCTCCTTGTGGGGGTGTGCGGGGTGATGGTGGCGGTGACGCGCAATCTCTTCCACAGCGCGCTGTCGCTGGTGGGTGCACTCTTTGGCATCGCTGCCATCTTCGCGCTGCTCGAGGCCGAGTTTGTGGCTGTCGCGCAGGTGCTCGTCTATGTCGGCGCCATCTCCACGCTCATCACCTTTGCCATCATGTTGACGCGCGGCATGATGTACGGGCGCACGTCGCCCACCAACCGGCAGATGCTCGCTTCGGCGATTGTGTCGGTGCTGCTCTTTGGCGTGCTGCTGGGCATCGTCTTCAACACGCCGTGGCCCGTCGAAGCGGGTGAACTGGGCACTGGTGCGGCGGTCATCCCTACGCTGGGGCTGCTCTTCGTCAATGACTACGTAATTGCCTTCGAGCTGCTGGCGCTGCTGCTGCTTGTGGCGCTGAGCGGGGCGCTGCTGTTGGCGCGCGACCGCAAGGGTGTGGGCGAGTCGTAGCCAACTCGACGCCTGCGCATTCATTAAGGACACATTTATGGTCCCTCTGAACTGGTACCTCGGCCTGGCCGCCTTTCTCTTCTGCTGCGGCCTCTACACATCGCTGGCGCGGCGCAACGCCGTGGCCGCACTCATGGGCATAGAGCTCATGCTTAACGCGGTCAACATCAACCTGATCGCCTTCTGGCGCTTCAGCGCGACGGTCGACATGCTTGCCGGCCAGGTATTCACCCTTTTTGTGATTGCCATTGCCGCCGCCGAGGCCGCAGTTGGGCTGGCGCTGATCATCTCGGTCTACCGCAACCGCAAGACGGTGAACCTGGATGAATTGGATATGCTCAAGGGATGAACCTGCCGCGGCGGGTGGGATAGCGGGAGATGCCCAAGAAGCTGCTCACCGGCACGCTTGAAGAGCAATGTGCCTTTCTGTTTTCCGTAGCGCAGGAGAAGATGGCGGCAGGCAATTTCACCGGCGCCATCCATGCACTCAAAGAAATCCTGAAACATGCGCCTGCGTATCCCGGGGCGCAGGCGTTGATGGCGCAGGCGAAGCGACGCAAGCGCGAACAGGGGTTGCTGTTGTGGGGCAGCTTTGCCGGGGCCATTGTGGCCATCTTTTTTGGCACGCTGCGCCAACTTCCCAATGACCTGTGGTTGCTGGCGCTGGCTTTGGCGGGTGCAGGCGTGGGCTTTCTCGTGGGCAATGGCGTGGCGGCATGGATGAGGCGCCGCACCTCCGAGCCGCCGCCCGAGGCTGATGGCTAGCGTACCAGTGGCGAACCACAGCAAGTGACTTTTCATTATCTGCGCTGCTGCGCATTGCCTGTCTCATATCCGGGCCTGATCAACGGGCCCGAATGAAGGTCGATCCGAGGTTATTCCATGGATGGTTTTCTCAACCTGGCGTGGCTGGTGCCGATACCGCCATTTGTGGCCTTCCTGCTGATCATCCTGTTCCTGAACGGGAACAAACGGGTCAGCTCGCTCACGGCCATTCTGGGCGTTGTCGTCTCCATGGCCATTGGCTGGCCCATCGCCTTTGCCGCTTTCACCGCGTCCCACTTTGGCGAGCACCCGGTTGAGGGGCAGCTCTTCCAGATTCCCGCCGGCGCCAGCGAAATCTCCATCGGCTATCAGGTGGACCCCGCCAACGCGCTCATGCTCTTCATGGTCTGCTTCCTGCTGCTGATGATCTTCATCTACTCGGCAGGCTACATGACCTTCCCGCCCCATCTGCGCAAAGAGGATTATCCGCAGGCCTATGCGCAGGGCAAGGACCCGCGCTACAGCCGCTTCATGGCCTACATCAGCCTCTTCGCAACGGGCATGCTGGGGCTGGTCGTCTCCAATTCGCTCATCACCTTCTTCGTCTTCTGGGAAATCATGGGCCTCTGCTCGTACCTGCTGATCGGCTTCTGGTACGAAAAGGAGAGTGCGCGCAAGGCAGGCGTCAAGGCCTTCATGACGACGCGCGTGGGCGATGCGATCATGCTCATCGGCATGATGCTCCTCTATGCGTGGAGCAACCCGTCGAGCTTGCAGTTCGCCGACATCTTCCAGCCGGCCAACCTGGAGCACCTGGCGGCAATGCATGTGACGCTGCCGCTGATCAATGCCAACGTCACCGCGATTGGCCTGATTGCGGTGCTGCTCTTCTTCGGCACAATCGGCAAGAGTTCGCAGTTCCCGCTGCATGTGTGGTTGCCCGACGCCATGGAAGGTCCCACGCCCGTAAGCGCGATGATTCATGCCGCGACCATGGTTTCGGCTGGTGTCTTCCTGCTCGTGCGCATGTTCCCGGTATTTTATGCTGCGGGTGAGGCGTCGCCGGGGGCCATGACCTACGTCGCGTTCACCGGTGCGTTCACGGCGCTCTTTGCCGCCACCATCGCTGTGGCGCAGTGGGACATCAAGCGCGTGCTGGCCTACTCCACCATCAGCCAGTTGGGCTTCATGGTGGCGGCCATCGGCGTTGGCGCGTATGTCGCAGCGATCTTCCACCTGATTACACATGCCTTTTTCAAGGGCCTGCTCTTCCTCGGCTCGGGCAGCGTGATTCACGGCGTCGAGCACGGCTCGCACCTGGCGCACGAGGCTCACGACCACGGCGCACACGCCGGGGATGAGCACGATGCGCACGCCACCGAGACGCACGACGCGCACGGCCATGCAGCCATTCAGCAGCGCCTGGACGGCAACCTCAACCCCGACGACCCGCAGGACATGCGCAACATGGGCGGTCTGCTCAAGCGCATGCCCCTGACCGGTTGGACCTTTATCATCGGCGCACTGTCGCTCAGCGGCTTCCCGCTGCTGACCTCGGGTTTTTGGTCCAAGGATGAAATCCTCGCCTCGGCGTGGTCCGGCAGCAACTTCTGGGTCTTTGCCACGCTGGCGGTGGCCGCCTTCCTGACGGCCTTCTACACCACACGTCAGGTGATGCTCACCTTCTTTGGTGCGCCGCGTACGCCCGCCGCCGAACACGCACCCGAGAGTGTGCGCTCGATGACCTGGCCGCTGGTGCTGCTGGCCCCCTTTGCCATCGTCCTCGGCTGGTTCGGCATTCCCGCCGGCTTCCCGCTAATTGGCGGCCTCGTGCCCAACTGGCTGGAGGGCTTCCTCGAGCCGTACATTGAGTATCTGCATTTCCACGTGGCGCACCCCGAATTCAACTGGATTCCGCTGCTCACTTCGCTTGTGGTCGCACTGGGCGGTATTGCCGTAGGGTGGCTGGTTTATGGCCGCGGCTACACCTACGAGCAGGTTGACCCCACGCGGCGCGCCCTGGGTCCCGTGTGGTGGCTCTTCCACCGCAAGTACTATATTGACGAACTCTACGACAGCACCATCATCAGCTTCACCAAGGGGCTCTCGGGTATCCTCTACTGGATTGATGACCTGTGGGTGATCGACCCGATTGTGGACGGCATTGGCTGGATCGGCGTGCAGATATCGCGCTTCGCCGCCGCCTTTGACCGCATTGTGATTGACGGCATTGTCAACGCCGCCGGCTGGATATCCAGCCGCACGGCGGGCGTGTTGCGCAATACGCAGGATGGCCACGTGCAGGTTTACCTGCTGGTGGCGGTGCTCTCGCTGACGGTTTGGCTGCTCCTCAAGGCGCTGCCCATTATTCTGACACTCGTCTAGCGACGCTGGGCCTTGCCTTGTTTTTTGGAATGATGGGTTGTATACCCAACTGAAATCCGGTCTGCGGAGGATCCATTTATGCAATTCCTCGACAATTGGCTGCTGCTCACGATTCTCTTCTGGCCGCTGGTCTCGGCGCTGCTGATTATCTTTGCCAAAGACGATCGCGTCATCAAGTGGGGCAGCGTCGCGGCGAGTTTGCTGCCGCTGGGCCTGAGCATCTATATGATGGCCGCATATGATTGGTCAACGGGCGCGATGGCGCCGCAGTGGAACGTCCAGCAAGAGTGGATTCCGGCGCTCAACGCCAGCTTCCACCTGGGCGTGGATGGCCTGAGCATCCCGTTGATCTTCCTGACCGCACTGTTAAGCACGCTGAGCATCTATTACAGCACCTTCGTGATCAAGCTGCGCGTCAAAGAGTACTTCATCATGTTCATGCTGCTGGAGCTCTCCATGATTGGCGTCTTCATGGCGCTGGACATGGTGCTCTTCTACGTCTTCTGGGAAATCAGCCTGGTGCCGATGTACTTGCTCATCGGCATTTGGGGCGGCAAAAACCGCGATTACGCCTCGATCAAGTTCTTCATCTACACCCTGGTGGGCTCCGTCTTCATGCTGCTCGCCATCCTGGGCACCTACTTTGCCACGCAGACCTTCGACATCATCGAGGCGGCCAAGGCGCAGCCTTTCCAGGACCTGCCCGCAAGCAGCGCGCTGCTCTTTACAAGCCTTGCCTTCTGGGGCTTCTTCCTGGGCTTTGCCTTCAAGGTGCCCGCCTTCCCCTTCCACACATGGCTCCCTGATGCGCACACCGAAGCGCCCACGGCCGGCTCCGTGATTCTGGCAGGCTTACTGCTCAAGCTTGGCGCCTACGGCTTCCTGCGCATTGTGCTGCCCATTTACCCGACGGCCTCTTACTACTGGGCCATCCCCATGGTGGCCATCGGTGTGATTGCCATTGTCTACGGTGCGTTCGTTTGTGTTGCGCAAACCGACCTCAAACGGCTGATTGCCTACAGCTCGGTGAGCCACATGGGCTACGTGATGCTTGGCATCGGCGCAGCCTCGACGGTGCTCACGCCGCGCGGCGTCGAGTATGCCATGGACCGCTTCGGCTACACGGCGCAGCAGGTGAGTGACAGCGCCGCCATGGCCATCAACGGTGCAACGCTACAAATGTTCAATCACGGCATCATCACCGGGGCGCTCTTCCTTCTCGTCGGCATCATCTACGAGCGGGCGCACACGCGCGAGATTGCCAAATTCGGCGGGCTAGCCACCAAGACGCCCTACTACTACGGCATTGCGCTTGTCACCCTCTTTGCCAGCCTGGGGCTGCCGGGTCTGGCGGGTTTCTGGGCCGAGTTCTTCACCTTTCGAGGCGCCTTCGCACTGGTTCCCATCTGGACGTCGATTGGTATCATCGGCATCATCATGACGGCCGTCTACATTCTGTGGCGGATTGTGCAGAATGTCTTCCTGGGCACCTATGACGCCACCAAACTTGACCACTGGACGACCGCCACGGGCGAGCACGCCGACGGCCCCACCGACATGGCGACCTTCGAGAAGGTGACGCTCTGGCCACTGGTGGCGCTCATCTTCATCATCGGCATCTTCCCGACGCTGATCCTCAACTACTTCAACGGGGCGGCGGTTTACCTCATTACCTTCATCCAGAGCTTGTTCGCGTAGCCGGGGGCTTCCCTTGAATGAAATTACGCTGGGGCAGCTAGGTTCCATCCTGCCAGAAATCATCCTGATGGTGGGCGGCCTGCTCATCATCATCCTGGACACCTTCCTCAACGACGAGGAGGATTCGGGCACGGGCTTCATGGCGATCGCCGTGGTCTTCCTGATCCTTGCTCTCGTGGGGAGTATCCTGCAGTTCGGGCTTGACACCGTAAACGTCATGCCGCTGGTCACCGTGGACAAGTTTGCGGGCTTCATGAAATTGACTGTCTACAGCGGCATGATCCTTGTGGCAATTGCCGGCGGCAGTTTCATGAACAAGCGGGTCACAGGGCGGGGCGAGTTCTGGTCGCTCTTCCTCTTTGTTTCGCTGGCCATGAGCTTTGCCGTCAGCGCCAACAACCTGCTGCTTGTCTTCCTGGCAATCGAGTTCCTCTCGATTACAAGCTATCTGCTGGTGGGCTTCCTGCGCGAATCGCGGCGCAGCACCGAGGCGGGTGTCAAGTACTTCCTCTACGGCTCCGTCGCCTCATCGCTCATGCTCTACGGCATGAGCTTTCTCTACGGCGCCAGCGGCTCGCTCTATCTACCCGACATTGCCGCGGCCTTTGCGGCTAATCCCCAGGTCTCCAGCATCGTCATGCCGGCCACCGTGATGATTCTGGTGGGGCTTGGCTTCAAGACCAGCCTTGCCCCCTTCCACCAGTGGACGCCAGACGTTTACGAAGGTGCGGCCACACCGATTACCGCCTACCTGTCGACCGCCTCCAAAGCGGCCGCCTTCGCCGTCATGGTGCGCCTGCTCGTGACTGGCCTCGGCAGCTTTGACGTCGACTGGGTGCCTGTTCTCATCGGCCTTTCCGTCCTCTCCATGACGGTGGGCAACCTCGTCGCCATGAAGCAGACGAGCGTCAAGCGCATGCTCGCCTACAGTTCCATTGCGCAGGCGGGCTACATGCTCATGGGGCTGGCCAGCGTCGTCGCCCCCGACCAGGCCAACATCAGCGTGCTGGGCATGAATGGCCTCAATGGGCTGATGATCTATCTCTTCGCCTACCTCTTCACCAACATCGGCGCCTTTCTGGTGGTGATGGCGGTGGAGGAGACCGAGGGCAACTCCGACATTGCCTCGTTCAATGGGCTTGGAAAGCGATCACCCTGGCTGGCGTGGACAATGTTTGTCTTTCTGCTCAGCCTGGCCGGCATTCCGCTCACCGGTGGCTTTGTGGGCAAGTTCTTTGTCTTTGGGGCGGCGGTGCAGCATCGTTACGTCTTCCTGATTGTGATTGCAGCCATCAACGCGGGCATTGCCGCTTTCTACTACCTGAACGTAGTCCGGGCCATGTTCTTCCCGGCGGCGGACCGGCCGGAGGCAGCCGAGGGCTACAAGCCGGCCACCATGCGCACGCCACTCGCCGTACAGGTGGTGCTGGTGATTTGCCTGGTGGCCACACTCTGGCTGGGCATCTACCCGCCGCGTGTAATTGACTGGGCGAACAGCGCGTCGCAGCAGTTGTTGACATACATTTATTAGACGGCGCACCGCGCCCCAGGTGGCTACAACCGACTCAACTTGCGCGTCAGGGGGCAGCGGTTTGCTCCCTGACCTTCTTTTTTGGACAATGTACGTAACGGCGGCTGATGGCCGCAAACGCGTGCCTTGTGGGGAATCTGAGGGCCTGTGCCCAAATTGGCAATTGCAGGACGATGGCTACTATATGGCATGCTGCTTGGCACTCTCCTGGCCCCGCTATCGGCGGCTGCGCAGACGGCCGGCGCACCGCCCACGCGTAATTGGGCCATCTCGCTGGCGATTGTCCCTGGCGCACCCGATCGCGTGCTCGCAGGTGCGCTCAACGCACCGGATCCTCCCACCGTCTTTCGCTCTGCCGATGGCGGCGTCTCCTGGTCGGCTGCCGCGGGCGGTCTGGCAAGCAACATCAGCGTCTCGGGAATCGCGTTCGATCCGCAAAATTCCAATACCGTGCTTGCCGCCGATGCCGTGGCGGGGCTGCTCTTTCGCAGCGATGATGGCGGCGTCAACTGGGTGGAAGTGCCGGCGATTCGCACGCAATTGAGCGAAACAAGCGCCGTGGGCGAACTCCACGCTGTGGTGGAAGGCGGCGTGACCACCTGGTACGCCTCCACGCGCCTTGATGGCGTCCTGCGCAGCCAGGACACCGGCAACAGTTGGGTAAAACTGGACGCCGGGTTGGTGGGCGAGGCGCGCCGCGTGCGCGAGGTGGTGCGCTGGCGCGATACGCTCTTTGCCGGCACGCACGACGGTGTCTACATCTACGACACCGCCTCGTCCACATGGGTGCGTTCCACCGGCTTCCCCACCGGCATCATCGTCTTCAGCCTCACGACGGCCAACGACACGCTCTATGCAGGCAGCGGTGAAGGCGTCCTCTACAGCAGCGATGCGCAAACATGGACGCGCGCCGCAGGCTTCCCGCTGACGATCGTCTACGACGTCGTGCAGGCGGGAACTGTGGTGGTGGCCGCCACCGATGTGGGCATCTTCACGGGAATCGAAGCGACATGGCAGCAGGCGTTGCTCAACGGCGCGCCCTATGCCGGCGTTGCCTATGCAGTGGACAATACGCCCAAGGCCCCGCGCACCGTCTATGTAGGCACCGAGGTCGATTGGGTGCTGCGCAGTGATGACCAGGGGCGCACCTTCTATGGCGTGGCCGGTATGCCGCCGCTGGATGTGGTGGCGGCGCTTGCGACACCTACACCGACACCGACGAACACACCGCTGCCCACAAACACGGCCACGGCCACGCCTACTGCCACCTTCACACCCACCCCCACCAACACGGCAACGCCGACGAACACGCCTTTACCCACTGACACACCCACCATCACCCCCACGCCTACGGAGACGCCCACGGCGACCAATACGCCGCTACCTACCAATACGCTCACCGCCGAGGAGCTGCTGGCGCTAATCCCGACCGCCACACCGACTCCCACGCCTTCGCCAACACCGACTGACACAGCCACGCCCACAATCACGCCTACGGCGACGCCCTCGCCCACGGCAACCCAAACGCCGACTATCACCCCCACGTCGCCGCCAATCGACTTCGAGAAGATTGCCAACACCACACTGCCGCCGCTCTTCCTGGGCTTGGGGCTGGTGGCGGTGCTTGTGCTCCTCGGCGCTGCGCTTGCCATTTTGCGCGGGCCGAAGGACATTTAGAAGGTCGCGAGTTCAAGGGGCCAGGGCTGCCGGCGCCAGGTTGACTGGTTGGCTGGTGGACTGGTTTACTTGTCCACTTGCGCAAGTTCACCAGTCCACCAGTCCACCAGTCACATTTCACCACTTGCTCTCTCACCATGGCCACACTGCATGAAATTGCCATCCACATAGCACCAAACGCCGGCGCCACACTGCCCGATGTGGCCGTGACACGCGTCACCGCTGACAGCCGCGCAGTGACGCCGGGCGCACTCTTTTTCGCAGTGAGCGGCGGGCACGCCGATGGCCATCGCTTTGCTGCTGCGGCGCTGCAGGGGGGCGCCGTCGGCGTGGTGGGCACGCAGCCGCGTGCGCAGCTTGAGGAGATCGGCTGGCTGCCCGCGGGCGCAGCCTACGTGCAAGTGGCCGACAGCCGCGCGGCACTGGCCGAAGCCGCCGCGCTGCTACACGACTTCCCCAGCCGAAGCCTCACCGTCATCGGTGTCACTGGCACCGACGGCAAGACAACCACCTCCAGCATCATCGAAAGCATTCTGGTCGTGGCCACGCGCACGGCGAATGCGCCTGCAGGCCAGGTGGGCGTTGTGACCACCGTGGGTGCACGCATTGGTGGCATTGAGATTGACACGGGCTTCCATGTGACCACGCCCGACGCGCCCGACGTTCAGCAATACCTGGCCAACATGCGCGACGCAGGCTGCACCTATGCCGTGGTGGAAAGCACCAGCCACGGCCTGCACCAGCGGCGCGTCGGCTCCGTGGCCTACGACGTGGCGGTCGTCACCAATATCACGCACGAGCACCTGGACTATCACGGCACGCGCGATGCCTACGTGGCGGCCAAGGCGCTGCTCTTTGAGGCGCTGCTTGCCGACGATGCCAAGCCAGGCATTCCCCGCTGCGCCGTGCTCAACGCCGATGACGAGGGTAGCTACGGCGCGCTGCAGGCCGCACTGGCTGACGCATCGGCGCGGACGGGGCGCACGGTTCCCCAGCGCAGCTACAGCCTGTTGGCGGAGGCGGGCGCAGACCTCCACGCCAACCACATCGTCTATCGACCGGACGCGACCCACTTTGACATCCACTGGTGGGGCGGTTCGCCATTTGCAGTGGCATCACGTCTGATAGGCGAGTTCAACGTGGCCAACGTACTGGCGGCGGCCACCGCCGCGCTGGCGCTGGGGGTTGCGCCGCAGGTGGTTGCGCAGGGTGTCGCTGACTTCCAAGGCGTGCTTGGGCGCATGGAGCGCATGGAGCGCGGCCAGCCCTTTCTGGCGATAGTAGACTTCGCCCATTCACCCGCCAGCCTCGAGCGTGCCCTTAACACGCTGCGGCCACTGGTGGGTGAGGGGCGCGCAGGCGCGCCAGGGCGGCTGATTGCCATCTTTGGCAGCGCTGGGCTGCGCGACCGCACCAAACGCCGCTGGATGGGGCAGATCAGCGGCCGCCTTGCCGACTACACCATCATCACCGCCGAAGATCCGCGCACCGAGGAGGTGCTCGACATCTGCGCCGAAATTGAAGCGGGCGTGCTCGAACATGCGGGCGCCGACCGCTACCGCATCGTGGCCGACCGGGCCGAAGCCATTCGCCAGGGGGTTGCGATGGCACAGGAGGGCGACATTGTGGTCGCCTTTGGCAAGGGGCATGAGCGCAGCATGTGCTACGGCGAGACCGAATACCCATGGAGCGACCAGGCCGCCATGCTTGCGGCGCTCGCTGCGCGCATTTGATCAGGCAACAAGTGCGCGCAGGACTGGCTGCGTGCAGCGTGCCGCTGCATCACTCTTGTTTGCAGGCGCAACCTGATGTATGATCACGGCGTCGAAATCATTCCAGCGGCCGACGGGTAAATCTGCGTCTGCAGTGCATCCACGCCCGGCTCCCGGTCGTTTTGCAGGGAATTCACCATTCAATACCCGAGTTGTTACATTTGAAGGAGACTGCGCATGCAGGCGAAAACGCGCGTGTGGCCGGCCGTTGTGGCCGTCCTTTTTCTCACCTTGTTGCTCGCAGCATGCGGCGGCGGAACAAGCGGGAAGACCTGGTTCAACTTGCCCTCCGCCAAAGTGGAGGTGAAGCCCAACGGCACGGCCAGCTACTATGGCGTGCCCATCCCCGTACAATTGCTGGCGCCTGCACAAATCGAAATGCTGCAATCGCTGGATGCCCAGCAGATTGAGGCGCGTTTCGGCTACAACGGCATCCATGCTTCCCTGAATGGCGAGAATCTGCCCTATCTTGCGTGGGACGCTGAATCCGAGCAGACCCTCAGGGAGATCGTCACACGCTTGCCCGGGCTGCCGCAGCCGGGGCTCATTGCCACCGCGCTGCCGTGGCTGCGCACGGTGGGCGCAGGCGTCAAGCTCGAACTGCCGCCCGCCGCAGGGGCCGCTGTCCTCGACATCCCCCGCTGGCAGAGTGAAGCTGTCGTCACGCCCGCCGTTGTCGATGCACCGACACTGGGCCCCCTCGAGATCAGCAACTTGACCTTCGACGCGCAGGGTAATGGCTCCGTGGGAAGTGTGCCATTGAGCAGTCTCGGCGCCCCCGTAACACTCCCGCCCGCGGTACTGCAGCTCGTCAACTCGCTGGGTATCCAGAACCTGCAGATTGATACCGAGCCAGACGGATTGCACCTAACCATCGGTGATCGCGCCCTGCCCACGATTGCGTATGACGCCGATTCTCTGGGGCGGGTCATGTCCCTTGTCAAGACCATGATGCCCAACCTCGGCATGGACGCTTTGCTGGACAATCTTGCCACTGCGCTGCCGGGCGCCGACCTCAAGGTCGCCGTCTCCTTCAACGGTGAGCCTGCCGGTGAGGCCAACCTTAAGAATCTGAACGTGGCCATCGGCGCCGACGGCTCAGTCACTGCGCTGGGGATTCCGCTGCCGGGTGGCCCACTGTTGCCTGCATCGCTGCTCCAGCAGCTGGAGGCCGCCAACCTGCAAAATGTTCAGGTGAATCTGAGCGAGGGCGGGCTCAACATCGCCAACAATGGCATGCCCTTCCCCGCTATCTCATGGGCGCCCGAAGGCGTGGCACTGTTGAAGACGCTGGCGCCTGCGCTTGCCGGTATTTCGGCCGACCAGGTGCAGGGCGTGATGGATGTCATCGGCCAGTCCGAAGTGGGCTTGAACATCGCGCTGCCCGGCGCCGAAGCGACTGCACCACCTGCCGAAGGCGCGGCCGCCGCCCCGACGTTCGCGCCGGTGGACCTGGGTGACTTCGCCCCGCCCATTATTCAGGCCGCTTTGCAGATGGACGCAGCCGGTAACGTGACGCGCATCGGCAATGTCGAAATGGCCGATGTGGCCTCGATGGGGCTGCCAGTCTCGATTGCGCTGCCCGCCAATATTGTCGACATCCTCAAGGCGACGGGCGCCAAGAATCTGGCCATTGTGACCAACGGCCAGGGCCACCTCGACGTTGCGCTTGACGGCACGCCGGCCATCAGCCTGGACTTTGACGTGGACGCGCTGCGGTTGTTGCTGGCGACGCTCAAGCCCATGCTCAACGTCGAACTGCTCAACGACGCCGTGATTAGCCAGATCATCGACGAGCAGGTCATGCCGCTGGCCCCTGGCGCGCAGGTGAACATCGCCATCGCGCTGCCGTAACCGCGGTTCAAACGTTCAAGAGTTCAAGAGTTCAAGGGTTCGCTCGC
>CAYJNV010000029.1:0-3871 GCA_964370975.1 uncultured Caldilineaceae bacterium | reverse complement strand
CTTGAACTGCTTGTTTGCGCGGCGAGGGCTAGCGCGGCAAAGAGCCACGCCGCCAGGTCGGGTAGGGCGAGGAAGGCGTCCACCTGCGCGTGCGCAAGGGCAGCCACAAGTGCAGAAGCAAGGCCAATCGCGGGCCACTGCAGCGCGGAAGTCATGTGCGTCAGGCGACGCGTTGCGGTGATCAGCCAGCCGGTCACCAATCCCGCAAGCCAGAGCAGCCCCAGTGCACCCCAGCCCGTGCCAAGCTCCAACCATACATTGTGAGGATGGCGCAGGCTTGGCTCCAGCGTGGCGCCCAGCGGCAGGTAGGCAGGGTAGTGCCAGTAGAAGCCCTCGGGCCCCACGCCCAGCAGCGGGAAGTCGCGCCAGAGACGGAGCGCCGTCTGCCAGAGGAGCAAGCGGTGGTCCACGCTGTCGCGGTTGAGGAGGCGCGCCTCGCCGACAACGAACGCGGCCAGCACGGCCAGCGGCGCCAGCACGAGCAGAATGCGTACGGAGCGACGGCGGCGCAGCCCACGCAGTTGCGTACCAACGGGGTCATCGCTGCGCAGCAGCCAGAGCCCCAGCGCCGTCCCCAGCCCGGCGGGGATGCCCAGCAGCAGCGCGCCCCGGCTGGCCGTCAGCAGGAGCGCGGCGGCCATTGTGCCCACCAGCGCCAGCCAGACAATGCGCCGCCGCCCGTGGACGCCCAGCGCCAGCCCCATGCCCACAAAGAGCGCACGCAGCAGCGTCAGCGCCGTCTGGTTAGGCGAGTAGTAGGCCCCTACCAGCCGGCGCACGCCGTCCACCTCAACGCCCTGACCCTGCAGCCAGCGCGCAAGGCCAAAGAGCGCCACCAGCAGCCCGCCGCCGAAGAGCGCGGCCACTGCACGCCGCATTGACCGTGCGTCCCGCACAAAGACGCGCACGGCCACATAGAGGATGAGCGGAACGATCACCAATTCCAGCAGCCCCTGCAGGTAGGCGCGCCCTAGCCACGCATTGCGCATGGCGAACAGGTTGATGAGCAGCCATGTAAGCGCCAGCGCGTCGCTCCACCACAGAGCGACTCGCGCACTTGTGCGCCCGCTGCGCGAGCGGAGGCAGGCCGCCCGGAGTAAGGCCGGCAGCAACGCCACGGCTGCGGCTGTCGCAGGCGGCACGAACAACAGGCCATCCACCAACGCCACTTCCTTATGCTGGAAGTAGAAGGGGAGTGACAGCAGCGCCAGCCAAAGACCCGCCTGCGGCCTCGCCAGCGTTAGCAGCGCAATCCCAATCCAGCAGAGCCCTATCAGCGGCGGCCACGTCGCAAAATAGTAAGCTGTCAGCAGCGTGGCCCAGCACAATGACTCGACCCATGGAGAGGCGCTTGCGATGCGTGCCTGCGCCGATCGCCAGGGCAGCCCCCGCGCCGTGTACGCCGCCGCAAGCAGCGTTGCCAGGCAGAGGCCAAGCGCAAGCACCAGTTGCTGCACCGCCTGCTGTGGTTGCGGCGCAGCAAGAGCCGGAGGCGCGGCAGTCAGGCTCCCCAGCAGGTTGTCATCGAGCGCAAAGCCCCACAGGGGGTCCGTGGCGGACAGGGCGGGTTGATCGATGGCCCAGCCCAGCGTGGTGAGCCAGGGCCACGCTGCAGCCACGCCGCGCGCCTGGGCGGCATATGCACTCTGGTCGGCGGGCGTTACAGTGGCCCAGGGCGAGTCACCGCGCACATTCCAGCCAAAACGCATGGCCCAGATGGGCGTTTGCGTCAGCCCCGCCTGCACCAGCGTGCGCCGCAGGATGGCCGTGCGCTGAAAATCTAGCTGACTTATTACCTGGCGCGAGTGGGTGGGCGCCGTGCCGAAGCCGAAGGGTTGAAGCGCAAGCGCGTCGAAGGAAGCGGCCGCGCCCGCGGCGAGCATGCGTTGCACAAAGAAGCGCTCGTCAATAGCCAGGTGGCCGCGGTCGCGTGTCGGCGCCAGCGCCGCGCTGACGATGACGGCGTCGCTGTCTGCGCGGCGCATTGCGGCCGCGGCCAGAGTGAGCATTTGCGCATAGCCAACGGGGTCGACGTGGCGATTGCCCCAGTGCGGGGCTATGTTCGGCTCGTCCCACACCTGATAGAAGCGGACGCTGTCGCCGAACTCTTGCGCAAAGGCCGCAGCAAAGGTGGCGAAGTCAGCCGCATACTCGGGAGGGGCAAGGGGCTGGTCAAACGCGCCGCGGTCGCCTGCGGCGCGCGCCCAGTCCGGGCTGCCATCGAGCATGACCACAGGCACAAGGCCTGCGTCGACGACGGCGGCCAGTTGGTCGGCCACTTCCTGCCATTTGAAGAGCCCAGGCTGCGGCTCAATTGCGGCCCAGTTTACGCGCAGCCGCACCCAGCCAATGCCGCCATCTGCCAGCCGTTCGAGCGCAGCAGCACGTGGCGCCGCCGCCATCCCATCCAGTTGCACGCTGACGCCCAGCGCGGGAATTGCGGCGGCCGGTGCGTCGGCGGGCGGCATGGCGCGCCCGAGCCCCCATCCCGCCATACGCCCCTCGCGCAGCGCCAATCCCACCATCACCAAGCCATAGCAGAGCAGCACGTAGAGCGCCAGCAGCCGGAAGAGGCGCGCGCCCACACGCACGGCGGCCACATGCCCGGCATCCGGTGCGACGGTCAGCGTAGACGCTTGATTGGATGGCAGTGCGGAATTTATCACGAAATCAAGGCGCACACGCGCCCAGCTGGAAGAGATGCGTTACGTCACGTGGCGGCGATGCCGTGGGCACAAGGATTGCAGCTCGCTTTTGACACGCGCCCGTGTGCACCCTACAATGGCGAGGCGGCGCGGCGTAGACGCACATACAATCATTCTACCCGCCGCGCCGAGGCAACATGAAAGACGATTCGACACTGAACTGGCAATCCGTGCGCAGCACATTGGCGCGCCGCACGCGCGCGCTTGCCGCCGCGCGCGCGCGCCGCAGCGAGCCGGTGGATTACCGCGACCGCATCAGCGTGGCCACCTGGCCCGTCATTCTGGGGTTGGCGCTCAGCCTCTTCATTCGCTTGCCCACGCTCGAATTCAGCTTCGTTGCCTTTGGCTCGCCCGCCACAGTCCCGCTCACGGGTACGGTCGCCATTGCCTTTGGGCTGGCCGTGCTCGCGGCCAGCGGCGCCGAGAGCGTCGTCAGCGCACACCCCAGTCTGGCCACGGTGAGCCTGCGCAAGCGCGGGCGTACGCTCCCCTACTGGGCGCTGCCCATGGGGCTGACCATCATTCTCACGATGCTGCTCACGCGCCTGCCCACGCCACTGATCCAGGTGCTGGCGCTGCTGCTGACGGCGGCGCTCTTCATCCTCGTCTTCTTTTCTCTCTACATCACCGTAGAGCCGGGTCAGGAGGGCTTCCGCCGCTCGCGCCTTGTGCTCAATGCACTTACCTATGCCGCAGCCGTGGTGCTCTTTCTCTTTGTCTACCAGACGCGTGCCCGCAGCCTGGTCTCGGCCACACTGGTGGCTGTGACGGCCATGCTGCTTGCCGTGGAACTCCTGCGCAGCAGCACGCAATCGACCGCTACAGTGCTCAATTTTGGCGCGGCCGTGGGGCTGATTCTGGGGCAGGTCACCTGGTCACTCAATTACTGGCCGCTGCCCAACCTCACTGCGGGTTTGCTGCTGCTGCTCATCTTCTACTTGTTGGTAAGCTTTGCCCAGAGTGGGTTGCAGGGGCGGTTGACTGCGCGCGTGGCGTGGGAACTCTTCTTTGTGGCGCTTGTAGCGCTGCTGTTGCTGGCCGTCTTCGGCCCGGGCTTCACCGTTATCGGCAAGGGGCCGCCTGCACTGTAAAGGAAAAGCGACACAGAGGCCACAAAAGCCAAACCGGGCCACACACAAAAACGAAAAACACAAAACCCCAGATAA
>CAYJNV010000028.1:20383-24028 GCA_964370975.1 uncultured Caldilineaceae bacterium | reverse complement strand
AAGATACGTAAAGAACAGCAGCAACAAGAAGTGCTTTTCCTGCTGCTACACTTCACGTTACTTTGCGGCTGTGCGTCGGGGCGGTGATTGGCGGCGAAGTGACGATTGACAGTGCGCCCGCCGCATGATACATTGTGATTGTTGGTGATGTTTTCTGACACATCCTCGAGTGAAAGCCAGCCTCTCGTGCGCGAATTGCTTTCCGTCTCCGCTGTCGAAAGGCAGCAACAGTTGTTGGAGTGGCTCCAGCGGCAGCAGCGCGCCTCAATTACCGAGATCATGAACGAGTTCGGTATCAGCCAGGCCACGGCGCGCCGCGACCTCGATGCGCTCGCCGGCCAGGGACGCTTGCAGCGCGTGCGCGGCGGCGCGCTGGCCGTGCGTCGCGCCCCGCCTGAAGCACCTGTGACCGCACGTGCGGTCGAGCAGGTGGCCGAGAAGCAACGTATTGCCATAGCAGCCGCCGCACAGATCAAGGATGGCGAAACCGTCTTCCTGGGCAGCGGCACCACCGTGGAGCTGGTGGCAAGGTCCCTGCGCGCGCGCCGCGACCTTACCGTGATTACCAACTCGCTGCTCGTTCTCAATGCGCTTGCCGGCATGCCCGGGATCACGCTCGTTGGCCTGGGCGGCACATTGCGCCCATCCGAACACTCATTCATCGGGCCAATGACGCAGCAGGCGCTGGCCGACCTGCGCTCGCTCCACGTTGTCATGGGGATTCGCGCAATTGACATCGACGCCGGCCTGACCAACGCCTACCTGGAGGAGAGCCTCATCGACCGCGCCATTATGGCGATAGGCAGCAAGGTAATGCTGCTTGCCGACCACACCAAGTGCGGCCGCGTCTCCACAGTTTTCGTCGCGCCGCTCTCTGCCGTCGATCTGCTGATCACCGATACAGCGACACCCGCCGACTTCTGCGCGGCGCTCGAGGCGCAAGGCCTTCGCGTGATTGCTGCCTGATTGACGCTACCCAAACGCACCCCTGAAGTGAGAACCGAGGCAACGATGGAACTTGCTGATTTCCGGCCCAGGCCGGCGCTTGTTACCAAGAACACTCAGCTGCTTGCCCCGCGCTTCCCCGTGATTGATGCCCATAATCATCTGGCCGAGCCATTTGGCGGCGGCTGGGAAAAGAAGTCCCTGCCCGCGCTGATTGACCTGCTCGATGAGGCCCAGGTGCGCGTCTACGTGGACCTTGACGGTGGCTGGGGCGAGTCCATCCTTGAACAACACCTGGATATCTTCAAGGCCCACGCGCCTGACCGCTTCCGCATCTTTGGCGGCGTGGCATGGGAAGCGTGGCCCGATAAAGGTCATCGCTTTGGCGAGTGGGCGGCCGCACGTTTGCGCGCACAAGTGGCGCGCGGCGCACAGGGGCTGAAGATCTGGAAGCCCTTTGGCCTGCACGTGCGCGATGAGATGGGTCGCCTGGTGGACGTGGATGATGCGCGCCTGGATCCAATTTGGGCCACCGCGGGAGAATTGGGGCTACCCGTGCTCGTGCACGTGGCCGACCCCGTGGCCTTCTTCGATCCCCTTGACGAAACCAACGAACGCTGGGAAGAACTCCAGGCCCACCCCGACTGGCAATTTCCCAGCCCGCCCTTTCCATCCTTCATGCACATTCTTGAAGGCTTCGCGCGCCTGGTGGAGCGCCATCCGCATACTACATTCATCGGCGCGCATGTGGGCTGCTATGCCGAAGACCTGGGCTGGGTCTCGGCACTTCTCGACCGCTGCCCCAATCTGTACGTTGACTTCAGCGCGCGCATTGGTGAACTGGGGCGCCAGCCCTACAGCGCACGCCGCTTCTTCATCAAACATGCCGACCGCATCGTCTTCGGTACGGACGCCTCTCCCGACCTCGACGCCTATCGCCTCTACTACCGCTTTCTGGAAAGCGACGACGAGTACTTTGCGTATGACGGCCGCGAGGTGCCGGCGCAGGGGCGCTGGGCTGCCTATGGCCTCCATCTGCCCGAAGATGTGCTGCGCAAGATCTACTATGCAAATGCGGAACGGGTGGTGCTGGGTGAGTAGCCAACTTCAAGGGGGGATGTCCATGCACGGACCATCGAGCGAAAACGGCCTCTACACGCGCTCGGAAATCCTCTCTCAGCCCGAGGCCTGGGCCGGGGCGTTGTCTGTGCTCAGACAGGAGGAGGCGCAACTGCGTGGCTTCTGGCGCGAGGCGGGTTGCGAGCGAGTGCTCTTTACCGGCTGCGGCTCCAACTATTATCTTTCAATAGCGGCGGCGGCACTGTTGCAGGAGGAAACGGGCGTGCCTGGCAGAGCCTTGCCGGCGTCCGAGTTGTGGCTAAACCCGGGTGCTCTTCCTGCCGGGGGGCGCACGCTGTTGGTTGCCGTCAGCCGCTCGGGCGAGACGACCGAAACGCTGCGCGCCTGCGCCCGCTTCCGTGAGATGGAGCGCGGCCCCATCCTCACGCTCTGCTGCTATAACGATGCGCCGCTTGCACAGATGGGCGACGTCAACCTGATCTTTCCATCGGCGCAGGAGCAGAGCGTAGCCCAGACGCGCGCCTTCACAACCCTCTATCTGGCTGCCGCAGCGTTGGCCGCGTTTTGGCACAAGGATGCGCCGTCGCCGCTGTGGGGCGAATTGCAGCGCCTGCCCCCCATTCTGCGCCGCGTGCTCAACGCGTACGAAGAGCCTCTTGCGGCGTTAGGAGCAGACCTGGGCGTGGAGCGTTTCTACTTGCTTGGCTCGGAAGTGCGCTATGGCCTCGCGTGCGAAATCAGTCTCAAGATGAAGGAGATGTCGCTGAGCCACAGCGAGCCCTTCTATCCCATGGAGTTCCGCCACGGACCCAAGAGCATGGTCACCCCTTCGACGCTCATCATAGGGCTGCTGGGGCCGGGCCGCCGCACGCATGATGAAGCGGTGCTGCGCGAGATGGCAGGCATGGGCGCACGAACGTTGACGATTGCCGAGGACGATGCAGATGTTGTGTTGGAGAGCGGCCTCTCCGAGTTGGCGCAGAGCGTGTTGCTTGTACCGCCGGCGCAGTTGATTGCGCTGAGCCGATCGCTGGCCAAGGGGCTCAACCCCGACAAGCCAAACTACCTGAGCACAGTGGTCTATCTGGATGGCGAATAGGCGAATTTCGCAACGACACAAGTCACCTGTTATCTCTGTCGGTTCCTGGTATTCTGCAGACTGCACCTCACCGCATTCGTGCTCGCGGACGAGCGAAGCAAAGGAGAGACGATGATGAAGAAGCTAGTCATGCTGGTGCTCGCAATGGTCCTGCTCGTGATGGCGGCATGTGCTGCGCCGGCAACGCAGAGCGATCAGGCGGCCGCGGCGGGCGGCGCGACCGAAGTCACCTACATGCTGTGGGGCTCACCCGATGAACTGGCCGTCTGGCAGACAATTGTGGATGACTTCCACAAGGCCAACCCCGACATCAACGTCAAGGTGGATGTCTCCGACTGGGACTCATACTGGAACAAGCTGCAAACGCTCTTCGCCGGTGGTTCGCCGCCGGACGTCTTCGCCATGGATGGCCCGCTCTATCCGGATTGGCAGTCACGCGGCGTGCTCCTCAACCTGCAGCCCTACATTGACGCAACGCCCGGTTTCCTCGACGCCCTCTATCCTGGCCCACTGGAGACCTA
>CAYJNV010000028.1:0-20283 GCA_964370975.1 uncultured Caldilineaceae bacterium | reverse complement strand
CACGGCGGCGAAGTGATTAGCCCCGACTACACCAAGACGCTGCTGGGCGAGCCCGAGGCACGCGAGGCGTGGCGCCTAATCAGTGATATGGTGACGGTGGACAAGTCGGTGCCCGACCCCGATACCTTCGCCCAGTATGGTGACCCCTTCGCCGCGGGCGTCGCTGCCATGACAACCATCGGCCACTGGGCGGTGCCCGACTATGCGTCGGCGTCTTTCGCGTGGGACGTGGCCGCGTTTCCCGCCGGGCCCAATGGCCGCGCCACGAGCGTGAACAGCGCCGGTTTTGTCATTGCCAAGGATTCAAAGCAGCCCGACGCGGCCTGGAAGTTTGTCGAGTATGCGCTCGGCCAGGTTGGCCAGGAGAAATTGACTGCTATGGGCTTTGCGCTGCCCGTCGTTAAGAGTGTGGCCGAGAGTGCCACCTATCTGGAGCAGGAGAGCGCGCCGATTCGCCAGCAGGTATTCCTCGATGCGGTGGAATATGCGCGCGTCAAGCCCTCTTTCCGCGGCTATGATGAATGGGCCACGGTAGTGGGAGACGGCCTCGTGCCCGTGTGGACAGGCGAAATGTCCATCGACGCCGCGCTGGATGCAATCGTGCCCGCCGCCGATGCAGTGCTCGCGCAAAACGCGCAATAGGCAGGTTTTCCACGCCCACCTACAATTCCGTGACACACGCAGCTTCTGGGCGTGGCTGGCCGCAGCACGGCTCGCCACGCCCAGGGTGATCGCTCGGACTTTCGTTCTTGCCCATCTTTACTGGAAAAGAAGCGCACCATGCCCAAGATTACGTTTATTGGCGCAGGCAGCACCGTGTTCGCCCAGAACCTGCTTCAGGATATTCTGAGCTTTCCCGAATTGCGCGGCTCAACGCTGTCGCTCTTTGATATCGACCCTGACCGGCTTGAGACCTCCGAGATAGTGGCCCACAAAGTGGCCGACTTCTTTGGCGCCAACGCGCACATCGAAGCGACCACTGACCGCCGCCGCGCGCTCGAAGGCGCCGACTACGCCATCAGCATGTTCCAGGTAGGGGGCTATAAACCGGCCACAGTCACCGACTTCGAGATCCCCAAGAAGTACGGCCTGCGCCAAACCATTGGCGACACGCTGGGCATCGGCGGCATCATGCGCGGCCTGCGCACCATTCCCGTCTTTCTCGACATGTGCGGCGATATGGCCGAACTATGCCCCGACGTGACCTTCCTGCAGTACGTCAACCCGATGGCCATGAACTGCTGGGCCATCAACCGCGCCACCAATATCAGGACCGTGGGCCTGTGCCATAGCGTGCAGAGCACTGCAGAGCTGCTTGCCGCCGATATTGCCGTGCCAATCGAAGAGATCAACTACACCTGCGCAGGCATCAACCACATGGCCTTCTACACGCGTTTCGAGCGGCGCATCAATGGTGAGGTGGAAAATCTCTACCCGCGCATTCGCGCCGCGGCCGAGGCGGGCGACTACATGCGCGGCTATCGCAACACCGCCAACAAGGTGCGCTATGAAATCCTCCAGCGCATGGGCTATTTCGTCACCGAATCGAGCGAGCATTTTGCCGAGTACACGCCCTGGTTTATTAATCAGGCGCGGCCCGAATTGATCGAGCAGTACGAGGTGCCGCTGGATGAGTACATTGAACGCTGTGAGGAGCAGATTGCGAGTTGGCAGGCGGATCGCGCCGCGCTTGAGCGGGGCGACTTCGAGATCAACCCTGAGTTAAGCCAGGAGTATGGCTCGCTCATTATCCACAGCATGGAGACGGGCGTGCCGCGCGTCATCTACGGCAACGTCGAAAACCGCGCGCTGATTGACAACCTGCCCGATGGCTGCTGCGTCGAAGTGCCTTGTCTGGTGGACAAGAACGGCGTGCAGCCCACCAAGGTGGGCGCGCTGCCGCCGCAACTAGCGGCCATGATGCGCACCAACATCAACGTGCAGGAGCTGACCGTGGAGGCAGCGCTTACGGGCAAGCGCGAGCACATCTACCATGCCGCCATGCTCGACCCGCACACCGCCGCCGAACTGAGCCTGGACCAGATCTGGTCGCTTGTGGACGACCTGATCGAGGCGCATGGTGACCTGCTGCCGGCGTATCACTAACACGCCGGCTGCGCTTGTTGCCACATTGCGTTTACCGCGCGCCCTTCGCACCATTGCGTTGAGGTTGTGAACCACACGCTGGTTTCCGATTTTGCCAAGGCATTCCGCCATGCAAACAGGGTTGCGCCCGCTGGGGCGCGAACGATTCTGGTTGTGGCTTCTGCTCGCGCCCACGCTGATTGGGCTGGCATTTGGCGCGGTGGGCTCTGTTTTCGCCACGCTCGGCATCAGCTTTCTGCATTGGGACCTGATTACGCCGCCCCGCTTTGCCGGGCTGGAGAACTACGCGCGCCTCTTCACCGATGCGCTCTTTCAGAAGGCGCTCTTCAATACACTCGTCTTTTCGGCCATGTATGTGCCCGCCGTCATGGTCTGCTCACTGGCGGTGGCGCTGCTGCTCAACCGCAGCCTGTGGGGCGTGGGCATCTTTCGCACCATCTACTTCCTGCCGGCCGTCTCGTCTGCGGTGGCAATCGGGCTGGTGTGGAGCTGGATCTACGCCAAGGATACCGGGCTCCTCAACACCATGATCACTGCGCTGGGTGGGCAACCCGTGAATTGGCTGGGCACACAGCGGGCGATGACATCAGTGGTGATCATGAATGTGTGGGGTGCGGTGGGCGAGGGCGCAATCATCTTTCTCGCCGGGCTGCAGGCTGTGTCGCGCACCTACTACGAGGCGGCTGAGGTGGATGGCGCGGGCGAGCGCACCAAGCTGCTGCGCATTACCCTGCCGCTGATCACGCCCAGCATCTTCTTCCAGCTCATCATCACCACAATTCATGCTTTTCAGGCCTTCGAGTTTATCTACGTGCTCACGCGCGGTGGTCCTAACGGCGCAACCACCACGCTCGTCTACTCAATCTATCGCAACGGTTTCGACTTCTTCCGCATGGGCTTTGCCAGCGCGCAGGCGCTCGTCCTTACACTGCTGATCTTCGTGCTCACACTCGGCTACTTCCAGTTGCAGAAGCGCTGGGTAGTCTATGAGTAAATCATCTTCAATGCGCTCGCAGCGCGTAACGCTTGACATCGTTGCCTACGTGCTGCTGCTCGCCGGCTCGGTGATTATGGTTGCGCCTTTCGTGTGGATGGTATCCACCTCGCTCAAGGAGCCGGCAGACCAGTATACGCGCATGCTCATTCCCAACCCCGCCACGCTGCAGAACTTTGCGCAATTGTGGGAACGGCTGCCTTTCTCACGCCTCATCTTCAACAGTCTATGGATCTCCGTGCTCGCCACCGTAGGGCAAATGCTCACCTGCGCCATGGCGGCCTTTGTCTTTGCGGTGGTGCGCTTCCGCGGGCGCGATACGCTCTTCGTGGCGCTCCTCGCAACGTTGATGATTCCGTTTCACGTGACGCTTGTACCCAATTTCATTCTCTTCAAGTGGCTTGGGCTGATTGGCTCGCAAGCGCCGCTGTGGCTGCCCGCGTTTTGGGGCGGCGCCTTCGGCACCTTCTTGCTGCGCCAGTACTATCTGACAATTCCCTTTGACCTGGCAGAGGCGGCGCGTGTGGATGGCGCTACACTTCTGCAGATCTTTGCGCGCATTTACCTGCCGCTGGCAGGGCCGGCCATGGCCGCGCTCGCCATTTTCACTTTCCTGGGCTCATGGAACGATCTGCTGCGCCCTCTCATTTATTTGCCTGCCGACCTGGACAAAACCACAATTACCGTGGGGCTGGCGCTCTTTCAAACGCAGTATGCGGGCAAGTGGACGCTGATGATGGCGGGGGCGCTGGTGAGCATTATTCCTGTGATGGCCATCTTCTTCATGGCGCAACGGCAGTTCATCGAAGGCATCGCGCTCTCCGGCGTCAAGCGTTAGCACAAAAGCTCAATGTCATAGGATTTTTGCTCGCACAATAAGCAGGCTATGCGGCCACGTGTCATCCTCTCAAATCATCCCTGTAATCACGCCGCGCCACCTCCGGACTTGAATTCTCAATCATCGGTCATCAACCTTGGGTCCCTCATCTCCATGACTCCATATTTCGACCTGCTTGTGCTTGGTGAAATCTGCGTCGACATCATCCTGAGCGGCGACGTAACGCCTGTCTTCGGCCAGGTGGAGAAAGTGCTCGATGATGCCGTCCTTACCGCCGGCAGTTCTTCGGCCATTTTTGCATGTGGCGCGGCGCGTCTGGGGCTGAAAGTGGCCTTCGCCGGCATGGTGGGTGACGACCTCTTCGGCCGCTTCATGCTTGATGCGCTGCAAGCGCGCGGCGTAGACACCTCTGGTGTTGTGGTCAATCGCGCCCAGAAGACGGGCCTCACCGTGCACCTCAATCGCGGCGCGGACAGGGCTATGCTCACTCATATGGGCACCATGGAGACCTTCGGGCGCAGCGACATCGATACGTCGCTGCTGCGGAGTGCGCGCCACCTGCATGTAGGTAGCTACTTTCTGCAAAAGGGGCTGCGGCCGGACGTGGCGAACATCTTTGCGCAGGCGCAGGCCGAGGGGCAGACCACGTCGCTGGATACAGGCTATGACCCAGATGAGGCATGGGCCGCCGATGTACAGGCCACGCTTGCCGCCACGAGCGTCTTTCTTCCCAACGCGACCGAGGCGCTGGCGCTGACAGCCGCACCCGACATTGACCACGCACTTGCCGCACTGGCGCAGCGAGTGCCTGTCGTCGCGATCAAGATGGGCGGCGATGGCGCGCGGGCACGCGCCGGTGATGAGGAGGCGCGCGCAGCGGCGTTGCCCGTGCGCGTCGTCGACACAACCGGCGCGGGGGATTCGTTTGACGCCGGTTTTGTCTATGGCTTCCTCAACGGCTGGCCGCTGCAGCAGACGCTTCACCTGGCAGCGGCGTGCGGTTCATTGTCAGCGCAAGGCGCTGGTGGCACGGACGCGCAGCCCACCCTGGAAGCGGCGCGCGCGGCGCTGGCTGCCCAGGGACTATCGATTTAGCGTCACTTCCACTTCGATCAAGGAGAAACTGATGAGTCAACTTGTGGTTATGACATTTGACGGTGTGGATACGGCGGGCAAGGTGCGCAGCGCGGTGGCCGATGCGGCCGGGCGCGGCCTGTTGCAGGTGAACGACGCCGCCGTGATCTACAAGGAAGCCGACGGCACGGTGACGGTTGACAATGAGGTAAGCAGCAGCATGTGGGCCGGGCTTGGCATCGGGGGCGTGCTGGGTTTAATTGTCAGTTTTGCGTTTCCGTTGGCCGGGCTGGCTATCGGTGCTGCGGGTGGCGCGGTCGTAGCGGCAACGCTGGGCCGCAGCATCGACAAGAAGTTTGTGGAGGACGTGCGCAACGAATTGAAGCCAGGCGGTTCGGCGCTCTTCCTGCTGGGCACAGGTGACATCGGCGCGATGCGCGCCGTCCTGCAGCCCTTTGAGGGCACCCTTTACCAGACTACGCTGGACAGTGAAGCCGAGGAACAACTGCGCGACGCGTTGAAGTAAGCGACAACGAGTTTAAGAGTTCAAAGGTTCAAGAGTTCAAGGGCGGCGTCCATTTGCACGCCGCCCTTGAACCCTTAAACCCTTAAACCCTTAAACCCTTAAACCCTTAAACCCTTAAACCCTTGACTCTGCTATTCCTGCGTCATTGTTACCGCCACGGTGCCGCCCACACGCAGGCTGTCGCGTCCGTAGGCAATAACGCGAACGTCATACTGCGCGCCCAATTCGGGGCGCAACTCTCCCCGCCAGACAACCGAATCGCCCACCAGGCGGTAGGGGTATTCGCCTTCGGGAACGCCCGCCAACTGCGCGCCGCGCTCGTACTTGCCCAGGTAGCCAAGGGTCGTGCCGGCGATCGTGTCGCTGCCGTCGGCCTGTACGCCATCAACGAAGGGGAAGGTCAACGTTGCCGCGCCCGCCGGCACAGGACCGGCAACGGGCGCAAGCTCGGGGATGAGCAGTTGCTGCACGCCCGCCAGCCAAACCCCCTCGTCCGTGAAGGCGTAAATGCGCAGCCGGGCCTCGTAAACGCTGCCGGGCAATCCCGGCCATGCACCTTCAAAGTCCACCGAATCGCCCATGCGGCGCAGGCTGCGCATGCCGTCGATTGTGAAAAGCGCATCCTCGCCATCGACGCCAACGAAGGTGATGTCGCTGCCGGGGAGGCGCTCGCCGGCAGCAAGTTGCGGTGCTGTCGGTCCCACGTAGACAATCGCTCCAGGCGGCGCAGTGAGCACACCCAGTGCATCGAAGCCGGGCATGGCGATGCCGCTGAGGTCGGGCAGGCGCAGCCCTTCAAGCGCCTGGGGGACTGCGCGCAAATCGTCGGGAATGCCCGGCAGCTCCGGAAAGGCGGGGGGCGCGCACGCCGCCGTTTGCAGCATCAGCAGCAACGTAATCAAAATGAGCAGGCGGGACAATTGACGGGGTGCGGCAGACTTGTTTGTGTTCATATGCGCCTCAGTAGGCGCCCAGCTCGTGGAGCCGGTCGTCGCTAATGCCAAAGTGGTGGGCAACCTCATGCAGCACGGTGCGCCGGATTTGCGCGCGAATGACTTCTTCGTTGGGCGGGCAGGCGCGGTAGATAGGACGCCGAAAGATGGAGATGCGGTCGGGCGCCACCAATCCATAGGTATGGGATCGCTCGGTAAGCGGCACGCCCTCGTAGAGCCCCAGCAACTGCGAGGGGTAACGCAACCCCACACTTTCCAGCTGGTCGCGATTGGGCCACTCCTCCACCAGAATGGCAACGTTTTCGATGACGGCCCACAGTTCGTCGGGGATGCTGTCGAGCGCTTCGCCGACAATCTCCTCAAAGCGCTCGCGCGACGGGTAGGGGCTTGGGCTTGCGAGAGAGTTCATTGGTACATTCGTATGGTTGCGCCTTGGCGCTATATGTGTGCCAGCGCGAGGGCAAGTGAGCGACGTGTCTCCGGAGAGAGGAACGCGTCGAGATCAGCGGGCAGGCTGTGGCGCAGCGCGTCCTGCGTGGCCGATTGCAGCGCGGCATAGTCGGCAATTTCGTCGCCCTCGGCTTGCACAGCGGCATTTGCCACCAGTACGCTGCTCACCGACGCGTCATTCAGGTCGCCCAGGTGCTCCTGCAAGCCTTTGAGGCTGCCAATCAGCCCGGCTGATTCGGGGCCCAGCAGTGCGGCGCTGAACTCCAGGTGGTAGCGCATGTACTTGCACTCAATGCGCAGGGCGTGGAGCGTTGCAATCGGGACTTGCTCGCCGGTCGCCGCGGCATGCTCGAAGAGCACCTCGAAGGCGCGTATTGCTTCGTAGCGGCTCAGGATGATGCTGGGGAGCACATGGCGCACCTGGTGCGGTGTCGGCGGCTCACCGGGTACGGGTGCGAAGCGTGCGACACCGGCCCCCGGCGTGGCGCAGAAGCGCAGGAAACTGGTCACGAAGCGGCGGTACTCCTTGCTGTCAAGCCACTCCACCAGCTTTGCGTGCGCTTGTTCTCGATTGCGCTCCCACTTTTCCACAAGAGCCTGCGCGCCCGGTTTCTCCGAACCATCCTCACCTGCAAAGCTCTCGAACTTCTGCAACGCAACGTCCAAGTCGCGCACGGCGCCAAGAAGCCGCCCGGTGGTGCGCAGGCGGCGCATGAAGCGCTCGATCTTCTTGCTGCGAGGGTCAAAATAGCCAGCGTAAAGCCTGCCCGCCGCGCGCGCCCGGCGTGTGGCCACGCGCATGTCGTGCACATACTCAATATCGTCGGAGTAGCGCACGCCGGCTTCGTTGACAAGCATGACGAGCAACTGCTCGTCCCAGACGCGGCGGCAAAGCTCGGCCATGTGCTGGCGGTGATCAGGCTCAGCGTTTTCCGCATCGGCCGCTTCGTCGCGTAGCGCGAGCAGCGCCTGCTGAAGCTTGTTCAGGTCATCTGCGGCAAGGCCCGGCCACGCGCGCAGCCAGAGCGCGATTTCGCGCAATTTGTCGCGCTCGGCGCCGGGCGCAAGCTCCACCTCGAGCGTCGTGAAGTGAGAGACGGGCCGCCAGCGATCAGGCGTCTCGTCCTGCCTGGCGTGTACGCCCATGTCGCGCAGTACAACCACATCGTCGAGGCTGAATTCGGCCAGGGGCGCGCCGGAATCATCTGCAGAGTAGACCGTACGCTTGGCGCGTGCCTGGTGCAATCGCACCAGCGGTCGCAGGCGTGCGTCGTCATCCAGGAAATCGCCAACCCCGGCAAGCAGTTCTTCGGGCAGGTCGTGGGCACGCAGATGAGGCGCATCGGGAGCCACATTGGGTGCGGGGCGCTCGATCTCGCTGCGCGTATGCAGCCCTTTTGGTGTGTGCAGCCCAATGCTCTTGGCGGTCATCAGCACAACGTCGCCTGCGCTGCGCACGCGCAAAGTCTGTCCTTTGCGCAGGAGGCGCAAATCAGGTGCGTCATAGTAGGTGTCAACGTTGACAACATTGCAGATGGGGCCTAGCGGGTAGCGCTCGGCGATGGTGGACATTGCGCGCAGCGCTTCCGCCTGCGCGACATCCGTGACGCGAAACTTGGCTTCGATCTCTTCGTAAATCGGTGAGTCGGGTGCTTCGCCGTCCGCCATCTGTGGTTCCTCCAATTCGATGCCGTGCGCACTTGGTAGCGCGGACCTCCTCGAGAGGAGTATAGCATAGAATGTGGGGCGGTTGCGTGAGATTGGCTGTCAAATACAAGGGGGCGCCCGCTGTGGACGCCCCCTGCACAATCGCTTGTCGACGTCACGTTACATCGAGCGCAGCAGTTGCTCCAGAAGGATGAGCGCGAAGAACGCGACCATGATTGAGATGTCCATCACGCCGCCCAGCGGTGGAATCAGCTTGCGGATGGGCTCGAGCACGGGCTCTGTCAGTCGGTAGAGAATCTGCACGCCGGGATTGCTGGGGTCAAGGTTGGGAATCCACGACACCAGCGCGCGTGCCAGCAGGATGTAGCTGTAGATCTGCAGCACGAAGGAGAGAAGGTCAATCAGCGAGTTCATTTGCTTTCTTTCTGTTCACTCAATGCGCCGAGTTCCTGACTGCGGCGGTAGGCAGCGAAGATGGCCCGGCTCAGCGTTGCGCGCAACGCGTCTTTTTCCAATTCGTAGAGGCCGGCTGCGGTGGTGCCGCCGGGACTTGTCACCTGGTTGCGCAGCTCGGCCGAATGGGTGCCGGTGGCACGCAGCAGGTCAATACTACCCGCAAAGGTCTGCAGCACAAGTTGCGCGGCCTCGCGGCGCGAAAAGCCCATGTGCACGCCTGCATCGATCATTGCCTCGACCATGAGCATGATGAAGCCCGGCCCCGAACCGCTGAGGCCTGTGGCCATGTCGAGGTAGCTCTCCTCGTAGACTTGAAGCTGCTCGCCAAAGGCCTCGAGAATGGCCTCGGTCTGGCGCAGTTGCGCGGCCGGCACCTCGGGCGTGGCCATCCACACGGTCATGCCCTTGCCCACCTGCGCAGGGGTATTGGGCATGGCGCGCACCAGCCGGTCGTGAAAGAGTTTGGTGCGCAATGTGTTGATGCGCGCGCCCGCGATGATGCTGAGCACGAGCGCTTCCTTGGGGATGCGGTTGTGCAGTTCCTCGCCGGCCTTGGGCAGCGATTGCGGCTTGATGCTAAGAATGACAACTTCGGCATCGCGCACGGCTTCGACATTGTCGGCCGTGGCCAGCACGCCATAGGTGCTGCGGATGTAGTCGAGGCGCTCAAGCCAGGGGTCGCTGGTGGCAATCAAATCGGGCGTGGTCAACTTCTGCGCCAGAAGCCCCTTGATCATCGCCTCGCCCATCACGCCGCTGCCGATGAAGGCAATCTTGCGCCCTGCCAATAGGGACGCCAGCGGTGCGGCCTTTTTGGTCGCTGCGTGCTCCTGCGCAGACGCGGTGTCTTTCCCGTTGTCCTGCATGGCTGCATTCCCCTCTTTTCCTCTACGCCGGGCCGGTTTCCTGTCCATCAGCCACGCGCTCCAAAAATGGCGCTGCCCACACGCACGAGGGTCGCGCCTTCCTCGATGGCCACTTCAAAGTCGCCGCTCATGCCCATGGAAAGGTGGGGCAGCGGCAGCCCGTGCGCATGCGCTAACTCATCGCGCAGTAACCGCAACGTGCGGAAGACGGGGCGCGCCGCCTCCGGGTCATCGACAAGTGGCGCCATGGTCATCAGCCCGTCAATACGCAAGCCTGGCAGTGCAGCGAGAGCGGCAAAGTCGCGTTGCAGATCAGCAGGCGCAAAGCCGTGCTTGGTGGCTTCGCCGCTGACATTCACCTCCAGCAGTACAGATAGTACGCAGGAAGCGGCGATTGCGTCGCGGCTCAGGCGCTGGGCAATCCTGGTGCGGTCCACCGCGTGGATGAGCGTAAAGGGGCCAAAGGGGCCAATCGCCTGGCTGCTCTTGCGGCTTTGGATGGGGCCGATGAGGTGCCAGCGCAGGTCGGCAAGCCCCTCTGCGCGCGCCGCCTGCGCCTTCTCCCACAGCTCTTCCAGGCGATTCTCACCAAAATCGTGCTGGCCCGCTGCCAGCGCAGCCGAGATGGCAGCCAGCGGGTGGGTCTTGCTTACCGCCACCAGCGTGACCTCATCGGGGCCGCGCCCGGCGCGTACGGCGGCGGCGACCATGCGCGCACGCACAGCGGCGAGATTGTGGGCAATGGTGGCGGCATCAGCCGTGTGTGCTTGGACGGGCGGCATCATCCCGCGATTGTAACACGCAAGCGCTCTTGGCACATCAGGGCCATGTGTGCAATGACGCCTTCAGTAGCCTGAATGCGTGCTTGCGGCTCTCACTGTTCCACATCCACCCATGCGCCGGCGCGCGAGCTGGAAAGCTGGATGGCGTCCCACAGCAGCGCCATGCGCAGGCCGGCCTCGGGCGGGCTGGGGTTTTGCATGCGCCCGCGCCGCACGCGCACAAACTGCTCCCACACACCCACGCGCTTCGCAACCGAAAGCGGGCGCAGGCTTGTCTCGCCGGGGCGCTGCACCAACAGCCGCTCGCCCCATACGCCGGTGAGGAGTTGTCCCTGTGTGCAAAAGGCGCGCACCTCCGAGCCAATCGTCAGGCCGCCCACGGGGGCAGTTTGCCCCGATGCGTGCATGGTGACGAGCGCACCCGACTGCATGCGCCCCAGCACGGCGCCGGCGATGTCCACGGGTGCGCCCCATGGCTCCAGGCGCGCCGCCACTTCCACAATCGGGGCCGAGGCCACGTCGCAGACGGTGTTGAGCATGTGCGCGCCAGTGTCAAAGAGGAAGCCACCGCCGCTGAAGCGCGCGTCCTGCCGCCACGTGCCGTGTGTGTTCTGCCGCCAGCTTTGCCAGACGGTGGCGCTGATGGAAACCAGTTCGCCCAGCGACCTGGACTGGATTAGCGCAGCGGCCTTGCGAATCTGCGGCGAGAGGCTGCCGTTGAAGGCCACCACCAGCAGACGCTGCGTGCGTCGCTGGATGGCGATGAGGCTGCGCGCTTCGGCGGCGTTCATCACCATGGGTTTCTCAAGCAGCACGTCCAGCCCCGCCTCGAGGCATGCGGCGGCTTGATCGTGATGCAAGACGTGCGGTGTAATGATGAAGACGGCATCGAGCGCGCCCGCAAAGTCGCGCAGCAGGGCTGGCAAATCCGGCACGTGGGGCGGGGCAGGCAGCCCCGCTTCGGCGAAGTGCGCCGCGGCCAGTGCATATTGTTCGTGCAATGGCTCACAGAGCGCGACAATCTGCACCTGGCGGCGCACACTCTCGGGCGCTGCCAGCAACATGCGCAGATGGTGGCGCGCCATGCCGCCCGCACCAATGACGGCCATGCGGACGGGCCCCACGTGCAGCGCGCTGCGGTCGCGCATGGTATTCAATGGTTCAGCCGTCATGCAGACTCTCTTCGCTGGGCAATTGGCAATGCGCTCCACTTGTTTTGGCGCGCTGCATCTTCGCAAGGACGCACATCTCCGCTACAATCGGTCGGATAGCGCAGCACATTATAACGCGCAAGCGCCCACAAGACCCGCCTGTCCATGCAGGAGCAGCCCATGCCGAACCACTCCATCATACTCGCATCCACCAGTCCACGCCGCCAGGCGTTTCTCAAGGCGCTGGGGCTGAACTTTACCTTGTGTGCCGCCGACGTTGACGAGACGCCGCTGCCTAGCGAACTGCCGGCGGCTCTGGCGCACAGGCTGGCAGTGGCCAAGGCACGTGCCGTTGCGCGCTTGAGGGAAGCGCCCGCGCTCGTGGTGGCCGCCGACACGGTGGTGGCGCTGGACGACGTGCTCATGGGCAAACCCGTGAGCGCCGCCGAAGCCCGGACCATGCTTACCGCGCTGCGCGGGCGCGACCACCACGTGGTCTCCGCGGTCAGTGTGCTTGAGAGCGGCAGCAGCCTCCAGCATACACTGGTGCACGACACAGTGGTGACGATGCGTCTCTATACCAATGACGAGATTGATGACTATATTGCTACGGGCGATCCCTTTGACAAGGCGGGCGCGTATGCGATTCAGCACCCGGTCTTTCGCCCTGTCGCCTCGATCGAGGGCTGCTTTGCGTGTGTCATGGGGCTGCCTTTGGCCGACCTACGTACATTGCTCGCCATGTTCGGTGTTGAGATTGCTGTCGCGCTGCCGCCCATCTGCATTGCGCTCGGGGCGGCCACCTGTTGTCAGACGGTCAATTTGGCGCAAATGGGCTAAAATAGGTGCACTGATTCATCCGTGTTCGAATATCGTTGCGTACACCGCGCCTGCGCGCGAGGTAGTTGGGGGCGGCGCTTTTGGCAAACCGGCAGAAAAACCGGTCGTACGACGATCTGGAAGTGGACGAGCGACGCATGGGGCACAAGGCGCGGCCCAAGCGCCTGGCCGAGCACCTCCTGCCCGGCGTTGTCATGCGCGCCCGCGGCCACCACTACGACGTGCGCACACATGAGCCGGAAGGCCACCGGGAGCGCCTCTGCGAAGTGCGCGGACGGCTGCGGCAGGAGCGCACCTGGGGCACGCTCGTCGCTGTGGGCGATCGCGTCTGGGTATCGCCCATTGGTGAGAAGGGGGGGCTCATCGAGCACATCGATGAGCGCCAGAGCGTACTCTCGCGCCAGGACCCCTCGGCGCCGGTTGCCTCAGAGCTTGTGATTCTGGCCAACCCCGACCAGGTGCTCGTGGTCTTTTCCGCTGCCCAGCCCGAGCCGCACCTGCGCATGGTCGACCGCTTTCTGGTTGTGGCCGAGGCGAACGAACTGCCCGCCGTGCTCTGTGTCAACAAGGTGGACCTCACGGGCCTTGAGGCCGCGCGCACCATCTTTGACGAGTATGAGCGCATTGGCTACCCGGTCATCTACGCCAGCGCCAACGACGGCCTGGGGCTGGACGCACTGCGCCACCTGCTGGCCGGGCGCATCACCGTCTTCACCGGCCCCAGTGGCGTGGGCAAGAGCAGCCTGCTCAACGCACTCCACCCGTCGCTGGAACTAAACACGGGCGAATTACGCGCGTTCATGGGCAAGGGCAAGCACACAACGCGGGCCTCGCACTTGCTGCCGCTGCCGCCGCTGGACAATCTAGCCGCGGGTGACGCCGGTGCGTCCGAGACGTACGTGGCCGACACGCCGGGCATCCGTGAACTGGGCCTTTACGACATGGACCCGGCCAACCTCCAGTTCGCGTTCGTGGAGATGGTTCCGTTCCTGCACGATTGCCGCTACCCAGCCTGCACGCATGATCACGAACCCGACTGCGCCGTGCGCGCGGCGGTCGAGGCGGGTGCAATTTCCGTGCCGCGCTACGAAAGCTACCTGCGGCTGCTGCATGGCGACGACTGAGACGCAGCTCGAAGCGCAGGAATGCAGCCACAGCAGGGAGTAACCGCTGTTGCGCACTGTGGCAGGCACACTAAATATTGACTGTTTTACTGACTGAGGCTTATGACGAAATCAACGCCACGCGTACAGGATCCCCTTGCGGGGCTGAACCCGCAGCAAGCCGCTGCTGTGCAAGCAGTGGACGGCCCCGTGCTTGTGCTCGCGGGGCCCGGCTCGGGCAAGACGCGCGTCCTTACCCGCCGCATTGCCTACCTGATTGATCAGGCGGGCGTGGCCCCGTGGAACATTCTCGCCGTCACCTTCACCAACAAGGCAGCGCGCGAAATGCGCGATCGTGTGGAACGCATTTTCGAAGACAAGTTCGGCGCGCCGCGTCCGGGTGAACCGCCCCGGCTTGGCGGGCTCTCGATTGGCACCTTCCACAGCATTTGCGCGCGCGTGCTGCGCGTGGAGACAGAGGCCATCGGCTTTCAGCGCAACTGGGTCATCTACGACTCATCCGACCAACTGGCGCTGCTGCGTTCGGTGATTGCCGAAATGGGGATCGACGAGAAGCGCCACAGCCCCTCGGCGATGCAGAACTACATCAGCAGCCAGAAGAACGAGCTGCTCACACCAGAGCTGGCGGACAGGAGCAGCTACTTCAACGAAGTTGGGTCACGCGTCTACGCCCGTTATCAGGAAGCGCTGCACGTCAATAACGCGATGGATTTCGACGATCTGCTCATGCGCACGGTGCTGTTGCTGCGCGAGCGTGACGACGTGCTGCGCAAGTATCAGCAAAAGTGGCAATACCTGCTGGTCGACGAGTTTCAGGATACCAACATCGCCCAGTATGACCTGATCAGCACGCTTGTCGGCAAGCCGGAAGGCAGGCGCAACCTCTTCTGCGTTGGTGACGAAGATCAATCCATTTTTCGATTTCGCGGCGCGGACTACCGCAACGTTGGTCTCTTCCGCGATTCTTTCCCCGATGCTCGTGTCATTCTGCTTGAGCAAAACTACCGCAGCACGCAGTCCATTCTGGACGTAGCCAACGCCGTCATTTCCAACAACCGCAACCGCACGCCCAAGTCGCTGCGCACCGACAACGGCCAGGGCGTGACCGTCACCGTCTACGAAGCGTACAACGAGTCGGAGGAGGCGGCATATGTGTGCGACGAGATTGAGCGGGCGATGCGCGATCGGCACACCGGCCCTGGTGACTTTGCCGTCATGTACCGCACCAACGCGCAGAGCCGCGCGCTGGAAGAAGCCTTTGTCCGCCGCCAGATCAAGTACAAGTTGATCGGCGCCACCCGCTTCTACGAGCGGCGCGAAATCAAGGATGCGCTTGCCTTCCTGCGTCTCGTCAATAACCCGCCCGATCGCGTTGCGCTCGACCGCATCATCAATGTACCGCCGCGTGGCATTGGCGCCAAGGGCTACGCCGACCTCAAGCAGTGGGCGGCCGAAATCGGCGTGAGCGAGTATACGGCGCTGCAGATTCTCTACTACGGCGCCGAAACGGTGGCGGGGTTGCGCAGCGAGCCGCTCTCTGCGGCGGCGCGCGCCGAACACCCCTTCAAAAAGGGGCCATTTGCCAAGTTCAACCAGTTCACGCGCATGGTCGAAGCCTGGACTGCCGACCTCTACGATCGCCAATTCGGCAGCGTGGCCGAACTGCTCGACCGCATCCTCGACGATACGGGTTATGTGGCAGAACTCAACGACGGCACCTCCGAAGCGGATGATCGCATCGAGAATCTTAAGGAGCTGCGCGGCGTGGCCGCGCGCTATACAGCGGGCCTCACCGACAGCCGTCCCGAGACCACCATTCTCTCGCTTTTCCTTGAGGAGGTGAGCCTCGTCAGTGACTCGGATCAACTGGACGATGAAGCAGGCGCGGTCACCTTGCTGACGTTGCACACGGCCAAGGGCCTGGAATATCCGGTGGTCTTTCTGGTGGGCATGGAGGAGGGCATTCTGCCGCATGCGCGCAGCATCGACAGCGGCGACATGGAGGACATGGCCGAGGAGCGGCGGCTGGCCTATGTGGGCATTACGCGCGCCAAGCGTCGGCTCTACCTCGTGCATGCCATGCGGCGCAGCCTGTGGGGTAGCGCCAATGTGCAGTCGCCCAGCCGCTTCTTTGACGAGATTCCCGATGATTTGCTCACCGGCATGGTGGACAAGCGCCACCGCCAGCAGGAGAGTGTGCGCCGCGCCACCGAGTGGGGCGTCGAAGACGACGACGCCACGTGGGATCGCAGCGTGCGCAGCACGCGCAATGCCTATTCCTGGGAGCAGAAGCCTGCATCGGGGAGCGGGCGCACGGTTGCCTGGTCGCCAGGGGCGAGTGCCAGTGGCGGCGCCAAGAAGTCAGCGCGCCCGGCGGCATCCACCGGCGGCGCCAAGGCGAAGTTCAGCCGTATGGACAGCGTGGAGCACCCCAAATTCGGCGTTGGCACGGTCATCGAGAGCACCGTATCGCGCAGCGACGAAGAGGTGACGGTCGCATTCCCCGGCGTTGGCATCAAGAAGTTGCTTGTTTCCATCGCCGGTTTGAAGAAACTGTAGATTGCTGGGGAGGCCGTGTGGAGCGCGACGAGACGAAATCTGAGACCGACGGCGTGCATGTGCTCGGGGCGGACTGGCAGCCGGTGCAGCCGCCCGTACACGAATCGCCGCCGTGGAGCAACGTCATCAAGGGCGTTGTCGCGGCTACGACAATTGTCTTCATAACCATTCTGCTCTGGCGCTTTCGCGCGCTGGTGCAGCCGCTGATCTTCGCCGCAATCCTCGCCTACCTGCTCAACCCGCTGGTCAACTTCACCATGCGGCGCTTCAAAACGCAGCGTGGCACCGCCGTGCTCATCGTCTATCTTTCCTTCATCGTGTTTGCGCTGGGGCTGTTGGGCGGCGTGGGCTTTGTCGCTTTTTCCCAGGCCGACAGATTGGCGACGACGCTGCCCACCGCCGTCAGTGAAGCCTACAATTGGTTCACGCGCAACATCTCTTCGCTCACGGTCGAGTTTGGATCATTCCGTTTGGTTCCCTTTGCCGGTGTCACCGACCAATCGATTGAGGCGGCCATTCGCCAGCTCGCGTCGAGTCTGAATTACACGCAGGGGGGCACGCTGGCTGCCAATTTGCTTGGCGGCACAATATCTGTATTGAGTACGCTCTTTGTCGTCATGTTTGTGGCAATTTACCTCTCGCGTGACACACCCCTCTTTGGGCGCTCGCTGGGCGAGTTTGCCGCCCTGCCCGGCTACCGTGCCGATTTGGAGCGGTTGAGCGGCAAGTTCATTGCCATCTGGAGCGCCTATCTGCGCGGGCAGGTATTGCTGGCGCTGAGCATGTTCTTTGCGGTCACCGTCGCGCTCACGGCGGTGGGTCTCAACAACTCGTTGGCATTGGGCGGCCTGGCCGGCCTGCTTGAGTTTCTGCCCGTGCTCGGCCCGGTGATTTCGGCGCTTGCCGCCGTGGCCGTGGCGGTCTTCCAGGACAGCAACTGGCTGGGATTGTCGCCCCTGTGGTACGCGCTGTTGATTGTGGTCGTCATGTTTGCGCTGCAGCAAATCGAGGGCGCCGTGCTCGTTCCCCGCTTTGTGGGCGATGCGCTCGATCTGCACCCGGTGGTTGTGATTGTGGTCGTCCTTATGGGTACGTCGCTGGCGGGCGTACTGGGCGCGGTGCTGGCTGCGCCGGTGACTGCGTCGGTAAAGTTGGTGGGTGGCTATGGTTGGCGCAAGATGTGGGACCTGCCGCCGTTTCCACCCGAAGCGCCGCCCGAGCCGGAGCCACCCAGCCTTTGGCAGCGCCTGCGCAGTCGATTCAGCGATGAGATCGCGCCTGGTTCGTAGCGGATTCGGCAAAGCGCACTGGCGCACACAACAAATGAAAGCGAGCCATCATGGAAAATTCTCAGGGCCTCTATCCGCTCACCTTTAGCCCTGTCTTCAAGGATTACCCCTGGGGTGGGCGCAATCTCGAGCACTTTGGGCGTACGCTGCCCGCAGGCATAGTGGCCGAGAGCTGGGATGTGGCCGCCCACCCCAATGGCTCCAGCCCTGTGCGCGACGGTATGTGGCAAGGGCGCGCGCTGAACGACCTGGTGGCCGAACTGGGCGAAGCGCTGGTGGGCGAGCGCTGCACCGCCGCAGCAGAGGCCGGGCGCTTTCCGCTGCTCATCAAATTGCTGGATGCGAACACCTGGCTCTCCGTGCAGGTACACCCCGATGATGCCTACGCGCTTGCACATGAGGGTGAACCCGGCAAGACCGAGATGTGGGTCGTGCTCGAAGCGCAGCCGGGCGCCGAGTTGCTCTTCGGCTTCAATCGGCCGATTACCAAAGAGGACTATGCTCAGGCAATTGCTGACGGGCGCGCCGAAGAGCCGCTCCACCGCATGGCCGTGCAAAAGGGCGACGTTGTCTTCGTGCCGCCCGGCGCCATGCACGCGCTGGGGCCGGGGATTGTGGTGGCCGAGATTCAGCAGAACAGCGACACCACCTACCGCGTTTATGATTGGGGCCGCCCCCGCCCGCTCCATCTGGAGAAGGCGCTGGCGGTGACCAATTTCGATATCGTCGGAGCGAAGCCTGCCGTGCCGAATGTGGTCCTCAACGAGGACAAACTGCGCGTCGAAGTGCTCGCCATCTGTCCCTATTTCCAGACGGAGCGGCTGACAATGCCTGCCGCCGGCGCATTCTTCAGCGAGAGTGACGGCATGACTTTTGACATTTTCGGCGTGCTTGCAGGGCGCGCACGCATCGAATGGGATGGTGCGCCCGTCACGCTGGAGGCGGTGGACTGGGTACTGATACCCGCCGAGATGGGAGAATACCAGGTCGTGGCCGAGACAGACGCGCAACTGCTGCGTGTCTTTGTGCCTTGAAATAGCGCTCACTGCCTCGCATGACTGTTACAGTGGGAGTTGACGATGCATGACCTTGTGATTCTCGGCGGGCAGATCATCACCGCCGATGGGCTGGTGGATGCCGACGTGGCCATCGACGGCGAGACGATCGCTGCCATCGGCGGCGGGCTGGAGGGGCGCGAGCGCATCGACGCCGGCGGCTGCTATGTCATTCCCGGTGGCGTGGACGAGCATGTACACATGCAGTTGCCCCTGGCCGGCCGCGTGAGCACGGACACATTTGCCACCGGCAGTATCGCCGCAGCGTGCGGCGGCACAACCACCTTCATCGACTTTGTGACGCCCAACCCCGCCGAGCCGCTGCTGGATGCGCTTATCTCACGCCGCGCCGAGGCCGACGGCATGGTGGCAGTCGATTACGGCCTGCACATGACCATCCCCACCTGGCACGGGGCCGATGTAGAACGGCTGGCAGACGTCCCCGCCGCGCTGGCAGCGGGCTGCGCCACCTTCAAGATGTATCAGGCATATGACGGCATGATGCTCGACGACGCGTCGCTCTACCGCGCGCTCTGCGCCGTGGCGGCGGCCGGCGGCGGCGCTGTGCTGCACAGTGAAACCGGCCCTGTGCTGGACCTGTTGCGCGCCGAAGCGTTGGCCGCCGGGCGTACAGCGCCGATCGAGCACGAGCGCACCCGTCCGGCACGCCTTGAGGCGACCGCGATTGCGCGCGCCGCCGAACTGGCGCACCTGGCCAATTGTCCGCTGCTCATCTTCCACGTGGGCAACGCCGCCGCCGTCGACGCGATTGCGGCGGCACGCGCACGCGGTGTCGACATCTGGGGCGAAAGCTGCCCACAGTATCTGCTGCTCACGGCGGATGAGCATCTGGGCGGGCCGCACGGCGCGCGCTTCATCTGTGCGCCGCCGCTGCGCAGCGAGGCCGATCAGGACGTCCTTTGGCGCGCACTGGGCGACGATGCGCTCCAGGTCGTGAGCACAGATCACTGCCCTTGGACGCTGGCCGAAAAAGCGCAAGGCGACTTTACGCAGATACCCGGCGGTGTGCCCAGCATCGAGGCGCGCCTGGCACTCATACACCACGCCGGCGTGCGCACAGGGCGCATTTCGCTGCAGCGCTGGGTCGAGCTTTGCTGCACGAATCCGGCGCAACGCATGCGGCTCGCGCACAAGGGGCTGCTCACCCCCGGCTACGATGCCGACATCGTGCTCTTTGATCCGGCGCGCAGCAAGGTGCTCAGCCGTCGCCCCGGCCAGGAGACCTTGCACGAGGCGGCCGACTGGACGCCCTATGAAGGCATGCAGGTGCAGGGATGGCCGCGCACCGTTTTGCTGCGCGGCAAGGTGATTGTGCGTGACGAAGCGTGGGTAGGCAACCCGGGCGACGGGCGCTATGTGGCACGCTACAGCCACCCGCGCAGCCGGTAGGTGGCTATGCCAATCCACTCGCGCAGCGCCAGTGTGGTGAGCCACATATCATCGGCGCTTGGTACGAGGTTGAACACCTGCACGCTGAGTTGCGGACGCAGATAGAACGCATAGTCCGCCTCTGTCACCAGATAGTCGGTGG
>CAYJNV010000027.1:15099-24032 GCA_964370975.1 uncultured Caldilineaceae bacterium | reverse complement strand
GCTCAAGCACCGCGTCAAAGGCATCCATCACCTCATCCGTCGCCCACGAGAAGAATTCGAGATGGATGGAGTGGGTGGCGCGCTTCAGGTCCTCCAGCAGAATCGGGTACAGCGTCTCGGCATCCTGCAGAATTTCGACGCGGTTGTTGTTGGTAATGATCGCGAAGGAGTTGCGCAGCCCCAACTGCAGCAGCCGGTTGTAGATTGGTATGTCCGCACTGCGCAGCGCGGCCTGCGGCTCGCGCGGGGGCGGCAGCACGCGCATCATCAGCGCAATGACATGGCGGCCGATGTCCTTGCGGACGTAGTAGTTCTCGCGACTGAACGCTTTCCAACTGCGCCCGACGAGGATGTAGATGATCAGACTGATGAGCGGGAAGCTGAGCATGAAGAGCAGCCACGCAATGGTTGACTGCGGGCCGCGCCGATCCATGATCAAGAAGATCGTTACGCCGACTGCATAAACAGCATATACGAGTGTGAAGATCGAGGGCCATGCCATGGGGTGACCTACGGGTGGCTGCTGTGCGAACCGAACAATCGCGGTTCAGGCGGGTGCATGCGTGCCAGGTGCGGTTGGTCGACGCGGCGCAATCAACTGGGGCTCAGTGCTGAAGGCGGCCGGGATCGCTTCGGCAGTTAGTGTGAACTCGGTGACTTCAGCCGGGCAGTTGACGCGAATCGGGGCAATCACCGTGCCGATCCCGCGATTGGTGTAAAGCCACGCATCCGCCACACGGTAAAGTCCCATGTCGTACTTGCGCCCCAGGAAAGGCAATGTGTAGGCACGGCGCGGCTCACGCAGGCGCACCTGGCCACCGTGCGTGTGGCCCGAAAGCTGGAGCGCAACGCGCGGGTTTTGGGCAAAGACGTCGATCAGGTCAGGCTCATGCACGAGCAGAATAATCGGCCCGTCGCCGGGGGCTTGTTCGAGTGCGGCGCCAAAATCGGCGCGCCCCACCCAGCCGTCGTCGAGGCCAGTCAGGTGCGCGCCGCCACCCCCCAGTGGAATGCTCTGATTGTGCAGTACGTTGACGCCTGCATCACGCAGCCCGGCGCGCACAACATTAGGATTGCTCCAGTGGTCATGGTTGCCGAGCGTGGCGTGGACGCCATCGCGTGCGTTCAGCCGTCCCAGCGCGCTCTTAAGTTCGGTTATCGCGGCTGCTTCATGCGTCACAAAATCGCCGGTCAGCACCAGCAGGTCCGGCGCAAGCGCCTGCGCAATCTCAAGCGCCCGCGTAATAAAGGCAAGGGTGGTGAAGGGATAAAGGTGCAGGTCGCTGACCTGGACAACGCGGTAGCCGTCGAGCGCCGCGGGCAACTGCGGAATGGGCAGCGTGACATGCTCGACGGAGATCTCGTCACCCACGTTGAGCGTTGCCAACGATCTGTAAACAAGACGGCGCGCCCGTGCACGCGAGGCGCGTGCCACGGGGCGCCGGGGCCATCCAGGAAATCGGTTTCTCATGGATCAGGAAGGCCGGTTGCCCGGCCAGCCGCTCGAATCGGGCAGGATTGCTGCCTCAACGCCTGTGCGCAGAGGCGCGCTGTGCCCGCGGCCTTCAGCCTGGAGTGATGCCACAATGAGTTGCGCACTTTTCTACGCGCGCGAGAGTCAGTCCGGCTGGCACCACGATAGCCGCCTAAATGCCTGGCGCGGGCGTCTCGTCGACCGTAGGCGCTCTGGCTGCTTGCTGGCGATTGAGCAGAATCGAATAAAGCGCGAGCACGCCGCCCAGCACCAGCAGGCCAATAGCAATCCAGGAGACGATCTTCGGCTCGGTGACCTGTGAGACGATCGCAAAGACCAGGTAGCTGCCAAGCCCAATCCACACGAGGCCGCGTACAATTGTCGACCAAACGATACCCGCTTCAGGCCGCTCCACAAAACCTGCCAGAAGCGTCAGGATGCCGATGGTAATCAACGCAACGCCAAATGTGAAGAATCCGGGCGCGAACGCGTTGGGGTCACTGATCAAATAGAGGAGCGATACAGACAAACCGGCCACAAGGCCGCCGCCTGCGGCCAGCAAACCGAAGACCGAAAGCCCCGAGCCGCGCCCGCGCATCGCCTGCACAATCGTACCCAGGCCGATCGCAAGCAGATAGATGCCAAGACCGAAAATGATGATGCGCGAGGCCGAGTTTCTGTCCCACAGCGCATAGCCCCCAATGGCCAGGAGCACCAGCCCCTGGACCAGCACCACCCACCAGGCAATGCCGCGACGCCACGGCGCGTACTGTTGCACCGAATCGCTAAAGCCCGCTGACTTGCTCATGGCCTTTCCCTTCGTGGTGACCGCACAGTGGCGGCGCTTGAACGGCAACTTGCATGGAGAGCGCCCATTGCGCCGGGCGCAGCGCGTGCCCCTGCATTATAGCGGCGGCCAGTTGCAGTGGCAAGAGAAATTGCAGAGTCTGCATGCGTCTGTGGCAGTGCGCAAGAACACGCCGTCCACCAACGCTGCTAGCGGTGCACCACCACCAGCGTACCCTTGCTGTCGGGCGGCGTGGGGTACCAGCCGCGCCCTGGATTTTCGGGCCCCATCCAGTCGTAGATCCACCCGGCGTCGCGATTGGTCATGTTGATGCAGCCGTGGCTCATGGGCGTGCCGAAGTTGTTGTGCCAGTAGGTGCCGTGAAACGAATAATCCTTGTAGAAGTAGGAGACCCATTGCACACCGGGCAGGTTGTAATAGTCGCCCGCGGCGGTGCTGCCCCCTTCCATCGTCTGCGAGGAGATTTTTGCCCAGATGCGGAAGACGCCGGTCACCGTGGGTGTGCGCGCTTTGCCCGACGAAATGAGGAAGCTGGCCACTGGGCGTGTGCCCTCGTAGGCTGTCACGCGCTGATGGCTCAAGTCCACATCCACCCACTTCTCGGTCAGCGTGGGGAAGTCCTCGATGGGAATCTGGAGGTAGCCGTTGGCGTCGCGCTGGGCCTGGCCTAAACGCTGGCTCATGCCCAGTGGCGGAATCAATAACACAGCGCCGGGAGCCGGTTCGGCGCCGCTGCGCAGCCCATTCACCTTGGCAATCACGACCGGATCGGCGCGATACTGCTCGCCCAGGCTGTCGAGCGTCTCGTCAGGCTGCACCATGTGGTGCGGATACTCAGTGGTAAGGCGGATGCCCGCCGGGTCGTTGACCATAAGTATGTCGCCCGCATGCAACCTGCGCACGGGCGAAATGTCGTTGTAGTCGACCAGTTGCGCCAGCGCCATGCCGTGCGCGCCCGCTACTGAAGCGGGCGTGTCGCCGCTCGCCACGGTGTAGAGGACGAGGTTGTCGGCGGGAGGCACCTTCATCGTCATGCCGTTCCAGAGCAACTCGTCGGGACCCATGTTATTGAGCCAGCGCAGCGTCTCGGGCGTGGTGTTGTACGCGAGCGCCACGTCAACCATCGTCTCACCCAACGCCACACGGCGCGTGTCATGGTCGGCATGTGCAGTTTGCACAGAGCCAAGTCCGGCCAGGCCGGCAACAAGCATGGCAAAAATGGTGATTAACGAAACGGAGAGAAGGGAACGTCGAACGCGTCGCGCCCGGTGCAGGCGGGAAATCGGATACATGCTGGATTCTCGCTCCAAACGGCAATGAAGGCGGCAGTGATGTTTTGGATTCACCCAGGCACTATGTCGCGCCGGGTAACCGGCACACTGCAAGAATACTTCAAGGGCGTGCGCTGTGCAAATCGTTTTTGCACATGGCCGGTCCACTATGGATGACGCATGAAGGGGGCCGCGCGTTACTGTCAACCTGCGGGCGCGGCGCCAGCAGCGCCGTCATCCACACACTTGGGCGCAATCGCACGCCATTGCATACAATAAAGCCATGACCGAAATCCAGATTGCCAGCAAAGACAACCCGCGCATCAAGGCGGCACGGCGCCTGCAACAGCGGCGCGAGCGCCTCGACCGGCGCGCGCTCCTGCTCGAAGGCGTGCGCCTTGTCGCCGATGCATGGGCCGCCGGTGTGCGCCCGCTCACTGTCTTCCATGACCCCGCGGCCTTGCGCGCGACAGCCGCGGGCCTTGCCTTGCTGCGCGACATGGAGCAAGCGGGCGTCGAAACGTGGAGCTGCACCCCGGCCGTCTTTGCCGAGCTCAGCGAGACGGTGACGCCACAGGGCATTGCCGCCATCGTGCCCCTGCCCGACTTGCCGCTGCCCGCCCTGCCCACGCTGGCGCTCGTGCTCGACGGCGTGCGCGACCCCGGCAATGCAGGCACGCTCCTGCGCTCCGCCGAGGCCGTGGGCGTGGAGTTTGTGCTCTTTGGCCCCGGCACTGTGGACGCCTTCAACGGCAAGGTTGTGCGCGCCGCCATGGGCGCACATATGCGCCTGCCGCTGCGCGAATTCGCCACCTGGGAGGCCCTGCGCGGCGCGCTGCCGCCGGCGATGCCGCTCTACGTGGCTGAGATGGAAGCGGCGCTCACCTACGACGCCGTACGCTGGCGCGAACCCGCCGCGCTGATTGTGGGCGGCGAAGCCGAGGGCCCCAGCGCCGAAGCACGCGCGGCTGCCACCGCCATCCGCATTCCCATGCGCGCACCGGTCGAATCCCTCAACGCCGCCATGGCCGGCACGATTGTCCTCTTTGAGGCGGCGCGACAACGCCAACAATAGGTTCAAGAGTTCAAGAGTTCAAGAGTTCAAGGTGCCGACGTTGCAACTTGAACTCTTGAACCTTGAACTATTGAACCGCATCATCTCCATCCCCAGGTCACACCGTCACTCCAGATCTCCGTGCGGCCGTCGCTGGCGGGATAGCGCAGTGTGAGTTCGGGTGCGCTGCTTGCGTCGACAAGCGATGCTGCACCATAGACGATGGCCAGCGCTGGCGATGCGGTGGCAAGCCAACCCTTTTCACCATCGGCCGCGCTGCGCAGGATTAGAGCATCGGCGGGCAGGCCATGGGGCGCGGCATCCCCCGGCAGCAGCAGGCTGAAGGCGCCATATTCCAATCGCCAGGTGAGGGGTCGCGCTTTCCCGCGCGCGGTGGGTGGCGCGGCCTGAGCCCACAGCGAAACGCCGTCGCCCAAATCCACCCATCCCCCTGCCGCCGTACGCGCCACGCCGACGCCCGCACCCTCGAGCGCACGCGCCCAGCCGTCCACGGCGTCATCCGCCACACTCTCTGTTGGTGGCGGCCCGAGCGCCGCGGCCACGCGCAGGCGCGCAGGCAGGGTGGTTTGCGTAGCCGCTGCGCGCTTGTCGGCCATGGAGAGCACCACGAGGTCAAGCGCGCGCGCCCAAAAGCCCATCACGCCGCCAAGTTCGGTGAGGATCGCCGTTGCGTCGCCGCCGCCGTCGATCAGCGCCTGGGCACCCGAAGGCGTTTGTATGTAGACCGCCACACCCTTCTCCACGGGCAGCAGGTGGACGTGCAGCTTGCCGTCGGGCTGTGCACGCACGCCCAGCCAAACCACGGCACAGAGGGCCGCCATCGCGCCCAGTGTGCGGGGTGAGCCCAGCAGCGCTATCCATCGCGACGGCGCGCGTCGATTGTCCGGGGCGTGCTCGCGGCGCGTCTGCCACACGAAGGCGGCCAGCGCCGCGTAGGAGAGCAGCAGCGCGACCAAACCATAATTCCCCACGGCCACGCTGGCCCAGCGCACCTGCGCTGTCACATCGACAACCGCCACCGTCCACGCCAGCCCCAGCCATGCCCCCCAAAAGAGCAGTTGCGCGGGCGGCCACAGGCCAATCACCCCAATCAGCAGTGCGGCCGAGCCTGCGAAGAGAATCAGGGGCTGCACCGGCACAATCAGCAGGTTGGTCAACACACCAATCAGGCTGAGGCGATGAAAGTGGTAGAGGATGAGGGGAAGAACGGCCAGCGACGCACCCAGCGTCACTGCAAGGCTGTCGCCAAGCAGGCGCCATGCACCACGCAATGCGCTTCCATCTGCGCGCGCGGGTCTGCCGTTTTGGGCGGGTTGCATTGCCGCGAAGGTGCTGCGCAGGCGGGGGGCCACAAGCACAAGCCCTGCGGTGGCCGCGGCGCTCATCTGAAAGCCCACATCCCAAAGGACGTGCGGCGAGAACGCAGCCATCACCAGGCAGGCGGCAGCGAGGCTCACCAGCGCCGTACTCTGGCGGCCCAGCGCTGCGGCTATCACCACCAGCACGCCCATGAGTGCGGCGCGCAGCACAGCGGGCTCCGCGCCCACCAACAGCGTGTAGATGGCAATGCCCGCCAGCGCCGCCACCCACGCGGCGCGCTTGCCCAGAAACCATGCGCTCAGCGCCAGCAGCACACCGGTGATCAGAGCCACGTTACTACCGGAAATGACGATCACGTGAGACGCGCTCGTGTCATTGAAGCGCTCGCGCACATCGTCGGGGATGTTGGACTCGATGCCCAGCAGCATGCCGTTGGCGAGCGCAGCATAGGGCTCAGCAAGGGCGCGGTTGATGAGCAACTCGCCCCGTGCGCGCACGGCATATAGCGCCCGCAAGAAAGGATTGCCCTGCGGCACGCCATCAAGCACGCGCACCTGCGGACGCGCCATTTGGCTGTGCACGCCATGACGCGCCAGATACGTACGGTAGGAGAAATCGCGAAAGTCGGGCGGGGTGCTGAGCACGCCGCGCAGGCGCACGGGGGCGCCATACTGAAGGCCTGCAGCGGCATCGGCGAGCAGGGTCAACCGACCACTCACCGCCTGCTCGCCCGCGCCGGCGTCCACAGTGGCTGCGCGCACGTATATGCGGTTGCGCACACCAGCCTGAGAGACATACGCATCCACAACGCCCGTCACCGTCACCCACGGCACGTCCTGCGCATATGCGTCTGCGGCGGGCTGGTTGTACCAGGCAAGGTCGGCTGCGCTCCAGCAGGGGGTCAGTGGTGTGGCAGCCATGAGCAACAAGCCCGCGGCCAGTGCCAGCGCGCATGCGCCTGCAAGCGCAAATGAGGGGTAGCGGCGCGGCGCGACAAAACCGGCGCTGGTTGGCCAGACGGCGGGCGGGGGCAGCCGCTCAAGGCGGTTGAGAAAGGGCGTGAAGGGCAGCAGTGCTGCTGGCACGACCCACATCCACCAGGGCCAGCCACAGCCAAAGGGCTCGCCCGGCAGATTGCCCGCGCCAATCAGCCCCAGGCAAAATGCGATGGCCACATAGAGCAGCACCATGGGGAAGCACCAACTTGATGTAGTGGTGGAAGAGGACTTGGCCTATGCCGGAAATGAAGGCCGCCCCGTAATTTGTAGCGGGAGACCTTCTGGCCTTCGCCCGTTTCTTTTCCCGTTGCTTCGTGCGCAGAGCGCTCGTTGAGGGACGGGAGGCCATCCGCGACGCGGCGCAGTAGCCCTATAGCTATACCGACATGAAAATAACGTCACAACGGAAAGATGCAAAGGGCGCAAATAAACGCAAAGAACGGCGCCATCCTGACGACTCCGGCAGAGATGCTGGCTTTCCTTTGCGACTCTTTGCGCCCTTTGCATCTTTGCGTTGAGACGTTGCTGCTGCCGGTTTCACTGTGGTGTCAGTTTAGGCGAGCCACCAGATGAGCAGGCCGGCGTGCATGATTGAGGCAATCACCAGCGAAAGCACAAACCGCATCTTTTTCGTCTTGTGGCGGGGTCGCAAATACATGCCGAGGCCCGCGCCCACGACGCCGCCCAGCCACATCAGGCCAAGCAGCACCATCTCGGGTACGCGCGCCCTGCCGTTTTGCCTGGCGGCGCGGCGCTTGTCGAAGCGATAAAGGACGAAGGAGGCGACATTCACCGCCACCAGCCACAGCCAGTAGAGGTTGATGCTGAGCCAATACCAGAGCCCCAAACCAATCAGCGCGACCAGCGCAAGCGCAATCAGGCTGAAGACCATGGCGGGGTTGCGGTGCATTAGGGATGACTTGCCGGGCTTGGGGGTTGTTGCCATTGGATCTCGGTTGCGGCTACGCGGGGGCCGTGCTTTGGCGGCGCCATCTGTAGTGTGCAACAAGCAGGCAGCGCAGCGCAAGCGGTGAGAAGGCCTCGCTTCGATAGAGCGACCCGTGGCGATGATGTTATAATCGGCGCATGCCCATCAGAATGCTCGCGCCAGATGTTGCCGCTAAAATCGCTGCGGGCGAAGTGGTCGAGCGGCCCGCCAACGCCGCCAAGGAGTTGATTGAGAACAGCCTGGATGCCGGAGCCACCGACGTGCGCGTAGAGATGCGCGAAGGTGGGCTGCGGCTGCTGCGCGTGGGCGACAACGGCACGGGCATCCCCTCCATCGAAGCGCCGCTGGCCTTCCTCCGCCACGCCACCTCCAAACTGCGCAGCGCCGCCGATCTCGAGCACATCGGCACCTTTGGCTTCCGCGGCGAGGCGCTCTACTCGATTGCCGCCGTCAGCCACTGCACGCTGCTCACCCGCCACGCCAGCGAGGAGTTTGGCTCGCAGATGCGGCTCGAGGGGGGCGACATCGTTGCCCAGAGCCGCGCCGGCGCACCCGTGGGCACGGTCATCACCATCGAACACCTCTTCTTCAATGTGCCTGCACGCCAGAAGTTCCTGCGCAGCACACCCAGCGAGGCAGGGCAGATTGCCGCCGTGGTGCAGCGCTACGCGCTCGCCTACCCCGAGCGCCGCTTCACCCTCATCGGTGACGGCAAGACGGTTTTTCAGAGCAGCGGCAGCGGCAGCCTGAGCGACGTACTGATCCAGCTCTATGGACAGGAGAACGTCCGCCAGATGGCGCCGCTGACCGATGTCGGTGGCGCTGCAACACCTGAAGCGCCCCTCGCCGATGAAATTGATTTTGGTGCGGATGCCGGCGCGGGCGACGCGGCCTCGGCGGGCGGTGTGCGCGTCAGTGGCTATGTGGGGCTGCCCTCGCTCACACGCGCCAACCGCACGGGGATACAACTCTTCGTCAACCGGCGCGCCGTGGAAGACCTCCGCGTTCACGACGAACGTCCGTCCGGGCGTCACCGGC
>CAYJNV010000027.1:0-15089 GCA_964370975.1 uncultured Caldilineaceae bacterium | reverse complement strand
GCCTGACCCACGCCGTGGTGCAGGCCTTCCACACGCTGCTGCCCGTGGGACGCTTTCCTCTGGCCGTTGTCCTGGTGGAGTTGGACCCCGCGCTCGTGGATGTCAATGTGCACCCGCAGAAGCTGCAGGTGCGCTTTGTTGACGAGCGACGCGTCTTCAGCGCCGTGCAAAAGGCCGTGCGCGCGGCGCTCATCGGCCGCATGGATGTGCCCGGCATGGATGGCGCGCAGCCCGCGCCCACTGCCGATGGCTTTGGCGACGCGCCTGCGTGGAACGCCGGCGCATGGGCGGAGCGGCGCGACGCCATCGGCAGCGCAGGCCCGCAGCGGGCATTCGAGATGCCCATGCGTCCGCCGTCACCGCAGAGCGCACCAGCCGGCGCCTCAGGCTACCAGACTGGTGATGCGCCGCGCCCGCCCACGCTGCCGCCGTTGCGCGTGGTGGGGCAGGTGGGGTCCATGTACATCGTCGCCGAAGGGCCGCAGGGCATGTTCCTGATTGACCAGCACGCTGCGCATGAGCGCGTCCTCTACGAACACTTCATGAACCGCCGCACCTGGAACCTGGTGGAGGGCGAGGCGGCGCGCCAGCAACTGCTCCAGCCGCTACCTCTGCACGCAGGCAGCGAATTGGCCGGCATGGTGGCCGATCACCTGGATGCGCTGCGCAGTGTAGGTTATGAAATCGAGCCATTCGGCGGCGATTCGTTTCTGTTGCGCGCCGTGCCCGGCCTGCTTGCGGCCGATGACCCAATCACAGGGCTGCTCGACATCGTGACCTCGCTCAGTTCCGGGCGCAACGTCGCCGGCGAACAATACGAGGCCGAACTTGTCAAGATGGTCTGCAAACGCGCCGCGATCAAGGCGGGGCAGTTGCTCAGCGACATCGAAATGCAGGAGCTTGTGCGCCAGCTTGAGGAATGCGCCTCGCCGCGCACCTGCCCGCATGGCCGCCCGACCATGATCCAGCTTTCCGCAGGTGAACTCGAGAAGGCCTTTGGACGTATATAGCGGGAACGGCAACATAACACCGCGCGCTGCGTAGCGGAAGGCCTCCCTGCCTGCGTGGCGCGAGTGCCACCATGAAGGCCGGGAGGCCTTCCGCTACACCGACAGGCCCATTCTCATTCCGCCTTGTGCCGACAAGACACGAACGTCTACGCACCGCCACGTTTGATTGGATGCCATGACTGCAGACGAAACCAGCCTGCCCGTGCCCGCTCTCACCCCCGAACAGATGAAGGAGGTGGATCGGCTGCTGCTTGCCAATTACCACATTGACCCGCTCCAAACCATGGAGAATGGAGGCCGCGCGCTCGCACTGCTGGCCAAACGCATGCTCGATGGCAGCGTAGCCGACCGTTCGATTGTGGTGCTGGCCGGGCGCGGCAACAACGGCGGCGGCGGGCTGGCCGGCGCGCGCCATCTCATCAACTGGGGGGCCTGGGTGCAGGTGATTCTGGCCTTTGCACCCGAGCACTTTGAGGGCGCACCCGCGCACCAACTGGCTGCGCTCCAGGCCATGGGCGCCGCCCTCTCCTGGGCCGAAGAGGGGTGGGAACTCCCCCCCGCCGACCTGGTGATCGACGCCGTGATCGGTTTTCGCCTGCGCGGCGACCCGCGCGGCAAGGCGCGTGAGCTCATTCAGCTCGCCAACAGCAGCGCAGCCCCCATCCTCAGCCTTGACGTGCCCAGCGGTGTGGATGCCGAAGATGGTCGCTGCTACACGCCCCACATTCGCGCCGCAGCTACACTTACGCTGGCGCTGCCCAAGGCAGGGCTGCTCAAGGTGCCGGCGCGCGGCGCATGCGGGCGTATCTTTACGGCGGACATCAGCGTCCCGGCGGCGCTATACGCCGAGGTGGGCATCGACGCACCGCCAATTTTCGGCGTCGATCCGCTGCTCGAACTGGTTGTACGCGACGACCAGGCATACCTTGATACTGACGGGCCATAGACTGACAGGGACAGTCCTCACGACTGTTCAATGCGGTGTCAACGGCGCCCTCATCTGAAAGCGCGAACTGACCATGGCGAACATTGACCTCTCCGCGATATCCATTGCGGGCTATCTGCTCATCATTCTTGGGCTCATCGGCGCCGTGGTGCCGCTGCTCCCTGGCCCCATCATCATCTGGCTCGGCGCGCTGCTGTGGGCCTGGGGCGATGGCTTTGTGCGCGTTGGCTGGCCGACGCTCACGCTGCTCCTGCTGCTGGCGCTGCTGGCGTGGGCCAGTGATTTTCTGCTGACGATGATGATCGGTCGCAAGTCCGGAGCGAGTTGGCGCGCAATCGGCGGCGCGATTGTGGGCGGCATTGTGGGTGGCCTGCTGCTTAGCGGCATTGTGCCCATCATCGGTTCACTGGTGGGTGCCATCCTGGGCGCGCTGACCGGCGCCTTTGTTGTGGAATACAGTGCCACGCGCAGCAACGAGGCGGCTCTGCGCGCCATGAAGGCCTATCTCGGCAGCATGGCGCTCGCCGCCCTCGTCGAAGTGCTGATTACCGTGGCAATGGTAAGCATCTTTGCGTGGCAGGCGTTTGTGTAGCGAGAATAGACCTTCACAAATGATCATTGATCATTGATCCATTGTCATCCCTTTGCTCCCCCACCCGGCAACTTCCCATGCGCGCAGTCATCTTCATCAACGGAATGCTGAAACAGCCGCAGCGCGTGCTCGCCATGCTGCGCGCCGACGACAGACTGATTGGCGCAGATGGCGGCACGCGTCACATCCTCGCATTGGGGCGCATGCCCGACCTCGTCGTGGGTGACCTCGACAGCATTGATCCGGCCACGCTCGCGCAACTCACGGCCGCCAACGTGCCCATCGAGCGCCACCCCGTGCACAAGGACCAGACCGACCTTGAACTGGCCATCGAATGCGCGATGCGCGGCGGCCCCGACGGCGCGCCCCCTGCCGACGAAGTGGTGCTCGTGGGCGCAACCGGAGGGCGCCTGGATCAGGCGCTGGCTAATGTGCTTATCCTCGCGCAGCGCCCGTGGCCCGTTCCCTTGCGTCTGGTGGATGGCGCACAGGAGGCCGTGCTGCTGCGCGGACCCACCACGGCCACATTGCACACGCAGCCGGGCGCGACAATGAGTACGCTTCCGCTCAGCGCCGAGGTGACGGGCATCCACTACACCGGGCTGGCCTACCCGCTGGAGAACGCAACGCTGACGCTTGGCAGCACGCGCGGCATCAGCAACGAGGCCCAGTCCGCCGAGGTGACGGTGACGATCGCGTCGGGCTTGCTGCTTGTTGTGACTGGGGAATGAGACAGCCGTACAAGTTTTGCGGGTTGACCACAGTTAGCGCCGGATAAGGCATTCATCAGACGCTATCTATGGTCCACCCGCAAACCTTGTGGCTTATGGCTGCACCGAAATCTCGGTCAGGCGCACGGTATCGCGGCCGTCATCGGCCGGAATGGGCGCGAGCGTGGCCGGGTCATAGGCCACCGCGACGAGAGCATAGACGCCGGGCGCTGTTGCCGGCGGAATCAGCAGCCCAAAACGGTCGCTGGGTGCAAGTACGCGGTCGCTGGCCGCTACAATAATGCCGTCGCCAGCCACCAACCGCACGGACCACTTGAGGTCACCCGTGCTCCCCGCAAAGCGCACATCCAGCGGAATCACCTCGCCCGGCCGGAGTGTGACCAAGGTTTGCAGCGCCTCCAGCATGTGACCTCGCCACGCGGCCTCGACAGCCACCGGTTCAAGCGGACGGTCGGGTTTGCCGTAGACGGAGACCCATACAAAGTCGCCCCCCGCATCCGCCACCCTGTAGGCCTCCGCATCCAGGCGTCGCACGGCTTTGCCCATGTCCGGCTCCAGCACCACAAAGAGCGTGCCCGTGAGCGGTGCCAGCGCGTCTACAGACAAGCCGGCGGCGTCAAATGCGAGAACGCTACGCTCTGCCGGCGGATCGGCGCGCGATATCCATGCCGCACGGTCCAGCCCGGTGTAGACAAGCGTGGCGTGCTCCGACCAGCCGTTGTGCACTAAATCGACCGCAGCGGCCGCCTGCTCGGTGGCCCCCGCGGGTTCGGCGGCAAAATCGGGGCCGGCGCTGCGCCGATAGAGCGTCACACGATCGCCCGTGGGAACCTCCCACACACGTTCCGGCGCAAACAGGCGCGCGAACAGTGGATCGGTGGCGATGCGGGCAATGAGCGCCTTTCCCTCCGGTTCCACATCACGGTTTTCGCCATCCTTGGCAAGCAGCCAGGGGCTGGTAATGAGGCGTGTCCAGGTCGCGTCCGCCTCGGTGAGGTCGCGAATCTGCACCGGCAGGTTTTCCTCGCGCACGGTATTGCGCAGGCTGCCGCGGTGGAGCCAGTTGGAATTGACCAGCATGCCCACCTCCTGCCGATCCGGGCCGTGAGCAGCCAGTTCCTTCAGAATTTGCGGGCCAATTGCATATGCCGGATCTGTGGGGCCAAAGGCAGGCGGGCTGGCATAGCTGCCTGCCCACAGCGAACGCATGGCATAGAGCGGCGCAAAGCGGTCAACAGTCAGCACAAGCCATTGCGTCAAGAGCACACCTACGACGACTGTCCCCAGTAAATTGCGCAGCGGCGGGCGATAATCCGCCAGAGCCAGCGCGGCCAAAACGCAGAGGGCGGGCAGGACGGCCACAAGGTTGCGTGCGTTGGCCTGTGCCAACAGTGCCAGCCCGACATACGTCAAAAGCAGGCTAAGCCAGAGCAGCGTCGTGTTCCGCCACAGGCGGCCATCGCTACGATGCTTGCGGAGTCTGCGTACAAGTTCCCGCAGCCACGGAAAAAGCACAATCGGCGCGATGATCCATGTAGCCAGCCGTCCCAGGTGCTCGTTGACAAAGTAGTTGAAGTAGCGCGTATAGGTGTTGAGCGCGAAGATGCCCTGATAGGCGCTGCCATACGATTCTTCGTAAGCAAGCATCTTGTTGACAATGTTGACGTAGGGCAGGTACCAGAGGCTGGCGATCCACGCGGCCAGGAGCAGCGCCGCCGCAAAGTGCGGCAGCGGCCCGCGCCCCTCAAGCATGACATACGTTGCCATGAAAGCGGTGACGAGCCACGCCCAAAAGATCCATCCACCCAGCACAAAGTTGGCAAGCGCCGCGCGGTTGGGCCAATACCAGAGCAGAACAAAGCCCAAAGCCACAGCCAGCGCTATCAGCACGCTGCGCCAGCGCAAGCGCACGCCGCCGGCACGCAGTTCGCGGCGTGCGCCAAAGAGCACCCACAGCGTTGGCAAGCCAATGTAGAGGGGCAGCGTCCACTTCGTCAGCATGCCCACGCCCAGGCTGACGCCCCACACGAGTGCCCAGTCGCGTCGCGCAAAGCCGTGGCAGCGATAAAGAGCAATCAGGCAGACGGTAACGGCGACCGTAAGCAACGCCTCTGTATAGAAGAGGCGCCCCATCGCCGCGATCATCGGCAGCAGCGCCACCAGGAGTGCGGCGAAGAGCGAAGTCCACGCCGTCGCAACCTGGCGTGCCAGCATGTAGGTCAGCGGGACAATAGCTGCCCCCAGCAGCACATTGAGCATCTGCGCGCCGTCGGCGCTAGGGCCAAAGAGGCTCATGAAGGGTTGCGCGGCCAGGTAGATCGCCGGCGCACGATAGTCGTCGCTCGTGACGGCCTGAAAGAGCGTTTGGGGATTGAGTTTGCTCAGGAGCGCGTATAGCTCAAGTGCCTTGCCAAAGTAGGCGGTGGCGTCGCGACCTACCAACACCACATTGGTGCGCACCCACATGAGGTTGCCGCCGCCGGCCAAGAGCGTAATCAGCCCGAGCAGAAGCGCGAAAAGCCAGGGCCGACTCGTGCGTGAGGGCGCGGGAGCAGCAGGCGTTGAGGAAGAAGCAACCGTCATGAGGATAGATGCCAATCAGGAAGGAGATGGGTCAGTGGATGGAGTCGGCACATCGTGTGGCGCTGTGGCCGATCCACCGGTTGCCGCGCGGTGTGCAGCGGCTTCGCGCGCCAGGGCCAGCGCCGCACCAACAGCTACGATCAACGCCAGCACCTGGCTCCGATGGAAGGGGCCCAGCAGCGTTGCGTCGCTCACAAAGGCGTCACACACCAAATGCACAAGCGCATAGCCCAGCAACGCCAGCCAGATTGTGCGCCCAGGGCGGCGCGCGTCAGCCGTCACCAGGAGTAGTACGAGCAGGATGGCCAGCCCCAGCGCACGGTAGAGACCCACTGGGTGCACCACTTCGGAGAAGTAGCGCATGGCCCAGGGTGCGCTGCTTGGGGTTCCAACGACCGCACCCGTCAGAAAGAGCGAGACGTTGACCACCGCGCCGCCCGCGACCAGGCCAAGCGAAAGGGCCGCGCCTACGCGCATCGGGTCCAGCGAACGGTAGACCATCCACGCAAATGCAGCCACAAGCGCGACAACAACCCCCGGCCAAATGGCGAAGCCGCTCGGGCGCAAGCTCACAATCAGCAAGGGTTCGTCTCGATAGACAGGCCAGAACTGGATTATCGTCCAAAGTCGGGCTACAATCAGTCCCGCTACAAGCGCAAGCAAGCCGGTATTCCACACGTCGTCGGCGTGCAGGCCAAAGCGATGGCCGGCGCGGCCCGCGACTTCAAGCGCTAACACGGCGGCCAGCATGGCAAAGATCGGGCCCGTGGGCAGGCTGAGCGGGCCAAGTGCAAGGGTTGCGTACATGGGCGAGTATGGGAATGCTCCAGAAATGATCTATGATCAATGATCAATGATCATTGATGAACGACACCGCAAAGAATCCAGGTATAAGGAACAGACAACATGCGTATTCTCGTCACCGGCGGGGCCGGCTTTTTGGGCAGTCATCTGTGCGATCGTCTTCTGGCCGAAGGCCATCATGTGATCGCAATGGACAATCTCATCACCGGCTCGACTGACAACATCGCCCACCTGGCGGGCAACAAGCGCTTCCAGTTCATTGAACACGACGTGACCCAGTATATATACCTTAAAGGGTCGTTGGATGCCATATTGCACTTCGCCAGTCCCGCCAGCCCGGTGGACTACCTCGAGTTGCCCATCCAGACGCTCAAGGTCGGGAGCCTGGGCACCCACAACGCGCTGGGGCTTGCGCTGGCCAAAGGCGCGCGCCTGCTGCTGGCCTCAACCAGCGAGGTCTACGGTGACCCAATTGTGCACCCCCAGCCCGAGACCTACTGGGGCAATGTGAATCCGATCGGGCCGCGCGGCGTCTACGACGAAGCCAAGCGCTTTGCCGAGGCGATGACCATGGCATACCACCGCGCCCACGGTGTCGACACGCGCATTGTGCGCATCTTCAACACCTACGGCCCACGCATGCGCCTGGACGATGGCCGTGTGGTGCCCAATTTTGTAGGCCAGGCGCTGCGCGGCGAGCCGCTCACCGTCTACGGTGACGGCAAGCAGACACGTTCCTTCTGCTTTGTGAGTGACCTGGTGGATGGCATCTACCGCCTGCTGTTAAGCGACGAGAGCGACCCGGTCAACATCGGCAACCCGGCCGAGTTGACCATCGGCCAATTTGCCGAGGTCATCAACCGGCTCACGCAGAACCCTGCCGGTGCGATTTTCGAGCCGCTGCCCGTGGACGACCCCAAGCAGCGCAAGCCCGATATTACCAAGGCGCGCACGCTCCTGGGCTGGGAGCCCAAGGTGGCCCTCGAGCAAGGCATGGAGCAGACGATTGCCTGGTTTGCCGAGAGGCTGAATGTCGCGGCTTGATGCTCGTTCGTGGCGACGGCTTCAGCCGTCGTTGGCACCGATATGTCGAGTCGTAAGCAACGGTGGCTGAAGCCGCCGCTACGAGCCAGTTAGCGAGACCTTTCATCCAATGGATTTAGCACACATCCGCAATATCTCCATCATTGCCCACATCGACCACGGCAAAAGCACGCTGGCCGACCGTCTCATCCAGATGACAGGGACCGTCACCCTGCGCGAGATGAAGGAGCAACTCCTCGACTCGATGGACCTCGAGCGCGAGAAGGGCGTCACCATCAAAGCCAGCGCCGTGCGCATGATCTACAAGCACGCGGACACAGAGTACGAAATCAACCTGATCGACACGCCCGGCCACGTTGACTTCAGCTACGAGGTCAATCGTGCGTTGCAGGCGTGCGAAGGGGCCATCCTCGTGGTGGACGCCTCCCAGGGCATCCAGGCGCAAACAATGGCGCACCTCTTCTCGGCGCTTGAGCAGAATCTAACCATTGTCCCGATTATCAACAAAATCGACCTGCCCGCGGCCATGCCCGATGACGTGGCACAGGAGATCGAGGATCTGCTGGCCGTGCCCGCAGAGGACATTGTGCGCATTAGCGCCCGTTCGGGCATCAATGTGGAGGAAGTGCTCGATCGCGTGATCGCTGACGTGCCGCCGCCCAGCGGCAACCTGGACGCGCCCGTGCGCGCTCTCGTCTTCGACTGCCAGTACGATTCGTATCGGGGTGTGATTGCCTACGTGCGCGTCGTTGACGGCATTATCACAGGCACGCCCACGCTGCTGGCCATGACGGCACAGAAGACAATGGAGCCTCTCGAAATCGGCGTGCTCACCCCTGCCATGCTCTCCGTGCCTATGCTCCACGCGGGCCAGGTGGGCTACATTGCCACCGGCCTCAAGGCCGTGCAGGATCTGGACGTGGGCGACACCATTACGTTGGCCGCCAATCCCGCCACCGAGACGTTGCCTGGCTACCACCCCCTCAAGCCCATGGTCTTTGCCGGTCTCTACCCCAGCAGCGCCGATGACTATCCACAGCTGCGCGACGCGCTGGAAAAACTGCAACTCAATGACGCTTCGCTCACCTACCAGCCCGAGACGAGCCAGGCGTTGGGCTTCGGCTTCCGCCTGGGCTTCCTGGGGCTCTTCCACATGGAGATCGTCCAGGAGCGGCTCGAGCGTGAGTATGACATGGACATCATCTTTACCGCACCCTCGGTGGAATACCATGTCAACAAGACCGACGGCTCACTGCTAATCATTGACAGCCCGGCCGACCTGCCCGACCCGACCTACATCGAGTCAATTGCCGAGCCCTGGTGCGAGTTGCGCATCTTCACCCCCGCCGAACACATCGGCGCCGTGCTGGATTTGGTGACGAAGCGGCGCGGCGAACTCAAGAACCAGGCGTGGCTCGACACCAAGCGCGTCGAAATCGTCTGCATCATCCCGCTCAGCGAGATTATTGTGGACTTCTACAACGAGCTCAAGGCGCGCACGCGCGGCTATGCGAGCATGGACTACACGATCGACGAGTATCGCATTTCGGACATGGTCAAGCTCGACATCCTCGTCAATGCCATGCCTGTCGATGCGCTGAGCGTCATCGTGCATCGCGACGTAGCCTTCCACAAGGGGCAGCGGCTGGTGAGCAAGATGAAGGAGATCATCCCGCGCCAGATGTTCACCGTGCCGATTCAGGCGGCGGTGGGCACCAAGGTCATCAGCCGCGCCAACGTCCAGGCCATGCGCAAGGATGTGCTGGCCAAATGCTATGGCGGCGACATCTCGCGCAAGCGCAAGCTGCTGGAGAAGCAGAAGGCGGGCAAGAAGCGCATGAAGATGGTCGGTGCGGTTGAAATTCCGCAGGAGGCCTTCATGTCCGTCTTGCGGCTGGATGACGATGACTAGGCTGGATGCTTCAGATGCGGACGCGGCGGTGGCGGGGGCCTACGGCCCTTCGGTGCTCGAACGGTTGCGTCGCCACGGGCTGAGCCCGCGCAAGTCGCTTGGGCAGAATTTCCTGATCGAGCCCGCTATCGCGGACCGCATTGTGGCGGCGGCCGACCTCACGTCCGCCGACACGGTGCTCGAGATTGGCCCTGGTCCCGGCATGCTCACAGAACGGCTGGCCGCGCGTGCGCGCCATGTGGTGGCGGTGGAAATTGACCGCGCCATGGTGGCGCTGCTCCACGCCGAACTGGGCGCGCTCACCAATCTGACCATCGTACGCGCCGACATCCTCGAGAGTGACCCCGGCGCACTGGCGGGCGGCGGTCCCTACAAGGTGGTCGCCAATCTGCCCTACTACATCACCAGCCCCGTCCTGCGCCATCTGCTCGAAGCGGAGGTCGCACCCACGCTGGCGGTGCTCATGGTGCAACGCGATGTTGCCGAGCGCATATGCGCGCGTCCCGGCGACATGTCCATCCTTGCCGTCAGCGTGCAATTCTACGCACGCCCGCAGATTCTCTTCACCGTACCTGCCGAAGCGTTCTACCCGCGTCCCACCGTGCAGAGCGCCGTCATGCGTCTGGACGTGCTGCCCGCGCCTGCCATCGATGATGTTGCGGCAGAGGCGTTCTTCGATGTCGTGCGGGCGGGCTTCGGGCAGAAGCGCAAACAGCTTGCCAACAGCCTGAGCGCGGGGATGGCGCTGCCCAAGGCCGACGTTACGGAGATACTTCGCGCGCTGGACATCGACCCCGCACGCCGCGCCGAAACGCTCTCGCTTGAGGAGTGGGGCAACCTGGCCCGGCGCATGGCGGCGTAGGTCACGCCTCCGGCGTGACACAGACGAGAGTTATCTCGGCGCATTAAGATGGCCTGATGACAAAGGAGGCCTCTCTGGTTTACCAGGGAGGCCTTCATTATCAATCATCAAGTTTCAGTCCACCAGTCCACCAGTCAACTCCTTCACCCTTTCCCCTCCACCGCCTTCAACCGCACACTCTCACCACCCAACTCAAGTGTGGCACGTTGCGCCGTACCGTCAAAGGGGATGTCGAAGTCGGCGCGCACGATCTCACCGGGGGCCCACGTTGCGGTCGGGTAATTGCCGCCAGCCAGGGGCGCGCTGACCTCCTCACCGCCCAGGCGCAGCCTGAAGGTGGCATCGGCGGGCCAGTCGGTGGGCAGCGGGTCGGGCGCCTGCCAGTAGAGCGTCACATGCAGCAGGTCGCCCTGCACAAGCGGCGTTTGCGGCGCGTGGGCGAAGCCTTTGGCGTATTGGTCGTAGCCAAGCAGCTTCACGGGGCCCAGGCTGCGCGCCACGCGCTGCTGCATAGGAATGAGCGCGCCTGCAAGAGGTGATGGCGAGCGGTTGATTTCCACATCACCGAGCGCCAGCGCATCGCCTTGCGCGCCGGCCAGGCGTGCGCCTGTGGCTGCATCGTAAAGCGCCGCCGCAAGGCGATAAACGCCGGGCGGCGTACCGTCGGGAATCAGCAGCGCGTGGTTGTCGGCCACTGCCTCGCCCGGCAACCAGGCTGTGCTTGGGCGCGCGCCGCCTGCCGGGCCATCGTGCTGGGCTATAACCTGGTCGCGCGCATCCAGCAACTGCACGCTGGCGTTGAGCGTCTGCGTAACGGGCGCACCGGCCAGCCATTCGAGGCCCACGACATAGGGCGCGCCGGCCGTGGCTGCTCTCTCCGGTGTACACACGCGTGTCAGGGCCACAGCGCCCAAATCACCACTCGCGTCACTACACGCAAGTGGAGGCGACTGCACGTATTGCGCAAGCCGCACATTGCCCTGCCAGCTTTCTGCACCGGGATAGAGGTTTGCGTCGAGCCAGTTTTCCACAACCCCATCAGGGTCTGCCTCATCGGTGGCCCAAAAGAGCGCGAAAACACTCTCCTTGCCCTCTACCGCCGCAGCCAGCGCAAGCTCGGTGGCGGCCGCCACTGCAGGGCGCGTCGCGGGCAGCGGAGACACGGGCAGGCCGGGATCGTACACGGCCCAGACATCGGCCTGGCCGGGCGCGTCGAGAACCACGAGATCGGTCGCCGGGTTTGCCGCGGCGGCCAGCCACGCGGCAATGCCCTTGTAGTTGTCACGTGCCGTGGGACTTCTGTAGTAGCCGGGGAGCACTGCGAGCGCCGCCGCAGCCGCGCCCAGCGCAATCAACAGCGCAAGCACGCCGCGTATGCGATACGTGCGTGCAGGGGCGATCTCTGCGGCGCCCGCCACGAGCAGGCACCATGCCGGCGAGGCCACAAGCAGGAATTTGAGGAATGCGTCACTGAAGAGCCCCAGTGCAAACATCAGCAGCACGGGCGCGCCCAGCCAGAGAGTGACCGGCACAACGGCGCGCGCCTTACGCAGCCCCACAATCCCCAGCAGCGGCAGCACACCCGCCGCCGCCAGCCAGGGCCACAGGGGCTCGGGCAGCGTGCGCATGGGTCCAAAGAGCAGCGTGCGCAGCGTGAGCGCGAGCCCATCGAGCGCGCCGATGGCCTCGCCACCCTGCGGCCACTGCGACACCTGTCGCCAGGCGGTAGGCAGCCACGGCGCAAAGAGGAGCAGCGCCACCCCATTGGCCAGGACAACGCGCACAAGATGGCGCGTCCCATTGGCGGCGTGCCGCGCATGCAGCAGCCAATCAATCAACCATACAAGCCCCGCCGCGGCCAGCACAATGGGAAAGCTGTAGTGGGTCCACAAACCGGCGGCGGCGACCAGCGCATACCCTGCCGCGAGGCCGTTGAGGCGGCGTGGCTGCGCGCCCGCCCGCTGCGCATCCAGCAGCGCCAGCAGTAGCCAGAAGAGCGCCGCGCTCTCCAGCGCCAGGAGCATGTACATGCGCGCTTCCTGGCTGTAGTAAACCTGGAACGGATTCAACGCTGCCACAAGTGCGGCCAGCAGAGGCAGGCGCAGCCGCGCGTTCGGCCCGGCCAGACGCTGCGCGAGCACGAAGATCAACGCCACCAGCAGCACGCCGCAGAGCGCTGAGAAACTGCGCAACGCAGCGGGTGAAAACCCCCACACAGCCGCCCACAGCTTGAGCAGCCAGTAGTAGCCGGGTGGGTGGATGTCCGCCGCGGCGTCGCGCGCAATCTGCCCGAAGCTGCGCTGGATGAGCGCCCACGTGTTGCCTTCGTCGCTCCAGAAGCTGGAGCGACCAATCGCGTAGAAGCGCAGCGCTGCTGCCAGTACAAGCAGGGGCAGCAGCCAGAGGCGGGTGTTGGGCGTCGGGCGTCGGGTGTCTGGCGTCGTCGTCACACCCTCGTCAAGGGCAGGAGGCCCCACGTCCGCGCGCGCCTCACTCACCGGAAGCCTCCAGCGACGCCGTGTAGGCCTTCATGCTCTCGTAAACGGGCAGCGGCGTGAAGTCGGGCAGCAGCAGGCGGAAGTAGGCCTCGGGTTTGCGCGCCTGCTCCCACTCGTCGGTGGCGCGCTTAAGGTACCACGTATTCGCGACGCCCACCCAGGGCCATTCCGTGCGCACCCGTTCGTAGGCGATTGGCAGGTAGCGCGCCTGCTGCTCAAGCGTGACGCGGCCGTAGGGCGCGGGCACATCCTCCGGCGCGGCGTTCCAGTTCATCTCCGCCAGCCAGAGCGGCTTGGCTGCGTCGCCATTCGCCACCATCAAGTCGCGCACGAAGAGGTGGTGGCTGATGTTGAGCACGCGCGGCTGCATGCGCCGGTCGGTGGGGCCGCTCCACAGGCCATAGCCCTGCACCGCCACAACATCGAACCAGGGCGCTGCCCCGGCGTCGTACATGCGCTGGAAGAAGATGAGATCACTGAGGCTGTTGGCGGGCGCGTCGGCAGCAGGCTGAAGATTGATTGTGGCCGCCAGCGCTCCGGCAATGATGACCACGTTGGGGTCAGCGGCGCGCGCCGCTGTCGCGCCCGCACGCAGCAACGCCGTATACGCCTCGGGGTTGATTGGGTAGCTGCCCCATTCGGGGTAAATATTCGGCTCGTTCCAGAGCTGATAGAAGTGGATGCGCCCCTTGTAGCGACCCACCACTGCGCCCACAAAGTCGGCAAAATCCTGCGCATCATCGGGGGGCGCAAAGGTGCCCGGCCCGTCGCGGGCGGCGCGCGTCCACTCGGGTGGGTTGCTGATGCGCACGATCAGCTCGAGGCCGCGCGCCTCCGCCTCTTCGACAATGCGGTCGTACTTCGCCCACGCCGAGCGATAGGGCTCATGGCGGCGATCCTCAAAGTCGCCTTTACCGTGAATCTCGATGTCCTCCCACACGAACTCCTGGCGAATCCAGTGGTAGCCGGCGGCGGCAGCCATGTCCAGCGCGCGATCCACCTTGGCAGGCTCTGCCTCTTGCTCGAGGAAGGTGTTGACGCCAAAGGGGCTGACGTCGACATGTGCAATACCCGCCCCTGCATCGAGTTTGAGGCGCGGACGCAGCAGGTCACCGGCGCGGTCGCTCATGCCCTTGACCTGTGCCAGGAGCACCTCTTCGCCCGTTTGCCGCCACATGAAGGCGCGCATGGGCGCAAACTGTACAAGCAAAAGGGCCAGCCCACCCAATAGCAGCAGGCTGACCCACAGAAGAAGCGTTTGTCTCAGCGCACGTTTCAACACACCAACCGTCTACCCCACTTGAAGTGCAAGCAGTGCTGCACCGGCAGATCAGCGGCTGTCGAAGTCAACCACCGCCTGGTTGCAGCCTTCGCCCGGGCCTGTGCTCGTCCAGCTTGCAATCTCGGAAATGCGCTGTCCGGCGTCATCCACCACCCACACGAACCAACTGCCCGCGATAGGATTGGTGGTGCGAATGATGTGGCTGTAGTAGCCCTGATCCCATCCCGGATAGCCCTCGTGCGGCCCGGTAGTTGCCGGCGCCGTAATCGGCTCGGCGTCGGGCGCATAGCTGAAGACGACCTTGTACCCGCTCTGCGGCACGCCGCCAACGTAGGTCTTGCCTTCAAACCAGTTGCCAGCAGGCTGCCGGTCGCACTTGCTGACGGCAGTGATGTTGAACTTGTAGTTCGATTTGGCGGGCGCCGGTGTGGGGGCAGGCTCAGCAGGCGCCGGCGCGGGTGCAGCCGTTGGCGGCGGCGCGGCGACGACCGGCGCCGCCGTGGGCGGCGGTGGCGCTGCCGGAATATTCTGCGCTACTGCGACAGCTTCAGCATTCTGTGCCGTCACAAGTTCGCCAAAAAGCCATGCCGGCGCGCCGTTGTAGGTAATCTGCCACCACTGGCCGTCGGGGCTCTTGCCCGTGACGGGGAACTTCTGGCCGGGATTGGCCGCGCCCAGAATGTTGTAGGTGAGGCCCGGGCCACCGCGCACGTTGGCGATTTCAGTCACGGTTACTTCGGGGCTGGCGGGCACGGGTGTCGGCTGCACAGGTTCAACAACAGGCTGCACAGGCTGACCGGCCGCCGGCGCAGCAATATCGCTGAA
>CAYJNV010000026.1:905-24035 GCA_964370975.1 uncultured Caldilineaceae bacterium | reverse complement strand
ATTGTCAGTTCTTGTCGCTTATCCTATTTGCGTCTGCGCGTCTTTGCTCGACGCTACTCTTGTTCACCCTCTGCGGTGCGGGCCAGCCCGCGCACACCACCGTCGAGCACCTTGCTCACGCCGTTCACACGCGCCAGATGGATGGTGTTGCTTGTTGCATACTCGAAGGTGTCGTCGTGGCTGATCACAAAGAGCTGCCGCAGCCCCTTGAAGGAGACAATCTGCCCGGCCAACGCTTCACGGCGCTGGCCATCCAGATTGGCCGTCGGCTCATCAAAGAAGGCAACGCTGATGCCGGAGATTGTCTTGAGCAGGGCGAGGCGCACCGCCAGGGCAGCCACCATCTGCTCGCCGCCCGAAAGCGACTGGAACTCACGTTTGCGGCCGTCCACCTCAAGCGTAACGGCGTAATCCTCACCCCAGCGCAGCACGCGCGAAAAGTCGCCCGTCAGTTCGCCAAAGATTTGCGCGGCGCTCATGCTGACCTGCTGAATCATGTGCGCCGTCACATAGGGCCCGGCCTGCTTGATCACGTCACGCAGCTGCTTGAGCGTCTTATACTGCGCCTGCAACGCGTGCAGGTCGGCCCGGGCTTTGACGAGTTTCGCCTCTTCGGCCCGCAACACACCTATGTCACGCGCCAGCGACGCGCCCTCCTTGGCAAGCATGGCCTCTGTGCTGGAGAGGCTGCCCACCGCGCCATGCAGACGCGCGCTTTCGGCTTGTGCGTGCGCGTAGGCGAGGGCGTCAAAGTCACCCGCAGCCGCCGTAACTGCGCTCTCGGCCAGCGCCAGCGCGGCCTGCAATAGTTCGCCCTGCTCGGCGGCAGCGTTCACGGCGGCAGCACGTGCCACAACCGTGGCTGCACTCTGCTTGTTGGCAAGCACGAATTGGTAGGCGGCGAGGTTTTCCTCAAGCGCGCGCTGTAGCGCAGCAAGCTCTGCGTCGAGACCGGCATACGCGGCAAGGGTGCCATCAAGTTCGGCCAGTGTGGCAGAGGCCGTCGCGGCGGCGGCCATGGCGCGCTGTTGTGTGTTTTCGACGATCGGACGCTTCTCTGCCGTGGCGCGTGCGATTGCGCTTTGCTGGCGCGGGTTGCCCATCTGCTCGAGTTCGGCTTCGATTGCGCGCAGCGTCTCTGGTGCGGCCGCCAGCGCATTGCAGCGCGCCTGGGCGGCATCATGCTGGGCATGCAGAGCTGCGACGCGCGCTGCCTGTTCGGCCACGGCCTGCGCAGAAGGCAGCTTGTGCAGCGCCGCCTCCTGATTGCGCCGCTGCGCATCCAGCGCGTCGATCTCGGCCTGCCGGGCGGCGACATTGGCGTTGGCCTCGCCCAGTTCAACGCGTAGCCTGTCCATCTCAGCGATGTTGCGCGCCAGCAACTCCTCGCGATGCGCCTGCGTCAACTCACGTGCGCAGACGGGACAGGTCGCGCCATGCACCTCCATGAGTTTCTCGTTCTGCGTTTTGCAGGCAAGGCCTTCGGCGCGTTTGGCGTTGCGCACTTCATTGAGCGCATCGCGCTGCTTCGTGGCGTTGGCGATAGCCAACTCCGTGCGGTCAAGCGCCGCTTCCGCCGCAGCCACGCCCTGTAGCGCTGCCTGCATCGCATCGAGTGTCTTCTGCTCCTGAACGAGGCTGTGCTCAGCCTGTTGCACTGCGCTCTGCGCACCTTTGAGTTCACCCTGTTGCGCCTGGGCTACTGCGCGCCGTTCCTCAAGCGCCACCTGGTGCGCGGCCGCGGCGGCCAGCGCGACTACGCGGGCTTCGGCAGAGTCGATGCGCTCCAGTTCATCAGCGGCTTGCTGCGCCTGCTGATCGGCAAGCGAAAGCGCGGCCGCGCTGTTGCTGCGCGCTAGCTGCAGTCGCTCGCGCTCCTGCCGGCGCGTATCCAGCTTTCCCCTGGCGCACTGCGCGTCAAGATAGAGATCGTGTCCGAGCTGGTGGGCGGCGACAATGGCGCGCGCGTCCTGCGCCTCCTGCAGGTGCACCTGTGCTACCTGCAAAGCCGCTTGTGCAGACGCGAGCGCGGTGCGCGCGCTTTCTCGCGCCTGTTCAGCGGCCTGCAGCGTGGCCCGCTTCTCTTCCTGCGCGAGCAGCTCCGCCTGTACCCGGCCAAGGCCGTCGCGCGCCGTGGCAAGCGCCGCGGCAGTCGTCGCGAGTTCAGCCGAATTGGCGGTGGCGCGCGCCGCCAAGGCAGGGAGCGCCTCCAGCATACCCTCCAGACGCGCAATCACCTGCGCCACCTGGCTGCTGCGATCTTCGAGCACATTCAACGGCTCGCGCAGCCGCTCCCACGCGTTCTTGTACTCCTCAACCTGCAGGAGAGAGTCGAATACGGCCTTGCGGTTGGCGGCAGTGAGCTGAAAGGCAGCCGTTAGCGTCCCCTGGGGCACGCCGACGGCATCCCTGAAGATGCGCGCGAGGTCGGCATTGGGCTGGAGCCCCATGTGCACGCGCAGGAAGCGCTCCACGTCAGGCCCGCCTTCAGCAGGGGAAGTGCCCAGTTCGGGATCATGCACCACCTGTTTGACACCTGCGCCGCCAATACGACGCACCACCTCGTAGACGCGATCATCGGCCTTGCTCTCGAAGGCCACCGTCACCGAGCCCTGCTTCGCCCCCTCGCGCAGAAACGCGCCCTGGGCATAGTCCAGACTCGAAAAGAGCGTGAAGCCCACAGCCTCGAGAAGCGTGCTCTTGCCCGCGCCGTTGTGTCCCACGATGGCATTGACGCCCTCGGTGAATTCGACGCGCGCATAGTCGTACGACTTGATGTTTTCAAGCTCAATGCTCAGGATGCGCATGGGTTAGTCTGTGGAGGGTTGGACGGCTGGCCCGGGGTCGATGACATCGAGGGCGCCGATGGCCTTAATCATGGCCGCCATTTCGTCCACAATCCGCTCCGGGGGCTCAGGCACGTTTGCCATGTTCTTCAGCGCAACGGCGACGTCTGCCCATGCGACAGGCTGGGCGGAAAAGTGGGGCAAGCCACCGAGCAATTGCTCGAAGACGCCGCGCTCCAACTCTTCGCGCGACCTGCCCTCTGCGGCAACGACGACGCCGCCACGCGGCACGGCGAAGTTCTTGACCTGCACGTGCGCCGCGTCCAGCGTGGTGCGGGCCGCGTCCTCAATGGCCTGCACGTTGAGCAGCGCCGGCTCGAAGGTGAGCACGCCATCCAGGACGATATCGACCATTGGTTTGGTGGCGTCTGTGGGCGCGACCATGTCCGCGCGCCGCCTGGCAAAATCCTCCGTGCATTTTGCCAGAAGTGCTTCCGGATTGGCGTACAGGTCCGTCTTCAGCGCAAAGCGCGCAAAGGGGCGTCGCTGCGGCTTGACTGGGGTGACGCGTGTGCGCTCGGCGCCTGCGGGCAGAGCTGTGTCCACGTCGACAAGCAGCGCCGCGCGATTCTCCCAGCCCCACTCGTTTGATGCGCATGTCTCCAGGCTGCCCGGATTGAAGAGCCAGTCGTCTTTGGAAAAGGGTTTGTGGATGTGGCCAAGCGCCACATAGTCGATGTAGGGGCGCAGCGAGAGCCACTGGGGCAGCGTGGGGCTGAGGGCGTCACCGGGCAATTCGCCCAGAACGCCCGTGTGAGCAGCAAAGATCTTAAACTCGACGCCGGTGGTCGCTTCCGGCGGCAGCGCGTCCAGCGCGAGTGCACACATCTCCACGGCGGCGGGCGCGCCCGCACCCTTGTAACCTAGTCCATATACGCGCACGCCGGGGATTGGATCGGTCCAACCGCCCCGCCCAGCGTGCACATCCCCGAAGGAGGCAACGCCTTCCTTGAAATCTGTCTGCAGCAGCGTGATCAGCCCACGCGCGCGCAGGAAGCCCAGCCAACTCCCCTCCTCGCCGTAGTAGGCCATTTCGTGGTTGCCTTCAATGGCAACGCAGGGAATGCCGCGCTGCTTGAGCAATTCAAGGCGGCGGTAAGCCTGGTCGAGCGTTTGCGCATCAATTGCGCGTTTGTGGAAGAGGTCTCCCGCAATGAGAACAAAGTCGACCCGCTCCTCAATGGCGCGCGCGATGACTTCCTTGAAGGCCTCGGCGAAGTCGTGCGCGCGAAAGCTCTCATTGTACTGGCGAAAGCCCAGGTGGACGTCGGAAACGTGGAGAAAGCGAAAGCGCATGATTAACGGCGCCCCGACGCGTGCTGGCGCGTACCCAGCGCCAGATTGAGCGCAAAGCTGACCAGTGAGACGATGATGCCCGCAATGAACATCTGCCACCAGCCGCCCCAGTCAATGACACCCGCGCCAAGCAATGCCGTGCCCGTCATCTGGAGGATCCAGAGAATGATCATGTTCATGATGAAGGTGAAGAGTCCCAACGTAAGCACATACGCGGGGCACGTAACGACATCGAGTATGGGACGCACCAGCGCATTGAGAAAGCCGAAGATGAGGGCAATCACCACCAGGTCGGCTACCTCGGCCATGGGCGCGTTCAAACCGTCAACGGGAATGGTTGCGCCGACAACCTGCCCTGCAATCCACAGAGCCACCGCGTTTATGAGCATGCGTACGAAGAAGCGAATCATGTGCGCCTCGGGAGTTGGGTTTGAAATGAGGGTGAATGGCGAACCGTCGCGCTAGAGTGACGTGACGGGCAAGCGCAGCGTGAGCAGCGTGCGTTGCACGTTGAAGCCTGACTGAAGCAGCAAGTCGCGCGCGGCCTCGTGCTCTGTACTGACGGAGATCGTGATCGGCCATGCGGGATAGTCGGCCAACGTGTGCAGCGCCCACTGAATCAGAGGCTGTTCCTTGCGGCCATAGTACTCGGGGCGCACCCAAAGCTGCAGCTTGTGCGGCCCCTGCCAGCGCTGCACCGTGAGCACCATGGCCGCATCAAAGCGCGCTCCGTCGCGAAAGCAGAGGCGGTAGACGCGTTGCTTGCCAATGAGACCCCACAACCACTCGCCTGCTTGCTGCTCGAAGGTAGACTCAAAGTCGCTGCGGCGCAGCGAGCGCCACCACTGCGCGCCCGCGCCCAACTGGGAGTTCGCCAAATCGTAGAGGGGCTGCCATTGCCCAGCCGAGAAGGGCTCATGGCCACTGCCTAACGGAGGCGCTGCTGTCTTCAGTGCACGCTCCGCCTGCATTTCCATGATGCCGCCCAGCGACTCAAAGCCCATGTGGTTGTAAAGAGTGCGCGCCACATAGTTTTCGGCGTAGACCTGGAGTACAGCCCACTTGCCGCCTTGCTCACGAATATGGCGGATGGCCTGCTCCATGAGGCGGCGCGAGAGGCCGCGCCCCCGGTATGCGCGGGCAATGGCGACGTTGGCAATCTGCCAGCGCGTGCCGTGCTTATCAGCGCGCTGGACGGTGATGTTGCCGACGACCTTGCCATCCTCCACCCACACGTAGCCGCCAAAATAGTCATTAAAGTCACTGCCCGCCATGTTGAGGACGCCGAGCAGCCCACCTATGCGGCTCATCATGCGCATTTCGCGCAGCGCCGCTGCGCCGCGCTCGTCCAGTTCAAGCGCAAACGCGTCGGAGATCAGTTCGGCAACAGGGCGCAGGTCGCGCGCCAGTTCGAAGGGGCGTATGCCTCTTTGCGCTGCCGCTGCATTGGGCCTGCTTGCGCTCTGGATGACCGCCATACTCACCATCCGTACGTTAGCCGCCGCACGAACGCGCCGGGCCATTCAAATGCTACGCACGCACGCGTCATTCCCCAAAGAGAATGCCCACAGTCCAACGCCCTGGCGCAATGGTATGTAAAGACAAGTGACTCAAGCGGAGACGCGCACAAGCGCCGGGCGCAACACATGGCCGCGCTGCTCGTACCCGACGCGCAGCGTAGCGATGATGTGGCCGCTGGGCACACTCTCGTTGGGCTCGCTGCTCACCGCCTCGTGGTGCTTGGGGTCAAACGCAGCGTCACTGGGAATTTGCTTGACGCCCTCTTCCTCGAGAATCCCCTGCAGTTTACGTTGAATTTGACGGAATCCTTCCACCCACGCGACCTGATCCTCACCCAGCGAAGCCGGGACGCGATCAAAGGCAAGGTCCAGGTCATCCAGTACGGGAATCAGTTTGCGGATGACAAGGGTGCTGGCGCGCTCGATCGCCTCGGCGGTCTGCTTTTCCTGGCGACGGCGCGTGTTCTGGAACTCGGCAGCGCTGCGCTGGAACTTGTCGTAAAGCTCGGCGTTGCGGGCACGTTCGCTGTCAAGCTCGGCCTGCATCTGCGCAATTACCTGCTCAGGCGTGGCCTGCGCCGGCAACGCGCCGGAGGCGTCGTCAAATTCCGCTGCCACGATTTCCGGTGCATCACCGGGGCCGGCCGCGGTTGCTTCGGCCATGATGTTGTCGTCGGCGACTGGCTGCGGCGCATTATCGCCGGCGCCATTCTGTTCATTCACTTTGTGCTTCGTCATCTAGTTCGGCTCACTTCCGGAATACGGGTGAATAACAGGCTCGGCGATAGCGGCGCTGCGGCCATAGGTCTCATCCACGATTTCGCTCATCAAACCGGCTACAAAGCGGACGGCGCCTACGCTTCGATCATACGCCATGCGCATGGGCCCCACGATGCCCAGCAGGCCCGTGGCCTGGTCGCCCGCGCCGTAGCGGCCGAGCACAAGGCTGATCTGGCGCAGTTCGGGCACGCGACCATCGCCCGCGATTACAACGCGTACGGTGTCCTCCCCGGTTCCGATCAGCCCGCCAACCTGGCCGATGATCTGCTCCAGCAGCGAACGCTGCTCAAGCACCTGGACAATGCGGCGCACGTCCTCGCCCTCCGCAAACTCGGGCGCTTCAAGCACCTGGGCAAGGCCGTCTCGGTAAATCTGCCCGCTCGTTTCGCTCTCGATGCGCTGCATGATCTCCACAACAAGCATGGCCACCTGGCGCGCAAAGGGGGGCAGCGTGGGCATCAGGTTGCGCACCGCCGTTGTGTCCAGCGCGGCGAGCAGATCGTTGAGCGCATTGCTCGTCTGGCTCAACTCGCTCTGCTCTACGGGCTGGTCCAGGTCGAGCAACTGCTGGTGCACGGCGCCGTCGTTGAGCACGAGCACCAACAGAACCTTTACGCCGTGAATCGCGACAAGTTCCATGTGCTTGTAGCGGCTGCGCGCCGACCGGGGCGCGGTGGCCAGTGCCGCGCTTTGCGATGTGCGCGCAAGTGCCGCCGTACTCACATGCAACCACTGCTCCATGTCGCGCCGCGCCACGCTGAACTCGCCGCGAATGCGCGTGCGCTCGGCATGCGTCGGCCCCTCCTCCATCATCAGGTGATGGACAAAGTAGCGGTAGCCTTCTTCCGTGGGCACGCGCCCAGCGCTTGTGTGCGGGTGGCTCAACAGTCCGTCTGCCTCGAGTGCAGCCAGGTCATTGCGGATGGTGGCGGGCGAAACGCCCAACTGCGCCACCTGCGCGATCGACTGACTGCCCACGGGCTGCGCCGTGCGCACATACTCCTGAATGACCAGGCGCAACAGATGACGTCTGCGCTCGGGAATGGAGAACGAATCGTGCTGTGTCATAGTCTCTGACTGCGCAGCCGCTGGCCGCGCCGCAAGCAATGCAAACGGGGCCTCGAGTGGCCCGCTTGCATTATAGGAGAATCGAACAGGTGTGTCAATCGGCGCAGGGTTGGGCGGGAAAACGGGAAACTCGCGATTGACATTGGTCTATCGAGAGTGCTATACTCGAATAAGAACATCCGTTCTGTTTTCCGAACCTTGACCCGCTGGATTTTGTCCTCGCGGCGCACCACGCGCCAAGAGAAAAGGTATCAGCCATGACCGTCCGACGCACGCTGCAGACGCAGGCCGCCACAATCGACGCAGTTCTCAGGCGCCACCGCGTGCCCAGCCATGTGGCACGGTCAGTTGAGACACCGCACGCGCTGCGCTTTGAGCTAATGGCCGAAGGCGACGTGCCCGTGACGTCGGTGCAGGAACTGGCGGGTGAGTTCGCGGCTGCCCTCGGCGCCGGCGCCGCCCGCGTGCGTCGCAGCGCCGAAGGTGTTTTCGTGGAGGTGTCCCAGCCGCCCCGGCCTCTGAAGCTATTGGCATTGTGCGACAGGCTTGATCAGGCGCCGCCTCTTGCCGCGCTGCTTGGCAGCGACGGTGACGGCGCGCCGCTCCTCCTGCGCCTGCCTGCCGCCGAGGTGGGCAATGTGCTCATTGCCGGCATGACCGGCGCCGGCAAGACAGCGCTGGCGCGCACCATGCTCACATCGCTCGCGGTCTTCAACCGTCCCACTGAGATGCAGATTGTACTCATCGATCCCAAGGCTCGCGGCTTTGCGCCGTTGCAGCGACTGCCGCACGTGCTTGGCGAACTTGTCTCCACGCCCGCAGATGTGCGCGATTGCCTGCTCTGGCTCATGAGCGAGGTTGAGCGTCGGCGCGCGGCGCAGATCACGTCACCCACACTGGTCGTCGCGATCGATGAATTGGCCGACCTCACCCAGACCGGCGGCGACAAGATTGAGGCGTTGTTGTCGCGCCTGTGCGAAGGTGGGCGCGACGCGGGCATTCACCTCATCGCCTGCGCGCAAAAGCCTACCGCCGAACTGATTGGGAGCGTGGTCAAGGCGAGTTTTCCCGTACGCCTGGTGGGCGCGGTGGCCAGCCGCGAAGAGGCGCGCTACGCAACGGGGATCAACGACAGCGGCGCCGAACGTCTCGAGGGCAAGGGCGATTTCGTCTTGACAGCGGCGGGCCAGACGCTGCGCTTTCAGGCGGCGTGGATCGGCCCCAAGGACCTCGAGCATGCCACAACGCTGCTGCTGGCAGACGCACGCCCTTTGCAGTGGGCGCGGCCTGGTGCGACTGCACCTGGATTTGGTCAGCACGCAAGCGCAGTGCCGCAGGTCCGGGCTGGGCTGAACAATTCCCAGTCCGGGCTCGCACACACAGCCGCACCGCGCTCGCTCTGGCGCAGTATCATTGCGAGACTTGCCGGATACTAGAGCTTCGCTTGCCTCAGCGAGACAAAGCACCTTGACGCGAGGGAGCAGCCTTAGGCTGTTCGCAGTTTAGTAGGCAGATTTGCTCACAACCTCGCGGAGCGCCGCGTCGGCATCGCCAACTGCGGTCGCAATGTGCGTGTCATAGTTAAAGGTACAGCCTGCGGAAAGCACGTGCACAGTTGCACCAAACAAGCAGGCCGCCTTCCCTGGTTCGCCGTTGTGCAGGTCGGCATGGAGCACCTGAGCGCCGTCCACCACCAGCGCCGCTCCCGTGCCAAAGACCTCCATGACTGCATTCGGGTAAACCACCACGCCGGTGTCGCTGTCGATCCCCACGCCAATCACAAAGGGGTTGTGCGCAACGGCGGTGAGCAGGCGAGGCAGCGAGATTGCAGCACCAGCGGGAGACGTGTCAATTACCATGCGATTGAGCAACCCAATGCCCGGTGCAAAGTGGACGAGACTTCTGTGCAGCAGCGGCGTTGCACATGGCGGCTGGCCGGTGTCTGGCAACGGCGGTGCGCTTGCAAGCATGTGTTGGCAGAGGATGGATGCCCCGCCGCCCAATGCGCAAACGACCTTGCTGCGGGCGTTTATGCGACGCAGCACCTGTGCAGGTGGCGTCCCGCCCAACATGGCGGCGAGTTGCAGTGCGTCGTCGCCTGCGAGCAATACGCCTGTGGCCTGTTCCATGCGCGCAGATGCGTCCAACGCAAGCGCTTCGGCCCGCGTCTCCAGCGCCACGAGCGCTACGGACTCGCTCTCCCAGGCCTCAAAGAGCGCGGCGGCACCTGCGGCGGCGCGCTGGCCTTCGACGCCAACCCCCAGGACAAGCAAGCGCGAACCGTATGCACCCGCTTCATTCCAGAAGCGCTGCAGCAGTCTTTCACCGGCGATGCTGTTTGAGGTCGCACCGATAAACAACACGGGGCCACGCGTGTAGCCCGCAGGCACTGGAGACGGCACGTACGGCTCCTCTCACGCCAGACGCTGGTGTGCACCCGAGGCGGAATGGGTATCAAATGAAGTGGCACGAGGACTCAAATTGGCAATGCCGACGGACACAATGCGCGGATGGAACAGGCGGCGCAATTGGGTCTCTTTGCATCGCAGCAGCGTCGTCCATGGAAGATGAGCAGATGCGAGAAGTCCACCCAGGTATCCTGCGGCACCAGCGTCATGAGATCCTGTTCGATCTTCACAGGGTCGCTCTGGCTCGTCAGCCTCAGCCGTTCGCTCAGCCGCTTGACGTGGGTATCGACCACGACGCCTTCGGCGACATGGTAGGCCACGCCCAGCACCACGTTTGCCGTCTTGCGCGCCACGCCCGGCAGCGTGAGCAATTCGGCCATGGTGCGCGGTACTTCGCCGCCGTAGACGCTCACAATGCGCACGGACGCTTCCTGAATGCTCTTGGCCTTGTTGTGAAAAAAGCCGGTGGACTTGATGATCTCTTCGACCTCGCCTCGGTCGGCTCCGGCCAGTGCGTCCGGCGTGGGAAAGCGCGCGAAGAGCACGGGCGTCACCATGTTCACGCGCGCATCGGTGCATTGCGCCGAAAGAATTGTCGCCACAAGCAGCTCGAAAGCGCTGCGGTGGTCAAGCTCGCAGGCCGCATCCGGGTAGGTCTCGTACAGCCGGCGCACAATTTCGCCGATGCGTTCCGTGGCGGGCGGGAAAGGTGCACCACTCTCCGCACTGGCAGGCTTGGCGCCTCTCGGCCCGGTGCTCTTCGGCATGGTTCCAGCTTTCTTGTGAATAGGTCAATGCTAAGAGAGCGGCGCGACCGGCTGCGCTGGCACGCGGTAGTCCGAATCATCAATGCGCTGCCAGGGATAGTGGATGAAATCTTCGGTCGTCTCGACATAGTAATCTGGTTCGGCATCGGGGAAGAGGCTGCTGTCCTTCTTCCAGTGGATGACCGCGAGCTCGGGATAACCGCCCGCCGCCTCAATCCGCCCCTTGACGGCCATGATTGTGCGCCCCTGGAACCAGAGGTTGTCGACGATCAGAATCTTCTTGCCGTCGATGAGCGGGTCGGCAGGAAATTGTTGGAAGCGCGGCCAACTCAGCTTGTTGCGCTGGCTGGGGTCATCTGGAAAGAGAACGGCGGCGGTCAGTACATCCTTCATCTTCAATGCCTCGGCAATCATGCCGCCGGGAATGATGCCGCCACGCGTAATCACAACCAGTGCGTCGTAGGGTGTGTTGAGTTTGAAGATGAGATTTGTCACAAGCTCTTCAAGGTCAAACCAACTGAGGTAGATGTGCTTCATCTCGATCTCCGTAATTGGGTGTGGAGGGGGACGCACGCGCACCGGCGTGGCAGTGGCGTGCCTACGCGCTGCCGCAGCGGCGAATCGCGGCAGCGGCGAATCGCGGCACCTGAAACTTGGCTGATTGCACGCGCACTCGACGCGATTCTACAGGTCAGCGGCGCTCTGGTCAAAACGCTCCAGCCGCTTCCGGAGCCCACTGGTAGTCTTCCCTGCCGAACACGCACCTTTTCTCTGGTATAATCGCCCCAAACATATTTCAGGAGAGACCCCGTGATCCGTCAACCGCGCAAGGCCGTGCCGATTCTCACCCTGCTGATTGTACTACTGGCAACGATGCTGCCCGTGCCACGCGCCCAGGCGCAGGCCGGCGACACCGTGCCAATGATCAGTCTGTTGCTCGAACTCGAAGCACCCTCTGCGGGGGAGGCCTATCTGGCGCTACTTGAGCAGGCGTCCCCAGACGGAGTCGGTGCGGCCGGGGCAAGTGCTGCGGCCGTCACCCAGGCTACCGCTGCCGCGCAGGCGCAGCTTGCGCTCGTTGAGAGCGAGCAGTTGGTTCTCAGTGCGGCGCTTGCGGAGATGGGGGTCGTCACGCTCTACCGTGCACAGCGCGTGTACAACGCGATTGGCGTCATGGCGCCGGCCGATGGGGTGAACGAACTGGCTGCGCTGCCGGGCGTGCGCGCCGTGCGGCCCCTGCTCGCAAAGCAAGCCGACAACAGCATCAGCGTACCCTTCCTGGGCGCGCCAGGGCTGTGGGGCGGTGGCGCAGGCTTTCCCCTCACAGGCAAAGAGATACGCATCGGCATCATCGACACCGGCATCGATTACATCCACACCGACTTCGGCGGATCGGGCAAGGGCTACGAACGCAACGACACGACCCGCATTGACGATATTGATGCGTTTCCCAGCGTCAAGGTGGTGGATGGCTTCGACTTCGTGGGCGACGACTACAACGCCAGCCCTGGATCGGGCGCGTTCCAACCAATTCCCAGGCCCGACCTCGACCCGATGGATTGCTACGGCCATGGAACACACGTTGCCGGCACAGCAGCCGGCTATGGCGTAACGACAACCGGGGCAACCTATCTCGGCCCATTTGACGGCTTGACACCCGTCGCGTCCATGCGCATCGGCCCCGGCGTTGCACCCGAGGCCGACCTGATCGCGCTCAAGGTCTTTGGCTGCGCCGGTAGTTCACTGATCGTTGATCTGGCAATCGAGTGGTCCGTGGACCCCAATCAGGACGGCGATTTCAGCGACCATCTTGACGTCATCAACCTCTCGCTTGGCTCGCCCTTTGGCGACAGCGATGACAGCACTAGCATCGCCGCCGACCGTGCGGCGCAACTTGGGATAATCGTCGTGGCCTCGGCGGGCAACAGCGGCGACGTACTCTACGTGGCGGGCAGCCCCGGCTCGGCCAGCTATGCCATCAGTGTCGCGGCGACGACAGCCAATCGCTCCTACGGCGGCCTAGACGCACCCGTAAGTGACACGCTTGCCGCCTTCTCCTCGCGCGGGCCGCGGCGCGATGGCACGCTCAAGCCGGATCTCGCCGCGCCGGGCGAAAATGTCACCTCGGCGCACAGCGGCACAGGTTACGGCGCACTGTCACTCAGCGGCACATCGATGGCCGCACCGCATGTAGCCGGCGCCATGGCGCTCCTGCGCCAGTTCCACCCCACCTGGCGCGTCGACGAGCTCAAAGCGCTGCTCATGAATACCGCCATGCCGGTCATTCAGGCGGTTACGATCGCGTCGGAAGAACCTGCCACGCCGGCACGCATTGGCGCCGGTCGCATAGACCTGACCGCAGCCGCGACGAGTATGGTCGTAGCCCTCAATGGCGATGATCCAGGCGTCGTCAACCTCTCGTTTGGAGCACCCAACGTGCTGGGAACCTTCAGCGCCGTCCACAATCTGCGCGTGCGCAACCTGGGCGCAACGGTTCAGCACTTCAACCTGACCTATGTGCCATCGAAAGATTTGGACGGTGTCGACATCGTCGCACCACCAACAGTGACAGTGCAGGCCAATGGCACGACAGTTCTGCCGGTGCGTTTTGAGGCCAATGCGGCGGCGATGCGCAACAACCGCAGCGTACCTGCCAATGCGGCCGACGCCAATCTGACTGCCTGGCAGAGCGAAGAGAGCGGTCTGATCTGGTTATGGCCTACCCCATCTACTTTCAGTACGCCGCTTCCGGTGGAGGGAGCGCAGGACGTGCGCGCGCATTTTGTGCTGGATGTGAACAGCCGCACGCTCTCCTATCTGCTCCCGCCCGTCTCCGCCCTGGACGTCCCGCCGACAACCTACACGCTGCGCAGGGGTGCGCCTGGTGTCGTCAGTGCCTCGGACGCGTATACGTTGGGTGTGCGCACAGACAGCGCACAGGGCACACTGGCAATTTCGGGTACGCTGGTGCTTTCGCCCAGCGACATGGCGCTGCTGGCAGGCGGGGCGCTCGTGCTGCACGCGCAGCCCGACGCTTCGAGCGACAGTACGCCCGCCGATCCGACCAGCAGCGGTGGTATATTTGACTTGCGCATTACCGCTGACGTGCCGGTGCTCAAGGTGCCGGTCTACGCTGCGCCGCGACCAGTCGCTGAGATGCGCGCCGCGCGGCCGCAGTTGGACTTCGGCACAAGCGACGCTTCTACTCAGGTGCTCGGCCTCACAGGTGAAACGCTTACCTTCACACAAACGCCTACGACGACTCGACCACTCGTCTCTGTGCTCGAACTGGTCGCACGCAGCCCCCAAGCGCCTGCGGCACAGGAACCGCCCACGCCGACCACCGCCGACATCATGTATGTGGGCGTGGCCAGCGACTTTCCGGCCGTGGCCAACAAGGCAGACGCCCGCATCTTCTTCGGAATCGTCACCTATGCGCCCTGGGCCACGCCCAACGAAGTGCAGTTCAGTTTCTACGTGGACACAAACGACGACAAGGTTTCCGATTACCGCGTCTACAACTCAACAACTTTTGCACTTGATGGCTACGGCAGACGTGCCGACACCTTCGTGACCGGCATCGACAACTTTGGAGTCGGCACACGCGCAATCGGTGACCCGGTCAACATGCTTGCGCCGGGCGACGTGCAGACCGCGCTGCTCAACAGCAACGTCATGGTGCTCTCTGTGCCGGCGAGTAAACTGGGGCTTTCGGCGGCGCGCCCGGCCTTCAGCCTCCGCGTCAACTCAACACCGCTCAATGCTGACTCTCCCGTCGCCGGTGATTCGGTCGATGTGGTGCGTTACAACATGGCTGCACCCGGCCTGAATCTGACGAGCGGCCAGGTGGGCTCGCCCATCTTCACCGATGAACCCGCGACGCAGCTCACCATCGGCTTCAGCCTCGTCCCCTACGCGACCTCGGATGCGCTGGGAATCTTGCTGCTGCATCACCACAACGGCAGCGATATGCGTGCAGAGACTGTAGCAGTCAACTACCGCTGGCCTGTCACAATTCGACTGCCGATCATGGCGCGCTAACGCACCCGCGCCCTGCCACGTAGCGAAGTAGTTCCTGCCCCCACTCTTGCGGCGGGAAGCCGTTCTCCAGGCCAAAACGAAGGGCCGGGCATCTCGCGACGGCGAGACGCCCGGCTTGTATTCTTCCCTCTATGCAGTCTAACCTGCGCAGTGTGCAAGCAATTATTATGCGAAGAGCAGTCGCCCGCAGCTCGTGCAATAGGCGTCGGTGGCGTGGTTCTTGACGGCATTGGCGACGCCCGTAGGAATGCGCATGTTGCAGGCCGAGCACTGGCCGTTGACGATTGTGGCGACGGCGACACCCGACTTGCGTTTGCGCAAGTCCTCGTATGTTGCCACTTCCGCCGCTGACAACGCATCCACCAGGCGCGCCCGCTGCCCCTTCAACTGCACAGCCTGGCGTTTGAGTTTCGTCTCTTCAGCAACAAGCTCTTCGTGACGTGCGCGCCATGCGGCCTCGAGCGCCGCAAGCGCCTTGGTCTGCGCTACGCACTGCTCGGTAAGCTCCTCAACATGCAATAGCGCCTCAACGCCTGCTTCCTCGGTCGCGATCAGCTGGCGACGCAGCGCTTCAGCGCTCGCCTGCAGCGCCTGCAATTCCTTGGGGTCACGCACGCTGCCGCCCATCAATTTGGCGTCAGTTGAGCCAATGCGCTGCTCAAGTCCCTTGGCGGCAAGCTCGGCGTCGATCTGCTTACCCTGCCAGCCATGGAGAGAGGCAACAGACTCGTTCAGCGCAGCGCGTGCATCCACCACCTCCGCCGGCTCCGCAAGCAGTTTCTGCAGTTGCAGCAGGCGCCTGCGCAGCTTTTCCCAGTAGGTGTCAATTGTCTGCATATCATGGAGGCGCGCGATATCTGTCACGATGAGGATCCTTGTTTGCGGCGCGCACGGCGGCCGGCGACGGGGAGCATTCGCTGCGGCGAGGCAGATGGAGAGTGCGTCGTGCGTGAATGCCGTTTCAGTATAGCACAGCGCTTGTGCGGGGCCGACGGCTTGGCCCGCGTGCGCCTCTGCGGCTATACTCGAAGCTGCTTCGTCTCCGGGACGCGCACAGGTGCGGCCGGTCGACTCGAAAGGAGTAGTCCATGTCCAGGTTGCCATCCAACCGCAGCGGGCAGAGCTTTGTTGAATACGCACTGGTCATTATCCTGCTTGCGATTGTGCTGCTGGCGATACTGCTGATCCTGGGCGACGATTTGCGCACCTTTATTAATGATCTGCTCCAGACCTGGTTCCCCGCCGGGCCGGTCATCCCCTGACCTGGCGCCCAGCCATTGCGTGCGTGCTGACTTCCCATGAAGACCACACCGCTGCGGCGCGCCGCTCATGCCGTTGCCGATCTGCTCTTTCCCCCGCGCTGCGTAGGCTGTGGCCACGCCGGTCAACTCTTCTGTGACCGCTGCGCCCAGGCTGTCATTCCCATTCCGCATCCATACTGCCCCCGCTGCGGCCAACCCCAGGCGGGTGCAAACCTGTGCGCGCCGTGTCGCGCGCTGGCTGATGACCCGGTGGCCAGGGCACGTGCGGCAGCCATCTATGCGCCGCCACTGCGCGCGGCAATCCACGCCCTCAAATACGATTACCAGCGTCAGCTTGCCGCGTCGCTTGGGCGTTATCTGGTGGCGGCTCTCGGTGACGCTGTTTGGCAGCCGCTGACGCTTGACGCAGTTGTCCCCGTACCACTCCATGCCGAGCGGTTGGCCACGCGCGGCTACAACCAGTCCGAATTGCTGGCGGCACATCTCTGCCACGCTACCGGCTTGCCGCTCGAGAGTGGATGGCTTGAGCGCCATCGCGACACACGCCCGCAAGTCGGCTTGACGCGTGCGGAGCGCCAGGTGAACGTGCACGACAGCTTTGCAGCGCACGCCGCGGTAGCCGGCAAGCGGCTGCTGCTCATTGACGACGTCTACACTACGGGCGCGACATTGCGCGCCTGTGCGCAGGCCGCACGCGTTGCCGGTGCAACGACAGTCTATGCACTCACGCTCGCCCGCCCCCTACTGCCGCCCCACGCTGACAGCCCGCTGGACTGACTTGTGCTGACGACCCGGCATTGCACGGCGTGCTGCGGGGCCGGCGAGGCGCCAATAAACCCCGATTGACAACACGCGTCGGGGCGACTACAATTTGGTCATGGATGCCCCGTGCACTCCCATGTCGATCTCCCCAACGACCCAGTATTCCACTGGCCTCCCGGCCTGCCTTTGCCCTGCAACGCGCACAACCCTTCGCCGCGACCAACCCCATTTTCGCATCTGCATCTGCGTTCTCTAGTGCGCCGGCTGCGCGCGCGCGCCCGGCGCATATGAACCCACACCGGTAGCTCCGAGCGACCGCTGCATTCGGCGGCGCTCTTGTCACAGACTCCATTTGCCGACCCATGCAGAAAGGAGACCTGACCATGAAAGTGCTTGTTCATGGCCGCAATGTCGAAATTACCGATTGGATTGAGGAATATGTCGCCAAGAAGGTGCAAAGGCTCGAACGCCATTTGCCCAACTTGAACGAGGTGCGCACCGAAATCAGCCAGATGGCCGCCAAGTCGGCGGCTGACCGCTACACGGTGCAGATTACCATGTGGTCGAACGGGCAGATTCTACGTGCCGAGGAGACCACGAGCGACATTTTTGCCTCGATTGACGCAGCGGTGGACAAGATTTCGCGGCAGATTGAGCGCTTCAAAGGTCGTGTCACCACCGAGCGCCGGCGGACCACCGCCTCGGTTGCGGCGCAGAGTGAATTGGTGGCCGCCGCCGTCGCCGCGGCCGACACCGAGCCGGAAGAAGTCACCGGCCAGATTATTCGCCGCAAGCAGTTTGTTATCCAGCCCATGGACGAAGAGGAGGCGGTCGAACAGATGGAACTGCTGGGCCACGACTTCTTTGTCTTCTTCAACCCGCAGAGCCGCGTGGCCAACGTCATCTACCGCCGCAAGGACGGCAACTACGGCCTGCTGGAGCCACAGATCGCATAGCAAGCGAGTGCGCAACGTCTCGACACTCGAGAATCCACGTTGAAAATAACAGGGCGACCCCAGCGGGTCGCCCTGTATTTGTATCTATTCCGTCACGCTGTCACCCTCTGCGCATGGCTAACTGACTATGCGAATTGTATCTCTGCGCCGTTGCGCACCACCTGCCCGGCATAAAGCCACGAGATTTGTCGCAGCGCCAGCGCCTGATCAAAGTCATTCAGCGCCGAAACGCCATCGGCTGGCGTCACGACGTGGAACCAGCGCAGCCCCGCCGATGCTGCCGTGTGCAGCACGCAGATGCTGGCAATTGTGCCCACTATCACCAGGTGCTTCACTTCCCAAACCCGACTCAGATAATGGTCGAGCGCTGTATCATAGAAGCCATCATAGCGGCTCTTTTGCACGACCAGGTCCGCGGCCTGAGGCGCCAGTTCGTCGATGATCTCCCAGCCCCACGTGCCGCGCCGGCAGTGCGCGGGCCAAATGGCCCACTCTTTGTCCCCTTCAAAGTGAGTATCCTGCGTGTAAGCCACGTGCACATTGGCGGCGCGTGCGCGTGCCAGCAGCGACGCAATTGCCGGGACGGTAGGCAACGCATCGGGTACAACCAGCCGCCCCTCAGCCTTCACGAAGTCGTTCTGCATGTCCACCACAATCACCGCACTCTGCAGCGTGGGCAGCACGACCTGCGTCGCGAGCGGAATTTCAGGCAGTGCAACCATTTCTCCGGGCGCAAATGTCAACGCCATTGCTTTGCTCCTTCGCTGAATCCGATCCGTACTACACCCAATGATTGCATGGAATGGCACATGCCACAAAAGCGGCCCGCACCGTCACTCCAGCAGTTGCGCAGCCACGGCCAGCCACGCCTGTGCAGGGGAGAGCGGCAGTCCATGGCGACGGTGCGTCGTGGTCGTGGCTGCAAAGTAGAGCGCCTGGATATCGTCTACCTCAAGGCGCAGTTGCGCCATGAGATGACGCACCTGTCGCCGCACGTGTGCCCGCGTCGCGCCCTGGCGCGCATCAAAGGGGGGCGCTTCGGTGAGCAGCAGCGCCTCGCTGGGCGGCTGCGCGTTGCGTGGCCCATTCAGGTCGATGTACCAGACCTCAAGCAATTGCTCAAGCGCCTCCACGCCGCGCCCGCTGCGCAGGAACGTCTCGGCCATGGCGGCACGCCCGTCGCGGTAGTGAAGCCACTGGCTGCCCTGCGCCCAGAGGTCGAGAAGCCGTTCGCGCTCAGGCAGGTCTGCGGGCAGGGCGCGCGTGGCTTGCTTCCTGCGGAATCGCGCCAGCCATTTGGAATCCGGTTCACTTGCAGGTGCACGTTCGGCGCTTGGCGCGTCGGTCGCGCCCAAAAGGGCAGTCGGCGGCTGCAGAAGAGCCCGCCGCAGGAGCGTAGAAATCGATTCCACAATCAGACTCGTTTCAGCGATGATGGCGACGATGATTTTGAGTCAGCAATCCAGCAAGTTCGCACCCTGCGGGCATCAATCCCCAACAGGCGGTGTGTAGATAGGATTCTTCTTGGTGTCAACGATCTTGCCCGATGGGTCGAAAAGAATGGCGGTGTCGTCATCGAGGTCCGCCCACATCTCCCACTCGAGGTTGCACGAATAGTCCGGTGGTGGCGCATCAGATTTTGACCAGAAGCGCGCCAGCCCACCCGGGCCGATGACGCCGCTGAGGAAACAGATTTCGCTACCATTTTCCGACTTCAACTTCCAGTCCAAAAGGGCAATCGCACCTATGGTGTCGTTGCGCAGTACAAAGTACTCGTTGAGCCTCTCCAACTGGATGATCTTGATTGCACCGATGGCAAAGGTGGGCACAGGCGTCGGCGTGGGCGTTGGTTCACGCGGCGTAGGCACGGGCGTCGGTGTCCAGTTAGGTGTGGGCGTCGGCACCGCCGCGAGCGGCAACGAGGTGGCCGGCGGTGCGTTCACCACAAAGAAATCGGGAATCCATTGCGTGCCGGCCACACGAAACCAGAGACCGTCGGGACTGACGGCGTCGATCTGGAGCGCAGTGTTGGTGGGCAAATTGGCCACGACGGCAAAATCAACTCCCGGCCCCGCGTACAGAGTGGCATCCTGATTCGTCGCCGGTCCCCGCTTTGCCACCCAAATGCCCACAGCTGCGGCAGCGGCCTGCGTTTCTGCGTCCTCGAGCACCTGCTGTTGCGCCGTGTCCGGCTCGCCAGCAATCGCCCGCCCCCAACCCTGGCGCACAACCTCGGCATTCACAAAGAGATCGTCACTTTGCCGGTAGATGTAGCGCATTAGGCGGCGGCTGCCGTCCTGGTTCGTGATGTCGCGCACAAGGCGCACAAGTTGCCCCTGGACCATTCCCTGTGTGGACACCACGGCCAGCGGCCCCAATGCGTCCGAAAGGGGAGGGGACTGCACACCCACCATGCGCACCAATTGCTCATCACCTTGAATGAGCACGCGCAGCGTATCACCGGTCACGACCTCGACCACGACACCCTCTTCGGGTGCCGACGTCGGCGTGGCGCTGGGCATGGGTGTAGGCGGCGCAGTGGGCGGCGCAAGCACGACGAGCGGCGTCGGCGTCGCCGGCAAGGTCACCTGCATCAATTCAACAGACGTGGGTGTGGCCGTCGGGATGCGCACCGTTGCCGCAGCGCCGCAGCCGGCCAACAGCATCGCCATGGCCACAGGAAGAAGTACAAAAAGAATTGACGGTCGGCTCTGTCCGGCGGTGCGCACGTGCACCAGGCCGGCGGCGAAGACTGCGCACGGTGAGGTGCAACTCATGGCCGAAGCATTCCTTCGCATGGTGGCTGGCGTGACCTCCCCAATCGCATTTCAGTGCGCCGGGAAGGCAAATGGAGACTGAGCCATTGTAGCACGCTCATGCGCCGTCAACTATCGGTCCGCCGGTTACGCGGGTTACCTGCAACACTCCGTTCCCCGTCTAGACAACGATCTCGGGCGCTAGCGAGCGCCAGGCATCGGCGGGCGGCAGCGGCAATTCATGGCTGCGGTATGCACGCACGGCCACGTCGTCAAATCGCTCCTGCAACTGCTGGCGATCGAGTTCAAGACGCACGCCCAAGCGATTGACCCAGCGCGCAACCACGGGTGTGCTGATGCCCTTGGCAGGGCTGAAGGGTGCGCTCTCGTAGATGCGGCGGGTACTCGATGCTCCCCACGCGTCGCGCGGCCCGTTGAGGTCGAAGTACCAGACTTCGAGATAGAGATCGAGCGCTTCGCGCAGGCGCGCTTGCTTGCGCCGGATTTCGGCCATCTCAAAACGCGCATTGCGAAAGAGAAGCCAGTTGCCATCGTGCGCGTGTTGCGCAATGGCGCGGCTGAGTTTGCGCCACTGTGCCTCGGCCGTCGAGTGCGCCCAGAACCAGTTGTAATTGCGCTCCTCTTGCGCCTCGGCAGCCGTTGCCAGGCGCAGCCAGCGTGGTTGCGTTGCGCGGTTCTCGTCAAGCGCGGCCACCTGGCGCGCCGTAACCAGTGCGGGGTGGCTTTCGCCGGGGCGGACGCGGGCGTAGTAGGTCTTGCCGCAGCGGTCGCAGATTGCTTTGTACTTGGGGATTTTGGCCACCGGCGCACGGCAATAGGGACACGCGGGCGGCGCATTGCGGCGCGCAATCGCTACAGGCGGTGGCACAGGTTTTTGCGCTTGGGCGGACGCTGGACGGCTGGTGGATTGGGCGGAAGGCTGCGCGGAGGGCCCGTTGGCGGGAAGCGCAGGTGCGCGTCCCGCGAACAGGAACTTGAGAGGGCTCACGTCCCACACTCCCTTCTTGCAGCAGTGCGCGGCAAGCCCGGGCGGGCTCCCTGTGAACTGCTGCGGCGGCTGCGATGATGGCGTCGATGACCACGAGGCGACGGATGAAGCATCGTCGTCCTGTAGCGCTGAGGTGAGTCTACTCACAAAGTGGCGGGCCGTCAAGTGCAGAAATGCAGCGAGTCTTCCGGAACTGGAAGACTCGCTGCATTATCTTCTCTCTTGCGTGAGCGGAGAGGGAGGGATTTGAACCCTCGAGGGTGATAAGCCCTACTCGTTTTCGAGACGAGCGCACTCGGCCGGACTATGCGACCTCTCCACCGGCGATTTTAGCATACGCAGCGGGCGTCGCCAAACCTGCGCCGGTTCCCGCTGAGCAGTTCGCAACGCACGGCAAGATAGTCATAGCCCACTGTCGCTGCGGTCGCGCTGCGGTCGCGCTTCAGTAGCGCGCCAGTTCGCGCGCCGCCTGGACAATTTTCTCGGCGTTGGGGCGGTAGGCGTCTTCCAGCGGCGGGCTGAAGGGCACGGGTACGTCGAGGCCGCCCAGGCGACGCACAGGCGCATCCAGCCACTCAAAGGCTTCCTCGGCAATCAGCGCGGCCACTTCCGCGCCGGTTCCTGCAAGGCGATTGGCGGCGTGCACCACCAGCACCTTGCCCGTCTTGCGCGCCGTTGCCAATAGCGCCTCGCAGTCCAGCGGCTTGAGTGTGCGCAGGTCCAGCACCTCGGCGTCGATGCCCTCGGCGGCCAGTGCATCTGCCGCGGCCAGCGCCTGATGCACCATCGCGCCATAGCTGATGATGCTGAGGTCGCTGCCGCTGCGGGCAATACGCGCGACGCCGATTGGCACGATCACGTTGCCCATCGGCACATAGCCCTTGAGTGACCGATAGAGCGGCTTGCTCTCGAAGTAGATAACCGGGTTATTGTCGCGAATCGCCGCCAGCAGCAACCCCTTGGCGTCGGCGGGGGTGGCCGGGGCCACCACCTTGAGCCCGGGTGTATGCACAAACCACGCCTCGGGATTCTGGCTGTGGAAGGGGCCCGAGCGCAGCCCGCCGTCTGATGGCGCACGGATGACCCACGGCACCGCGCCGCCCCAGCGGTAGTGCGTGGTGGCCGCGAACTGAACGATGCTGTCGAAGGCCGTGGAGATGAAATCGGCGAACTGCATCTCGATGACAGGGCGCAGCCCCATGAGCGCCATACCCGTCGCGGCCGAGACGAAGCCCAGTTCGGCCAGGGGCATGTTCTTTACGCGCGCACTGCCGAACTCCGCGGCAAGTCCCTTGGTCACTTTGAACGCGCCGCCGAATGCGCCACCGACATCTTCGCCCATAACGAGCACGCTTGGGTCGCGCGCCATTTCCTCGCGCAGCGCCTCGCTGATGGCCGCGAGATAGGTTATAACCCGTCCCGGTTCCTCCGCCGGCGCGTCCCGAAAACCGAACGCCTCGCCCGTCGATCTCTGGTCTCCCATGTCCGGTTCCCGCTCTCTCTTCTTTACGGACATAACGCCTCGCCCGTCGCCGGTTCATAGGCGCATTCGGCCACCACTACACCCGCACCATCGCGCACCATCGCGCGGTCGCCATCATCATTATTCCACACAGGCTGCTCCCGCCCCCAGAAGAGATCACCTTGAGCGTCCACACC
>CAYJNV010000026.1:0-895 GCA_964370975.1 uncultured Caldilineaceae bacterium | reverse complement strand
GACACGCACCGCGCTTCCCGGCGCAAGTTCAAATGCAGGAAAAGTGTAGATATTTGGCGTCTTGGCGGCATCCGAAAGTGTCCACGCTTCAAGCTGCGCCGCGGCCTGGCCGTCGTTCGCCAACTCAACCAGTTCACCCGCAAGGTCGTCACCGGGCGGGTTGTAGACAATCCGACTGATGTGGACGGCACTCTCGACAGTACTCGTGGGCGTGCTGGTAGGTGTGGCAGTGGCCGTGGGAGATGGGGTGGAAGTGGGCGTCGGCTCCTTGGGCAGCGGCGTGGGCGTGGGCGCCGCGGCGTCATTGAAGACAATCGGCATGCGCACATCCCAACTGACGGCTGACTCTGGATTGCAGGGCTCAACCGCAATTTCTGTCCACAGCTTCTGATAGGCATCGGCGTACTGCTGCGTCAGCGCACCGCTCTTGATCACAAGCGTGTTCTCGTTGTTGCCGTTGTTGCCCCCGGCCGTCCAGTTGAGCGAGCCGGTGACCACCTCCGGCGCGTCGCCCTGCGCGTCAATCACAAGCATCTTGTTGTGCATCAACCCGCGCGTGTTCTCAATTTTGATGGAGAGGCCGGCCGCGCACATACGCTCGTCATCGGCGCTGGTGTTGCCCGCGGCAAGGCTGTCCCACAAGCCACGCACACGAACGCCGCGCGCCTGGGCCGCAATCAGCGCGTCGGCCAGCGCGTCGTCAGTGAATGTGAAAATGGCGAAGTCAATTGAGCGCTGCGCACCATTGACGGCGGCGATCACCTGCTCGATGGGGATATCCTGCGGCGCAAAGTAGACCTGCGCAAGCGTGCCGCTGATCTCCACCGTTTGGGTGACGACTGCGACCTTGTCGGTGCCAAACGCGCCGCCAAACATCTGGTCAAAATCGCCCTGA
>CAYJNV010000025.1:13939-24186 GCA_964370975.1 uncultured Caldilineaceae bacterium | reverse complement strand
AGGACAGCAACTTCGGGTGGGTGTTCTGCCTTTGCAGTTCTCCGTGGTCCTCTGTCCACTCTTTGACCTCTGTGTCAAGGCTGTTCGCTTTAGAGTATTGCACGCAGTTCCTCAATGGACGCGTTGCCGCCGCTGAGGATAAGCGCGGTGCGTGCGCCCTTCACCGTTTCGGGGAAAGTCAGCGCAGCCGCGAGAGAGGCTGCGCCGGCGGGCTCGGCCAGTGTCTTCGCCTTCTCGAGGTAGAGGCGCATGGCTGCACGCATGGCGTCGTCGCTTACCAGCACAAAGTCGTCAAGCTTGTCCCACAGAATTGCCTGGGGCATCATGAAGGCTTCGCCCGTGGCCAACCCTGCCGCGAAGGTGTGGATAGGCGCCGAACGTGCGGCGCGGTCGCGCCATGAGAGGTAACCTGCGGGCGCGCCCTCCGCAGCCACAGCTACGACGCGCACGGCGGGGTTGATGGCCTTGGCAGCCAGCGCCGCGCCCGCCGCCCCGCTGCCCCCGCCCAGTGGCACAATGATCAACTCGATGCCCGGCTGCTGCGCCAGGAGTTCCAGCGTATGCGTGGCCACGCCGGCAATCAGCAGCGGCTCGTCGCCCGATGAGACAAAGCGCAGCCCTTGCTCGGCCTCGAGCGTGCGGCCGTGGCGTTTGCACGCCTCAAAGTCGGCCCCGTGAAAGTGCACAGTTGCGCCCAGGCTACGCATGGCATCCACCTTGAGCGGATTGGCGCCCTCGGGCACGACAATGTGCGCCGCCACGCCAAAGAGGCGCGCCGCGTAGGCAATGGACTGGCCGTGGTTACCCGTTGAGGCCGTCACAACGCCGCGAGCACGCTGGTCGGCAGGCAAATGCGCCATGAAGTGGATGCCGCCGCGCACCTTGAATGCGCCGATGGGCTGGTAGTTTTCATGCTTGACCCACGTCTCGGCCCCCACCACGGCGTCGAGCGCGGGGTAGTTGTGGAGAGGCGTGGGCTGCAGGTAAGGGCGGATTGTGCGCTGGGCGCGCAGTACGTCGGCCAGTGTCAGGTCAGCCATGAGGAAGAACCGATCCGGAGGTTGGGGGTTGGTAATTGACTGCCGGCTCGCAACTGCCGGCTCACAAATTGTAATGGGTAAGTCGCAAATAGCAGCTTGGCGCAGCGCTTATCCAATTGGCCGTTTCTATTGCCGCCTGCAAGTTACCAGTGAATGACTCAACCAGGCAACATGCTGCATCTACGAATAGCGCCGCAGTTCATCATCGGCCGCAAGGCGCGCCGGGGTCAGCCGGTCAAAGGCAATCGAGAGCAGCAGCCACAGGAAGACGCCAGTCACAAAGCCGGCGGTGGCCCATAGCCACATCCCGCCCAACATCAGGCCACCCAGCGCGCCCAGCGCACTGCCCATCACTGCAAAGAGCAGCAGAGTTATCAACATGGTTCCCTCGATTCATGGTCACAGCCGGGAAGAAACCGTGGGGACGGTTCCAGGGCCACCCGGGCAAAACAGCGTGCGCTGACAACTTACCATGAATCGAGGGAGTTTGCGCGTGTCACGCGTCACACGCCGGATACAAACCGAACGACGGTCCGAGTTCAGTCCGCAGAACGCACTGCGCGCAAGCTGCATGCCGTTGACTTAGCGTCCGCCGAGGGTGCGTTTGACTTCGCGGCGCGCCATAATCAGTGCGATGAGGGTGCTGAGCGCAGCGATGCCTAGCTTCGTGAGGTCAATGATCGGCTCCACCTTCACGCCGTCAGGGCGAATCGAGATGACCGCCACGGGTCGCCCCATGGAGCCGCCACCGCCACCGCCACCACCGCCGCCGGCCTGGCCTTGCGCATCGCTGCCGCCGCCGTACCCAACGCCAACCCCTACATTCAACTCGTTGCAGGTGATGACGGCCGTGTCGCCAATCACCACTGGTTCCTGAAAGACGGCGTTGGGTGACGCCGCCTCGAGCGCGCGCTCGATCAAGGCATTTGCTTCCTGCGCGCTGCCGATATTTCGCGCCCAAAACGAAGCGCCGGCCTGCGAACCAGCCGCGCTGCCATCCTTCACTTCTTCAGCCATATTGCTCTCCATGTGGTCTAGGCGCGCGCAGTGCGCGCGCCAAATATCGCGGCAAAGACCCCCAGGGCGATTAATGCCCAACGGGTGACGTCGACAATTTTCACTTCCTCGCGCCGCCCGTCGGCGTGCACAACATCCAGTCCCACAGGCGTGTTCCAGGCATAGGCCACCGGCCCCAATCGCCACGCCAGCGAGAACGCGCGCGGCGTGATCAAACTTCCGGCAACGTCAATGGGGTTGCCGCTGTGCACCCCAATCGAAAAATGTCGCTGCATGACTTCTCCTTTCATCGCGTGCGGTTGCCTCTGACTTGCAGCAGGTTGAGCATATACCGAAAGCAGGAACGATGCATCTATCCAAAGTACGGTTAGGGTCGGCGTCAGTGAGACACGCAGGGCTTCTCAGAAGTCATCGCGGTGCAGTTCGCGCCCGCGCATGCCGCCTTCCTGGCTCTCGAGAAGCCCTGACTGAAGACGACGCAGATATTGCGCGCACACTTCTTTTATGCCAAGATCACCGAACAAACACCTTTGCGCGCGAATGCGCAACCTGAATGCGAGTGAACCATGCAGCAAGCTGCCCCCGCGCCCATCACGCGACAGAAAGTCTACTTGGTGGTGGCGCTCTTTGCGCTGGCACTGGCCGCGTCGACGGGGGTGCTTATACGCTTTGGACTGGTGAGCGGCTTCCCCACCTGGGCAAACAACTACACGGCCATGCGCCACGCACACAGCCATCTCATGTACTTTGGCTGGGGCACGCTGGCCATCATGGCGTTGATGTGGGCATGGCTGCCAGGCCAAACGGGGCTGCCGCTGCCGCGCGGCACGGGCTGGCAACTCGGTCTGACGGCGCTGCTCTCGCTGCTCAGCTTTCCCGCCTTCTGGGCCAACGGCTATGGCAGCACTGAGATTCTGGGCCGCTCACTTCCACTCGGTTCCATGGCCGCGGCGCTGAATGGGCTGCCTTGGTTCTTCTTCGCGTGGCTGTACGCGCGCGCCACGCGCAATCTGCGCGTGCGCTCGCTGGCTTTGCAGTTGTGGGATTGGGCACTGCTCCTGCTCATGCTGGCCTCGGCGGGTGCGCTTGGGCTCGGCATGCAGGTCGCGCTGGGCGTCGAAAGCCACGCGCTGCGCGAGGCGTCGCTTCACCTCTTCCTTGACCTATTTGCCACGGGCTGGTTCACGCTGGCAACGCTTGGCCTGCTCTGGGCCTGGGTGGGAACCGATCAGCAGCCACGCGGCTGGATGCCCACGCAGTCGGTGGGAATCTGCCTGGGCGTCACCTTTGTGCTGGGAATGTCGCCTGCCGTCGTTTCGCCCTTCCTGTTCTGGTTTGCTGCGTTGATGAACGCTGTGGCCGCGCTTTTGCTGGCGCGCCATCTGTGGGCGCTGTCGCAACGGCGCGCGCACCTGCCGCTGGCCACACGCTTTGGCCTCTTAATGTTTGCCGCGTACTTGCTCACGGCGCTGGCAATTCTGGCGCCGGAGCTCTGGCGCTGGTCGTCGGGCACCCAATTGCGCGTCTTCTACCTGCACCTGCTGTTGCTGGGCTGGATGAGCAGCGCGCTGATAGGCCTTGTGCTCAGCGCACTGGGGTTCTTCTCGGCGCGTGTGCAGCGGGGGATGGCGTGGGCGTGGAACGCGGGCGTGGGGGTCTTGCTGTTGGCGCTGCTGGGGCTGGGGTTGGCGAGTGTCATTCCGATCTCGCCGATCTTCTGGCTGCGCGTGTCGGCCTGGAGCAGCATCGTTCCGGCCACGGTGGCGACTGTGGCATTCCTGCTGGCGGCGCTTGGTCTGGTGTGGCGTGGCGCAGATGCGCCTACCGCAGCCCCACGTAGCCCGCATACGGCGCAGGCGTCAGAGTGAAGTAGCTCTGTACAAATGTACAGGCAATCAGTCTCAAGTAGAGTGGCTCTGTTGACGGTGGCAACGGCTCAGCGCCTCCTGTACCGTGCGCACATCCAGTCTGCGTGCCCGGGGCGCTTGCCACCCTCTTATCAATTTCTCTGATCATCAAGACAATTCAGGGAGGAATCCTGATGCGCTTCCGAGTCGCGCGATTCGGCGTGCAGTCACTTGCCGGCTGCGCAGTCGCGCTGCTGGTCGGGATGTTCATTATTTTGAGCAACATCGCCGGCGCATCAGCACGCGCCGCATCACCTCAGCAACCGCCAGTCCCTCTTCCCGACGCGACGCTCCAGTTTGTGCCCACAGCGGCGCAGGCGGCGCAACGCGCCCATACTACCGCATCCATCCGCACGGCCCAGGCCAACCGCTACACCCTTCTCGCCTGGAATGATCTGGGCATGCACTGCTACAACCGCGACTTCCAAGACCTGGCCGTGCTCCCACCTTACAACAATCTGTGGGCGCAGGTGGTGCGCGTGGGCAACCCGCCGCAACTCATCACCACCACGGTCGATGTCAGCTACTCCTTCCCCGACAACAGCTATTCGGTGGGCAAGTCCAACTTCTGGGATTTCGACCAGGCGCTCTTTGGCGTGGACCTTGCGCCCAATGTGGGGTTGGCAGGCAAGAGTCTCAACGACACAATGGATGCCAAGCTCGATCACTTTGTTGCCGAGGGCATCCCACTCACCGAGTTCAGCGACAGCGCGCCCACCACACCCTATCCCTACCAACTGGCTACGGTGATTGCGCGCGCTGCTGGTACAAACGCCGAACTCGCGCGCCTGCAGACCGTAGCGCCAGTCTCCACCGAAATGCACTGCGACTACTGCCACAGTGATGGCGGCGTTGAGGAGATCAGCACAGGGCGCGTGGAAACGAACATCCTCACGCTTCACGATAAGGAGAATGCCGACGAGTATCCGGTGGGCCACACAACGCCCCTCATGCAACGGCGACCGGTGCTCTGCGCCGAGTGTCACTCGTCCAATGCGCTGGGCGCGCCGGGGGTACAGGGGTTGGACAGCCTCTCGCGCGTGATGCACAGCAAGCACGCCGGCAAGGTGGAGAACAGCACGCAAGGCTGCTACAACTGCCACCCCGGACCCACCACCAAATGTCTGCGCGATGTGATGTCGCAGCAGCACAACATGAATTGCGTGGATTGCCACGGCAACATGGAACAGGTGGCCAGCAATCCCCAGCCGTGGCTCAGTGAACCGCGGTGCGACAGTTGTCACAAGGATCCGCAGTTTGCGCAGAACCAGCCGCTCTACCGCCACTCAACGGGCCACGGCGGCATCTACTGTGCAGCCTGCCACGACAGCCCGCACGCGATTGCACCCAGCCGCGAGGCCAATGATGCGCTCAAATTCGTGGACTTGCAGGGCAAACCCGGCCCGCTGGTCACCTGCACCGTATGCCACCTCACCACACCGACCGGGGCAGGGCCTCACGGTATCACCGCGCCATCGGTGCCCGTGCTGGACCACTTCAACTACCTGCCTGCCGTGGATAAGTAGAGTGCGGTCAGCAGTACGCAAATTCCACGTATAGAGCTCAAAGGGCACGGGTGACGATGGCATTGGCCATTGTCATCTGTGCCCTTTGTGTGGCCTTTCTGTCTTGTTGCCCTGTCTAGCCAGTGGCCCCTTCCACCCAGGGTTTGACGCGCGGCCAGGCGTGCCAGGCGAAGGCCGCGGCGGCGGCAACCTCAAGCGCGCGACCCAACGCCACCGGCCATGTGAGCGCGGGTACAATGGGGGCCGCCGTCACAATCAGCACGCCTGCGTTCAACATGAAAAAGGCCGCCCAGGCTGGACGCACATCACCGCGCTGCGAACGCCAGCGCGGCAATATCCAGTAGGCTACGCCCAGCGCAAGTTGCACCGTCCACCCAATCAACAGAAATTCCATGTGTGCGGGGAGCAAGCGCCAGGTCCACGCACCGATCTGCGCGCCAAAGGGCTGCGCCTTGTTCCAGAGTAGCAGCGCGCCAAAGGTGAAGCCGGTTGCCAGGTGCAGCAGCGCCGCACGCAGATACCAAACGCTGAGACGAGGCACGGGTGACTACTTCTCCTTGATGCGCGTCCAGGTGTTGGCCACGAACGCCATACCGCCGCCCCACTGCAGCAACGCCGCCGCCGCAACCAGCATAGCCCACAAGGCGGCGGGCGGGCGCTGCAATTGCGGCTCCGCGATCGCACGCAGGAGCAGCCCGCCGTTGAGCAACACATAGGTCACCCAAGCCAGGCGGTCGCTGCCGCGCGGCTGCTCGCGACTGAAGCGCGGAAACATCCAATAGGCAATGCCCATGATCAACTGCGTTACCCACCCCAGCATGAAGAGATGCCAATAGACGGGCCAGACACCACCCAGCCCGTCCAGCCATCCACCGGGGAGAAGTGGTCGCAGCGCGAGCAGCAGCCCAACCGCCATAGCCGCGACCAAAAAGGCAAGTGCGGTCTTGACGAAGATGCGGGTAATGCGTGGCATGGGTTCTTAACGTGGGTTGTCTGGGATGGGTTCGCGTCCGGCTGCCGTCTTGCGTTGCGGACGCTTGACGGAAGTCACGGTGTTGAAGAGGAAGAGCAGAATCACCAGCGCACTCAGCAGGCCTCCCCACAGGCGCGCCGGCCAATAAGGGATCAGGTCGCCGGCAACGCGCAGCAGCAGGCTCGCGTGCAACAGGATCAGGTGCGAATAGAAGCGTGGCGTGTACTGCATGGGAATTTGGAGCACTGCCGGGAAAATGATGGGCGCGTGACCGAAGATCATGCTGAAGGAGAAGCCGACGAAGACGCTGTGCAGCAGCGCGTCGTAGACCGGCCCAGCCATGGCCGTTCCGCGCGCGATGGCCAGCAGGCCGGCAAAGGCCAGCCACACATAGCCCGCCATCAGGCAGATCGCGGTGAAACGCGCCTGGCCACCGGCGTGAATGCGTCGCCCGGCAATGTCGTAGCGCAGCAGCCAGATAGCCATAGCCAGCAGGCCGACCCCCAGCAAGCGTACGCCCAAAGCGTAGCTGAATAGACCCAACGCCATACCCGCAATCATTATCGCGGTCGCAGCCACGAATGCGGCGCGCACAGTGGGGCTTAGTCGCAACATGCGGCTAAGTTCGAGCCGCTCACCCGCAATTGTGATGACCATGAAGCCTATCCACCAGAGCACGGCCTGGGGGATGGAGCGACCTGCCAGCCAGACAAGGTTTCCCGCAAACCAGAGGAGACCGCCGAGCACAATGGTCACAATGAAGAGCGCCCACTGGATGCGCAGCAGTTGCGCAAGCGCGACAACCAGCACCATGCTGCCAAGCGTAATCGTCAGCGCGCCGACGAAGATTGGAATCGGCAGCAGGATGAGCAGCGTGCCCAGGGCGCTGAGTGCGGGAGCGGCCAGCGCCCAGCGCTTGCCCATGCCGACGGCACGCTCCAAGCCAATCAATGTGCCCATAAAGCCACAGATCATGAGTGGCCCATGGCTTGAAGGCAGACGCGGCGCAAGTGCGGGCCAACCCCAGCCAAGACGTATCAGCCCTGCCCACAGCGCCGCCAGCAGCGCAAGCACGGCCGCGGCCATGAGAACAAAGCGCACGGGGCGGGGCAGGTGCGCCGCACCTTTTGCGGACAGATCAAATCCCAAGCCGATTCCTCACTTTTCGTCGTTAATGCGGCATTTGCACAATCTCGCAGCTACTTTGGACTGCAAGCGGGCAGTCCGTCTCCTCACCGCTCCAGCATGGTGAGCAGCATCACCGTTTCGCTCTCGGCGTAAACGCTGTGCGCCAAATTGGGCTGCATGTAAACCACGGTACCCGGGCCGGCCTGCGCAGGCGCGCCGCCCAGGTTGAGGCGGGCTTGCCCCCGCACAAAGTGCATAATGGCGGCACGCGCCGCCGTGTGCTCCGATAGTTCCTGCCCTTGTGCGAAGCCAAAAACGATCATGTGCGTGCCGTCGCGCTTGAGGAAGGTGCGGCTGACGATTGTGTCGGGTGCAATCGCGCCTACCAGGGCGTCGATGTCCTCAAACAGGTTGTACGGTGCTTCGGTTTGCTTATCCGCATTGTCGATCGCCATAGGTCCCCTGAATCCATTCTCGTGCGTTGCGAAGGGTACGAAGCCCTCCGGTTGATTGCAGCATGCGCTCTGCAGGCATCCTCGTCTAGCGCCCCGGCGGGAAAAGGTGAATTTCATCACCCGCGTGCAAGCGCGTCGCCGGGCCATTTTCCAGATAGGCCACATCCTTGCCGTTGAGGAGCACACGCCACATGGGCTTGACTTTGTAACCGCGCGCCACTGTAAGCCATGGGGTGCCGCGCGCATCGTCCCGTTCGCCCGCGTGCCACTCCACCTCAAATACTTCGGCGCGCGCGGCAGGGAAGTAGTTGAAGAATTTCCGCAACCCATCCTCGACTGTCGCACCCTCCGTCACATGCGCCATTATCTCTGCAGCGCCCGTCACGCTGCGCATGACACCGAACATGGCAAAACGCACGGCCAGCCCGCCGCTGTCAAGCATTTGTGCGGCGTTGTAGCCCAATTGCATGAGGTGCAGATGCATGGCCAGCACCTTGTTCCAGCCCGCCAACGCCGTGGGCACGGACGCGTGGCCAGGCATTTCCTCTGTGAGAAAGCGGGCGAAAGTGGCGTTCACCAGGCTGATTGAACCGGTGACGTAGATGGGCGGCACATGGGTGTGGCGCGGCCCGTGCGCGGCGTGGAGTTTGCCTGCGCGGAAGAGATAGTACGCCATGTCGCGGCTGAAATCCATGCCAATCAGGCGCGCAAGCCAAAGCGTGAAGAAGCGACGCCGCTCGCTTAGGTGCCCGGCGTCCGCGCCGCCCTCCCAGCCGAGGATGGCCGCCGTGTCGGGGTTGGCCAGCAGGGCATCGTAGGTGCCCACGACCAGTTCATGGCCGCGCTTGAAGAGCGCCTCCACGGTGGTGAGCATGGCCTCCGTCTCGGCAGCGCCTAGCCCCAGGAAGGCGCGCATGCGCTCCCACTCCTCCTCGGGCAGAGGGTCAAGACGGGCCAGGCCCCAGCGGGGCGCAACAGCCTGCCTGCTGAGCGCGGCGAATGGATCATGGATGGCTCTCGCGTCGCCAACCGGGGCCCGATGTGCGGTCTGTATGCTTTTGTGCTGCTTCATGGTGGCTCCTTCACTTCGAACAACGCCGCGCACACTGCACTGATTTCGCGCGCGGCGCTTGCGCGTGCTCCTTGCCGCGCCGCAGACAGAGTATACCATGCTAGGTTTCCACCGCCGCGGCCATTACCCAGGATGTGAAGCAGAATTGCGGCTTGCAGCAGAAGACGGCGCGGCCGACATGTGGGGAGCGCCAAAGTGACGGCCGGGAGGCCTTCCGCTACAAATTGCGCGGCGTGCGGAGCGCAAGAAGAGCGGAGGGCTGGATGCCCCCCGCTGCGTAGACTGGGAATGTATGCTTCTCGCCGGCTATTCGGCCGCCAGAACGTGCAACTTGGCGTGGGGGATGCTCTCGTACGAACCAAAGTGCATCTTCACAGTAAAGCCGGGCGCGAACTGCGGAACGTCATCCACGCGGCTGCGCACCTCGCGAATGGCATATTCCAGCAGGTCCAGAAGCCCGCGCCCGTCCAGCTGCTCCATCACCTCGGTGCTGTCTACATGCGTTGTGGGGATGGCGAGCCAGTGCACCACACTCTCGGGGTGGATGCTGCGAATCAGCGCAAAACCCTTCTCATCGTCGCGTGCGATGATGATGCCCGGCGCCTCGCCGCGCAGGATGCTGCAGAATGGACATCCATCAGCTTCGGCCATCGGAGTCCTCATTGCTTCAAGACGGGTGCAGGCGGCAGCGGCGAAACCAGATCACCGCAGTACGCAGCAGCAGCATATTGGCAAGCACAAGCACGAGCGCCACGCCTACCACAATGGAGAGGCTGGCAAAGGCACTGGACGGCCCGTCAAGGGATAGCCGCCACGTCGCAGGCAGAATGCCAAGCAGCAGCGGCACAGCCACAATATTCAGTACAAAGATGGCGGCGAGTATACCCAGGATCACCTGCTGCGCGCGCCGCACACTTGCGGCGCGCAATGACACGAGCACGCCAAACGACGCAGCCAGCGCGGCAGTGAGCAGGCTGAGCAACGCGCCGCCGGCAAGCAGCATGGGTCTGTAGAGCAGCAACTGGTCGCGCGCATAGACAAAGTTGATCGCCACAATGCTTGTAATAATCGTCACAAGCATCAGCCCCCATCCCAAGATGACAGCGGCCCCCACCTTGCCCAGCAGGAT
>CAYJNV010000025.1:0-13929 GCA_964370975.1 uncultured Caldilineaceae bacterium | reverse complement strand
TCAGCGAGAAGGCGTCGGTGGGCACCGCGTCGCCGCTGGTGGAGCCGGCAGTCTCGTACGAAGTGACCGAGACGTTCTTCAGCTCATACTTGAGATACGTCGCGCGAGCCTCGCCATAGGTGGCCGTATTGTGGATTTCCACCTTGGGAAACACCTTGCCCAACAGGATGGCGCGATCGGGCAGCGGGCTTGCCAGCAGCGTCTCCAGGGTGTGGCGTTCGCGCTCGCCTGCCACCGAATCGGCAGCAACCGAGGCTACCATGAAGACAGGCGTCCATGCCCACAGAGAAAGCAGCCACCCGCTGTCGAGCCATTGCGGCCCAATCCACAGCGGCAACACAATACCCAACAGCACGATGGTTCCAATCGCCAGCAGCACAGGAACGGGCGAGGAGCCGCGTGTGACTAACAATTCGCGCAATTCCTTCTGCGCGACTGTCCAAGCGTCGGCGGCTGTTTCCATCATGCCATCTCCTCCATCAGCGCGAGGAAGGTGGATTCAAGCGTAGAGGTGCGACGACGCACTTCCTGTACGTCCACACCGGATTCAACCAGCAGGCTGACAAGGGGGGAGGTGTCCACGTCTCCGCTCAGGTCGATCAGCAGGCTGCCTTCGGCCGCGTGTGCGGCCTCGACCTCGGGCCGTTTGCGCAGCAGCGCGAGGACATCCTCGTCAATGCCGCGGCCCAGAATCTCGAGCTGGGGTGATTGGCTGTGGCGGCGCAGGTCGGCTGGGCTGCCCACAGTCAGCAGTTTGCCCTCGCGCATGAGACCCACGCTGTCACAAAGCTGCTCTGCTTCGGCCAGGTTGTGCGTAGTAAGGAAGATGGTCACGCCCTCGCTGCGGCTGAGTGCGGCCAGTTCCTTGCGCAGAGCGGCGGCAGCCATGGTGTCCAGCCCGGCGGTCGGCTCATCAAAGAAGACCACGGGAGGCTGATGGAGCAGCGTGCGCGCAATCGCCAGCTTCTGCTGCATGCCGCGCCCCCACGCGCCCACAATCTCGTAGCGGCGCTCCCACAGGCCAAAGTGGTGCATGAGCGTCTCGATGCGCACGCGCCGCGAGACCTCCGGCATGCGCCAAATGCGCGCAAAGTAGTCGAGGTTGTCGTATGCGCTGAGTCGCTCATAGAGGCCGGGGTGCCCGAACAGTGCACCTGTGCGCCGGCGGATTTCGTCACCATGCTTGCGAATGTTGAAGCCCAGCACTGTGCCTTCGCCCTCCGTGGGCTCCACGAGGCCGAGCAGCAGGCGTATGACCGTTGTCTTGCCCGCGGCGTTGGGGCCGAGCAAGCCGAAGATGGTGCCGGCGGGCACCTCGATGCTCAACCGGTCGAGGGCGCGCACCTCACCATAATCGCGTGTGAGATTCTGGGTGGTGATGGCCGGTAAAGTCACAGGGGACGCTCCAACCCCACGCGGCCCGCAGATGGGCTCGACTGGGGCAGCAACTGGGCGGATTTTCCGCACGCAATGGGCAGAAGGGCAAGGAGGATGCGCCGACCCACACATCGTGCGCAGTGCGCGTATTGCGCACTCCGAGTATAACCCCTGTATTGTGCGCACGATAGGTGCGATTGTCACAACCCGCGAGGGACATTCTTCCCCGGTGATGCAGCGCGCGCCCGAAACGACAACGCGCGAATACGCAAACAAGAGCATCAACAGGAACGCCCGACCTTGTTGTTGCTCCGGTTTGCGCAGCCTGGCGTCGGGACGCCGTCGCGTCAAATCTCCGGTTTGTCTTGCTGTGGAACTGGCGTGGTAAGGAGGAGCGGACGCGGCGCAACGGGCAGTGAGAGCAAAATACGCGTGCCCTTGTCGCCCTCCGACTCAATCTCGAATTCGCCGTTCAGGGCCCGCACCCGTTCCTGCATGTTGCGCAGGCCGTGGCCCTGCGCATTGCCGGCGGCGCTGAAGACGTCGAACCCCTTGCCGTTGTCGTCGATTTCAAGGCAGAGACGGCCGCCCGCGCGCACGAATGTCACATGCACAAGGTCTGCCTCGGCGTGCTTCTGGATGTTGACCAGTGCCTCCTGGGTAATGTGCAGCAGTTCCGCCGCCTGGCGCGAGGTGGCGCGCGCGGCCGCCTTGTCGTCGACGGCCATCTCCACCGTAAGCGCGGGGTTGGCGCTAAAGGTGCGCGCGAGTTCAGCCATGCCTTCGGCCAGCGTGCGCCCCTCAAAGCGCTGCGGGCGCAGGTCCATAATATACGAGCGAATGTCGCGGATGACCTCGTTCAGTCCATGCACAGTCTGGCCGATGCGCTCCTTGGCGAGGGCAGGCTCGGCATCGGCGCGGTGGTGGGCGTCATCGAGCAGCAGCCCCAGCGCATAGATCGACTGGATGACGCCATCGTGCAGGTTCATGCCAAAACGCTCGCGTTCCTGCATAATGGCAATCTGCTGGTTTTGCCTATAGAGGCGCGCATTCTCAATCGCCACCGAGGCGTGGGCGGCGAACATCTCCACCACATCCTGGTCCTGCTCAGAGAAGGGGAGTGGGCCGCGCCCGGCGCTGTCGTACTTGTCGGTGAGGTAGAGATTGCCGAGCACCTGCCCCTTGGAAATGAGCGATACGCCTAGCAGAGTGGTCATGGCAGGGTGATTGGGCGGAAAGCCGACCGAGCGAGGGTCATCGCGGATGACGGACACGCGCATGGGCCGCCGCTCGGCCAGAATGGCCCCAAGCAGCCCATGCCCCTGGGGCAGTTCGCCCATGGCGGCGCGCGCTTCGGGCGAGATGCCCGCCGTAATGAACTGATCGATGCGCGTGCCCTCGACATTGAGCACGCCCAGGGCCGCATAGCGCGCATGGCTCAACTGCATGCTCAGCTCGACGACGCGCTGAAGCACATCCGCCAGCTCCACTTCGGATGTCAGCGCAAGTGCGGCCTGACGCAATGCCTCGGTTTGTTGAACACGCTGCTCGGCCTCGACGTCGTGCGCGTCAAAGCGCGCCGCCACCCAATTGGAGAAGAGCGCGCCGGCCAGCGCCACGAGCAGCAATTCGATAGCTGCCTCGGCGACAACCGTTGTATAGGGTGCCAGGTAGACGCGCAGCGCGGTGACGCTCGCCCAGAAGAGGACGGGAAGGATGACGCCGAGCCAGCGAAGTGTTTTGGTGGACATGCAAATCAGTGAACGAGTGCCCAATGGACGAACACATGAGCCTGCAATCGAAGACACTCCGGCAGCGGCGCACGAGGGGCAATCCGTGTGATACAATGAATCATTATACATTCACGCCTGAGTCGCGTCGAATTGAGGGCGCATGCCATGTTTCGCCATTGTGCGCCCCCCGAGCAAGGACTGAAACGGTTTGATATCGCGTTTGCGCATCATCCTAGTGGATGATCACGAAATTGTGCGGCTGGGGCTTCGTACGCTGCTGGCCCGCTATGCCCAATTCGAGATTGTGGCCGAGGCCAGCGATGCGCCCGAGGCCATGGAGATGGTAGCGCTGCATCTGCCCGATGTGGTGGTGATGGACATCCGCCTCCCAGGCAAGAATGGCGTCGAGGTAACACAGGAGATCACCGAGCTCTATCCCGATGTGAAAGTTATCATGCTCACCTCCTACGCCGACGAGGATGTGCTCTTCGATGCAATTGCCGCCGGCGCGTCGGGCTACGTTCTCAAGCAAATCGGCAGCGACGATCTGGTCAAGGCGCTCGAGCGCGTGGGCCGCGGCGAAAGCCTGCTCGACCCCGCTGTGACGCAGAAGGTTTTCCAGCGTGTGCGCCAGAGCGCGCGCAAGGCCGAGGACGCCGCCTTCGGCGCGCTGACCGACCAGGAAATCCACATCCTAGCGCTGATTACCGAAGGCATGACCAACAAGGAAATCGCAGGCCGCGTCTTCCTCAGCGAGAAGACGGTGCGCAACTACGTCTCCTCCATTCTGGCCAAGCTTGATCTGCAGTCGCGCGCCGAGGCCGCTGCTTATGCTGTGCGCCATCACATTGCCAACCACCTGCCCAACGGCGGCGCAAGAGAGTGATCGTGCCGCAACGTTTGGTCAATGCGTGCGCTGCGCAACCCTCCACAACGGCACGCTGCGCCGGCGCCTGCAGCCCAGTCGACCCCGAGAGGCACGTCAGCGGCGCAAAGACACATGAATCCCTTGTTTGAAGTTCTGACAATTCTGCTGCTGATTCTCATCAACGGCTTCCTCTCCATGTCGGAGATGGCACTGGTCGCTTCGCGCAAGGTGCGCCTCAAGCAACTGGTGGAAGAGGGCGACACGCGTGCCGAAAAGGCGCTGCGCCTGGTCGAATCGCCCGGCCGCATGCTCTCCACCGTGCAGGTGGGTATCACGCTCATCAGCATCCTCACGGGCGTATTCGGCGGCGCCACGCTGGCCGACCGCATTGCTGTGGTGCTTGTGCGCTGGCCGCCCATTGCCCCCTACGCACGCGCCGTCAGCCTCTTCTTTGTCGTCCTCAGCATTACTTACCTCTCGCTGATTCTGGGCGAGTTGGCCCCCAAGCGCATTGCCCTCAATGGGGCCGAGCGCATTGCGCGTCGCGTCGCGCCGGTGATGGATGTGCTCTCAAAGATGGTGTCGCCCCTTGTGAGTTTCCTCAGCGCGTCCACCGATCTCGTTTTGCGCATCATCGGCGCCAAAGCCTCCTCCGAAACGCCCGTATCCGACGAAGAGGTGCGCATCCTGATTGAGCAGGGTACGGAGAGCGGCGTCTTCGAACCGATTGAGGAGGAAATTGTCGGCCAGCTCTTCCGCCTGAGCGACCTCACTGTGGACGCCCTGCTGACGCCTCGCACCGAAGTCTCCTGGCTTGACCTGCAGGACACCCCTGCGGAAATTGCCGAGAAGCTCCGCAATACAGCGCACTCGCGCTTCCCCGTCGCCGACGGCAGCCTCGACAATGTGGTGGGCCTGGTGCTCGTCAAGGACCTCTTTGCGCTCGCGCTGGTGGGCCGCGAACTGGAACTGCGTAGCGTCATGCAGCCGCCCCTCTTCATCCCCGATTCGATGCCCGCGCTCGAGGCGCTGGAGCGGCTGCGCCAGACGCGCACGCACATCGCCATGATTATCGATGAATATGGCGGGCTCGAGGGGTTGGTGACGCTGGCTGACTTTGTGGAGGCGATCATTGGCGAGGTGCCCGATGTCGGCGACCTTGATGACCCCGACGTGGTGCGCCGCAGCGACGGAAGCTACCTGCTCGATGGCATGACGCCCATCGACCGCTTCCAGGAGCTATTTGACATCAGGGAGTTGCCCGACGAGAACGAGGGCTACTACCAAACCGTGGGCGGCTTCGTCATGTCCATGCTTGGGCGCGTGCCCACAGCGGGCGACAGCTTCGACTGGAGCCAGTTGCGTTTCGAAGTGATGGACATGGACGGGCGACGCGTCGACAAGGTACTTGTGGCGCTACTGCCGCAGGAGGGCGACGAAGATTGAGAATTGATGATTGACGATTCTCCGGCGCGCCTGGCCAATCGTCAATCACCAATTCTCAATTGCTGCTTCTCAGTTGTGGTTCCCCCATCGCGTCAACCCCTGGTCCAGCATCTCAATTATTGCCGTATAGGAGGCGTCAAGGTCGAGCGGCTTACCGAAGCCGCCACTGCCTTCAAGCGAAACGAAACCGTGCAAAGAGCTGCGCACAGCGCGCGCCGCGTGTATAGCTTGGTCGCCTTCCAATTTGTAGCCGCGCAGGGCGGCCAGCAGCAGGGTAAGCAACTGCTCCCCAGCGCCATATAGTTCTGTATCATCCGGCTCAACCGCGCGTAACGTCAGAGGATAAAGGCCGGGGTTTGCGTGGGCAAAGCTTCGGTAAACGGTCGCCAGAGCCGTGAGCGCCTCGCGCCCGGCTAGCCCTGTGGATGCGTCGCGCAACTGTTCCGTGAGAGCGCGCAGCCCTTGCAAGGTCAGGTCGCGCCGCAATCCGTCCAGGCTCTGCACGTGGTTGTAGAGCGAAGGCGTGCGCACATGGAAGCGCGCCGCCAGCTCGGCCAGAGAAAGCGCATCCTGCCCCCGCTCATTGACCAAATCCACCGCGCCGCTGACAACTATCTCATGGTTCAGTCTGTATTTGGACATGGGGTGCTCCTCACATGATTGGGGTTGACTGCGACGTCACGCAAGCGCAATTTGCGCATCGTGCATCCAATTGATAACCAATTCAGCGGTGACTTCAGGGCTGTCCACATGGGGATAGTGGCCTGCGCCGTCAATGACGTTGACCTCGGCGCGCAACATTTTCCCCCATTCGGCAGCGATTGCCGGCGGATCGCCGTAGTCAGGGTCTTCTTTGCCCATGATCAGCACCGTTGGCGCGTTAACTGCTGTCATGCGTTCGCTGCATGCGATCTTGGACGCGCTGAGCATGGCCTTTGCTGCGGCAAATCGGCCGGGCTCGGCAAGGTTTGCGCGCAATTGTTTGCGATACGCCGCCAAATCATCTGGCTTGCGCACCGGGAAGAGCGAAGCCAGGTATGCGTCCCACATGCGTACACGCCAGGGCCCGGCAAGTCCGACCTGGAGTGAAATCTTCTGCCCTGGAGAGAGTTCGCCATCTTCCAGGCTCGGCCCAAGCAAAACAAGTCCTGCGACTTGCTCCGGCGCTTCAGCCGCGGCCCAAACAGCCGACGCAGCGGCCATGGAACAACCGCCCAGAATCACCCGCTGTACACCAAGATACGCGGCCAGCGCCAGCAAATCGCGCCCCACAGCTTGCGGTGAGTACTCCGCCCAGCCGGTGGATGACTCACCGTGGCCGCGCAGATCCATCACAGCGACGCGCTTTCCTGCGGCCGTAAGCCGTGGCGTGAGAAAACGGTACTCGGCACGCAAGTCGCCGATGCCGGGGGCAAGCACTAGGAGGGGGCCGTCGGCGGGGCCAGAAAGGTCGAACGAAATACTTCCACCTTCAGTCAACATGAATTCGGTCATTCTCTGTTCTCCCGAAGAGAACTTCACAAACTACTATCATTAGTATAACTAATGACCATAGTTTTGTCAATCACGAATTCATGCACACTTCAGATTCCAACGCTTCCTTCATGATGGCGAGGGCGGCGAGGGGAGCGATTGAGTGCTTGCGTGCACACTGCACACGTGCTAGCCTGCGCATGTCCGGTCGCCAGTCATTTGGATCGAGTGACAACAAATGCAATCAAAGCCGCTTGTCTCCTATACCCTCGTCTTCCTTCAGTTCGCGGCACTGGGCATTCTGGCGCTGACAGGGCCCATCATTGCGCGCACACCCCTATGGTTAGCACTTGAGTTGGCGGGGCTGGCGCTGGGGTTGTGGGCGCTGTGGAGCATGCGCCGCAGCCTGCCCAACATTACGCCCGACGTGCGCCCCAATGCCACGCTCGTGCGCAGCGGCCCCTACCGGTGGATTCGCCACCCCATGTACACCATGCTGCTATTGGCAGGTGGGGCGGTGGTGCTCAATGCACCCTCTGCGTTGCGCGCGGCCGTGTGGGTGCTGCTTGTGGGCGTACTGCTCGTCAAGATTCGCTACGAGGAACGGCTGCTCAGCGCACACTTCACCGATTATGCAGCCTACCAGCAGGAGAGCAAGCGCCTCGTCCCATTTGTGTACTGACGTGATTGCGGACAGCATGGGGCATTTGAGCATAGACAATTGAGGAATGAAGATGGCGTGCGATCGGTTCTGCTCGCTCGCAATCTTCATTCCTCAATTGTCATCATCTGCTTGGGCAGCAGCACGAAGATAGCGCGTTCTACGACCCCCACGTGGTGTGAAGCACGCGCACCCAGTTGCCATGCGCCACGCGCTTGAGCGATTCACCGTTGAAACCCACGTCGCGCAGCGCATCAATCAGGCGCGGCAGGCCGGCGGCATCGCCCAGGTCTTCGGGCATCCATGCACCGTCGAAGTCCGAGCCAAGCCCTACGTGCTCGTCACCAATGCGCTCGGCAATGTAGGCGGCGTGGCGCGCAATTTCCGTCACGGAACTCTTCTTGCGCTCGTTGCCATCCTCGCGCAAAAAGCCCTTGTGGAAGTTGACCCCCACCATGCCCCCCGAGCGCCCGATGGCATCCAGTTGCTTGTCCGTCAGATTGCGCGGCGATGCGCAGAGCGCGTGCGCACCCGAGTGCGTGGCAACCAGCGGCGCATCCGTCTGCGCCTCCACATCCCAAAAGCCCGCTTCGGTGAGATGCGAGAGATCGACCATAATGCGCAACTCGTTGCAACGCCGCACAAGCACCTTGCCCAGCGCCGTCAGGCCGGGACCGATGTCGGGGGAGCCGGGAAAAGTGAAGGGGACACCAGTGCCAAAGACGTTGGGGCGGCTCCAGACGAGACCCAGCGAGCGCAGCCCGGCCTTCACCATGACTTCCAGGGCATCCAGATGCGGGTCGATAAAGTCGGCGCCTTCGGCGTGTAGAATCGCAGCAAAGGTCTTCTGCCTGAGGCAGCGTTCCAGTTCGGCGGCGCTGCGCACCACCTTCATTTGCCCGGCCGATTCCTCCTCGAGCCGGAAGAGGCCTGCAGCCATGTGCAGCGAAAGGGCAAGTCCGAAGGGCTGCTCGACAGGAGGCGGCAGAGGGTGCTCGAGCCGCCCATCCACCTTGATCGGGCGTGGGCGGGCATGCCCCTTGCGGAAGCGGTTGGGGATGTACATGGCAAAGAAGCCGCCGCCGAGGCCGCCGGCGCGCGCGCGCGGCAGGTCAATGTGGCCCAGTTCGCTCTGCGCAAAGAAGGTGCGGCGCGGCGTGGCGGCGGACGGCGGGAAGAGGTCCAGCAGGGTGTCGTTGTGGCCGTCAAAGACAAGTGGGTTGGTGGGCATGGTGAACCTTGTGGGTGATGCGTGCGACAACGGGCGTCGCGCGTGCGCCATTCAGTATATGCGCCGGGGTGTGCGGCGCAAAGATGGTATTGTTTGTCGGCGGGTGTGGGGAGTAGGGAGTGGGACGGCACGCTGTACCCTACAGCCGACTCCCCACTGCCCACTCCCCATTCCCCACTCCCTCAATTTCCTCGCGAATCGCCAGCGTCAGGCGCGCAAAGTGCTCGGTGCCGGTTTGCGCCAGCGTGCGCGGGCGAGACAGCGGGATGGGTACATCGGCGATGAGGCGGCCGGGCCGCTCGCTGAGCACCAGCACACGGTCCGCCAGCAGCACCGCCTCGGGGATGCTGTGAGTCACCATAACGGAGGTCTGCGCGTCGCGTTCGTGAATGCGCAGCAATTCGAGGTTGAGCCGCTCGCGCGTAATGGCATCCAGCGCGCCGAAGGGCTCATCCAACAGCAACAGGCGCGGCGCGTGGATCAGCGTGCGCGCCAGCACGACGCGTTGGCTCATCCCGCCCGAAAGCTGGCGGGGATACGCGTTGTGAAAGCCATGCAGCCCCACCAGATCGAGCAACTCCACCGCCTTGCGCCGTTCGGATTCGCCCACGGGGCCGGCAATCTCCAGCGGCAGCAGGACGTTTTGCAGTACCGTGCGCCACGGCATGAGGTTGGTGCTCTGGAAGACGAAACCAATGTCGCGCTGCGGCTCGGCCAGGCACATGCCGTCAAAGAGCACGCGCCCTCTGTCGGGGGCCACAAGGCCGGCAATGATGCGCAGGAGCGTACTCTTGCCCGAACCGCTGGGGCCGAGCAGGCAGATGAACTCACCGCGTTGCGCGCTGAAGCTCACGCTGGACAGTGCACGCACGCGCGCACTCGGCTCATCAAAGCTTTTGGAGACCCCCTCCACGGCAAGCACAACCGGCGCGCTGCTCACTCGGCCGCGGCCTCCTCGGCAAACTGATTCGTGAAGAGTTCCTCGGCAGGCACAAGGTCGCCGGCCAGCCCGGTGCGCTGCATGAATGCGGCAGCGCTCTCCCACTCCGCGGAGAGGGTGCTTCCCGGCGTGCGGCCCGGCGCGGGCGCCCAGTAAGGGAGCGACGCGTCGAAGACGGCGCGGTTCGCTGCTTCGTTGGCGCCACCGGCTTCGGGCACAATTTGCAGCGCAATCGCGAACGCTTCGTCAGGGGTTGCCAACGTCCACGCAATCGAGCGGGAGAGCGCGCGCGCCAGACGGGCCACGAGATCGGGTTTCTGCGCAATCACCTCTTCGTTGGTAACAAGGCCATTGGCGGGCATGGTCAGCACATCGTCCAGGGTGATCACGGTGGTGGCAATGCCCGCTTGTGCCAGCACAACGGGCCCGTTGACCGCGTAATCGACCGCAGCATCCACAGTGCCCTGGCTGACGGCCGCCGCCTGCGTGAAGCCGATGCTCTCAAGCTGGATATCCTGCTCGGTGAGGTTTGCCGCCTCGAGCAGTGCACGCAGCGCGACATAGTTGGCCCCGTATGTGCCGGGCAGACCGATGCGCTTGCCCGCCATGTCAGCAGGTGTGCTGATGCCGGCTTCGCTCTTGGCGAAGAGGACAACAGGGTAGTGGCTGTACCAGTTGTAGACATAGCGCACGGGCAGCCCTTGTGCGCGGCCCAGAATGACCTGGTCGCCGCTGGCAATCATGAAGTCGTTCTCGCCCGTGCCGACGAGTGTAAGGTAGTCATTCTCAAAACCGTAAGCGAGCGTCAGGTCGATGCCTTCATCAGCAAAGAAGCCCTGCGCCACGCCCACGTAGAGAGGCGCGAATTGCACGTTGGGCACAAAGCCCACGCCCAGCGCGACGGCATCATGCGCGTCTGGCGCGGACGCCTGGCGCACGGGCGTACAGCCGGCGACAAGAAGTGTGATGAGAACAATGAGCAATACCCATCTGGCAGTGCGAAACATGCGCGAGCGCCTTTTCTATAAGTGAGCGTGCTGAGTGACAACTGCGCCACGTCGGAGACGTGGGCTACGCACGCTTGAACGCTTGAACCTTGAACTCTTGAACTCACCTATTGCCAGCGCAACGCGCGGCGCTCCAACAGCGCTACAACGCCATAGAGCAGTTGCGCCACAATCACCAGGCTGATGATGGCCACGAAGAGCAGTGGCGTATCGAGCACGCCCCGCGCCAGGTTGATCATGTAGCCAAGCCCCGCCGAGGCGCCCATCAACTCGCCGACCACGGCGCCCACCACGGCCAGGATGACGCTCAGCTTGAGGCCGCCGAAGAGCACCGGCAGCGAGGCGGGCAGTTCGAGCATGCGAAAGGTTTGGGTGCGCGTTGCCTTGAGGCTGCGCATCAGGTCACGCAGGTCGGTGTCCACGCTGCGCAGCCCCACAATCGTGCTGATCAACGTGGGGAAGAAGGCAATCAGCGCCACGACCAGCACTTTGCTCAGCAGGCCCGTGCCAAACCAAATGACAAGCAGCGGCGCCAGCGCCACAATCGGAACGCTCTGGCTGGCCACAATGTAGGGCGCCACCAGTCTATCGATGGTGCGGTTCTTGCCCAGCACATAGCCCAGCACCAGCGCCGTGGTTACCCCCAGCAGCAGGCCGAGGAATATTTCGGCTAGCGTCGTGGAGGCGTGGCGCCAGAGCATGTCTTCGGCGATCACTTGTGCAAAGCGGCGCGCGACGACAGCCGGCGCAGGCAACACAAAGGGCGGATAGTCCTGCCAGCGCACCAGCCCGTCCCAGAGCAGAATGGCGCCGCCGATAATCAGCGGCGCAAGCAGCAGGGCACGATGGCGGCGCACAAATGCACCGGCATCTAGTGCGCGGGAATGCTCTGCGATGGTGGTTGCGTGCGGGGCGACGCTTTGTGTCTCAATCATCCAGTCACTCTCCGTTCTGCCACGCGCATGATGCCCCTGAACCGGAATGACCGGCGTTGGCTCGGCAACTGCGTTCCGTCTCGTCATTGTTGTCTTTGTCATTTTGTACGGGCGATTTGCAGGCGTCTGTCTGCAATACGAGAAGCCCCGAACTCGGCGCAAGCACGCGCTGAATCGGGGCATAATCAACCGATGCGAGTTGGCGCCGCTGCACACACACGCCACCCGCCGCAACAAAAACCCGGTTACGGCGTAATTCGCCGAACCGGGGCATGTGCAAGCAGACAACGCGCAGGCAACGTGGCCGCACGCATGTTGCTCCTTCTTTCATCCGGACTGTACCGTCGGCGCCGGCATTGCGTGAAGACGCGCACCGGACTCCTGTCAGACATCGACTCGCGGGCTCTCCAGCATGTGGCTGGACTACCGCCGATCGGGAATTGGGATTGCTCCCTCACCCTGCCCCGAAGGATATTTTCTATTGTGACCTAACAGTACCACCCGCCTAACAATCAGTCAAGTCAGCCGGCAATACGCAAAATTGACGATGAAGGTCGTCTCTCAGTGGCTGACGGCCTCGCGGCCTGGGGCACTGGCTAACTCCGACGCCGGGCCATACGGCGCCTCACTGTCCGAAAGCCGTTCGCCCTCGTCGCGCGTCGGGGCGTCGGTGACCGGCGGCAACTGATTCTGCCTGACAATCTCCGCAATGGTATCCACAGTCGCGTCAATGTAGGCGCGGCCGTCGGGAAGGTGCTTCTTGGCATCCAGGTAACCGCCCCCGCCCGTGTGGCGCATGGGCCCCATATCCACAATCGTAATGCGTCCCTGGCGCACGGCGCGGTTCCACTCGGAAGTGGCGAAGAGTGACCAGCGCCCGGGCGCAACGATACGCCACGGCTCCACCGTGTCACGTGTCCCCACAAGGTGGTAGAGCTGGTCAATTTGCAGCAGCGAAGGATCGGAGCCGAAGACGCCGCCCAGGGAGATGACATAAACAGGCGATTTGAGCCAGCGCTTGAGATGTCCCGATGCACCCACGGCCATCTGCCCGGCCCCGCTGTAGCCAATCAGAAAGATGGGCGCGGTGCTCTCCAGCGTGTAACCGTGGCGCATGAGGCCGTTGACGATCACCTCGGCCACGCCCTGGTTGAAGAGGGGGCCATAGCGACGGTCTGCCGAAATCAGCATTTGCATGATGTTGCGAATGTTGATGAAGTAGCCTGCGAGCGGTACGCCGCCCGCCTTGCTGCGCAGCGCCAGCCGCCACGCCCCCGCCAGCAGGGGATGCTGGGTGAGCGACTGGTTGTTCACGGCGTAGGGGAAGATGTCGTCGATGACGTGCGCCTGCGGATTGGCCTCGGTCAGGCGGCGCAGAAAATCGCGCTCACGGTAGCTTAGTGTCTCGCCCGTGGCGCGGCCCACACCCGAAAAGAAGATGATGAAGCTCGGCTTTGCGCCCGGGTACTCAATTTCCTCTTCGGGGGGTGATTCCCAGAAGATTCTGTCGTCGAACCAACCGGCCCACCAACCCAGCATCTCGAAGGGTGAGAACGCCAGCCAGGTAAAGATGCCTGCAATGAAGAGCAACAGCACGGTGATGACCAGGTTTAGTGTGTCAGCCATCGCGCGCGCTGCTTTCCGGCCTTGCCGCGGGCGGCGGCGGCAGCGCAGGCGGCTCGCCGGCTGACTTCTTCCAGAGGTTCCAGTTGTGGCTGTACTGTTCACGGTGGAGTTTGCCCTGCATCACATCCTCCACCGAATAGTCAAGCCGCGAGCCGGCGGCGCGCTTTTCCACCCAGCCACCCAATGCGTAAATAGGGCGCCCCAGGCTGCGACGGAAGAGCTGGATTGCGGCCCATCCCACAATGCCCGTAATGGCCGCCTGCCATGTGGAAATGCCCATGCCGAAGTGGAGCGCGACCACCACCGCAGCCATTGTCCACAGTGTGAGGACCAGGCCGAAGAAGTTGCCGAAGTAGGGCGTGACCTCGAAAAAGGCAAAGAGTTGCGGCGCATAGGCAAGCCCTACCACCGCGAGCGCGGAGACAAAGGCGCCCTCAACGCCAAATGCCAGCCACGCTGCCAGCCAAATCACCACACTCCAAAGCAGGTAGCCGATGAGGTTGCTGGCAACGGCAATCAACAGGGAAAGCGCAAAGCGGAAGGGGCGCACGCGATTGAGAAGAGCACCACGCTCTGGCCCATTGCCTCGGAGATGGCGGCCAGGAAGACGACGACGAGAGCCAGCGTGAGAC
>CAYJNV010000024.1:18793-24306 GCA_964370975.1 uncultured Caldilineaceae bacterium | reverse complement strand
ATGCCAGTGGCGGCCTACGCAGCAAGCGACGCACCGGCGGTGGAAATGAAGGAGCGTGATGCCAACTGGTATGGCTATTCGTGCAGGGCATACTACTGGGTGGAGAAGGGTGATCAACTGTTGCGCATTGCGCGCTGGTATGGCGTAAGCCTGCACGACATCTCGGCAGCCAACGGCATTACCAATCCCAGCCTGATTTATCCGGGTCAGAAGCTCTGCATTCCCTTCGCCAGCGAAGGGCATCACGGCTCGAGTGGCTGCTGGTACACCGTGCGCGCCGGTGACAACCTTTCGCGCATTGCTGCGCGGAATGGCACAACCTGGTGGCACCTTGCCAATGTGAATGGGCTGTCCAACCCACGCGTTATCGTGGCAGGGCAGCGGCTCTACGTTTGCGGGTAGACGCCCGCTTGTGCGCCCCGTTCGGGGACGAATTGATGTCTGATCAGCCCGCCGATCCCACTGGATCGGCGGGCGCTTTTGGCGAGCAACCAGGGCGCGGCTACACTCAGCGCATGCGCCTGGTCATCACCGCCGACCTTCACTACAGCCCTGCACACGAAGCCATCCACAGACAATTTGCCGTCGATGTCGCAGCACTGAAACCCGATTGCTTCGTGATAGCGGGCGACGCGGGCGCAACGCCCGCCCGCTTCCGCGCCGCCCTCCATCATTACCATGCGCTGCCGTGCGCCCGGCTGGTGCTGCCGGGCAACCACGATCTCTATGTCCATCCCCGCAATCCGCACGCCGGCAGCAACGCGGCGGCTTATCCAGCCGCGACGGACGTGCACCACGGATTGCCTGACAGCCGCACGCTCTGGCTCGACCTGCTGCCACGCATCGCGCACGACGAGGGCTTTGGCTGGCTGGAGACAGAGGCGCGCGTGCTGGGCAGCACCGCCATTTGCGGCACCATGGCGTGGTACGACTACTCCTCGGCACCCCAGCACCTTGGCATGGACCACGAGCAGTTGCGCTCCTTCAAGGGGCTCGTCAACCACGACGCCGACTATGTGCGCTGGCCGTGGAGCGACCGCGCCGTGGCACATGCACTGGCGAGGCGGCTGGCGGCGCAAATGGCTCCCCTGCAGGCCAATCCAAGCGTGGCGCGCGTCGTGGTCGTCACCCACATGCCCCCTTTCGCGCAACCGATTCCCGTCCACCCCGAAAGCGAGTACTGGAGCCTGGTCAGCGCATACCTGGGCAACTACACACTGGGCGCGTGGCTGCGTGCGCAGCCCAAGGTCAGCCATGTGATCAGCGGCCACCTGCATCGGGGTTCAACGTGGCAGATAGCGGGAGCAGACGGCCCTATCCACTTTGCGGTCGTGGAAAGCCGCGCGGGCGCGCCGGGCTACGTGCTGCTCGACCTGCCCGACTGAGGCAGGGAGCGCGGTTGCGGGCCCTGCAGGCGTCTTGCATCGGGACAGCATGAAAAGAGTGTGCGGCAGGATTGGCATCCTGCCGCACACTTTACCCTTCAATCAACATCTGCCTCGGTCAAAAGCATAAGCTACTGCACTATGCCCGGCCGTTTTGTTCTGTCACATTGATATGACCGGCCTGCATCACACTGGTATCGATAGATGAATTCGACTCACGCTTCTTGTTTGGGCCAGGTCCATGCATACCAGGCAATGAACAGCAGGCATACGACTTCAACCGTTGCGAAAAAGAAGTAACTGAGATAGGCGCTACCACCACCTATGATATAGACAATTGTAATCACGCTGGCGACGATATTCGCCCAGCGATTCACACTGTACTTCAATACCCGAGAGAGCAAAATCATCGCAATTGGAATCTCAAGCAGTATTGCGAACACCAGCAATAGTCCTTGAGTGACTTCAAACCCCACATCGCCAGACACGATTTCCGCCAGGGCCCCCGGATTCATGAATCCTACAAAATCCGCGGCAACAATGTTGAACATCACAACGATCCATAGCGTTGAGAGTCTCACCCGTATATCCATTGAGGCGGTCCTTTTGTCGTGAGGTAGCTTGGATTCCCTGGTTTCTTTGGCCTGGCTTTCGGAACTGTCAACGTTACTCTTCGTCAACCACTTCTTCGGCGGGGCGCAGCATAAGCAGGGGCGCCTTCACGCGCGGCGTGATGTACTGCACAGTGTTGCCATAGAGCAGGCGGTTGACGCCCGTGCGCCAGTGCGTGGTCATGGCAATCAGGTCAATGTCGTGCGTGTTGACATAGTTGACGATCTGCTCGCCGGGGTTGCCGAAGCGCATCTCGTAGCGCACGCTGAAGCCGGCCGCCTCGAGCGCCCGCGCGTGGGTGCGCATGTCGGCCATCAGATCGGCGGCAACGCTGTCGCGCACCTGGCTGGCAAAGATGGGGTGCGCGGCAAGGCGCGCGTCGGACTGCGTCTCGTAGGTGAGCACCATACCGTCAAGCCCGGCGGGGCGGGGCGGCGCGCCCAACAGCCCGCCGACGTGCTCGCCGACGCGCATGAATATCAGTTCGTTTGTTGCAGGGCTCAGAAAGCGGGTTAGAATCGGAATAATCTGCTGGCAAAAGTCGGAGCCATCCACCGGCACCAGCACCTTGTACTTGTCCATACATCCTCCTCGCGAAAGCGAATCCTGGGCATGGCGAAGCACAAGAGATGGGCGGCGCACGCCGGTGTGTTTCGCCTTGTAGAATATTCAATTCCGCATTCATTCTAGCACACTATTGGCGCAGCTTGAAGAATCGCGCCTGTGCAATTGTGCCGCTGCGCGGCGGGGGATCCTGTGCCGGAAGCCCCGCCGCTTGACGCTAGGCCGGCTGGAATTGCGCCTCTTCGGTGGAGCCATGCATGGCAGTCGTTGATGCTGTTCCGCCGGTGACTGCCAGTTGCACCGCATCGAAGTAGCCCGCGCCAACAAAGCTCTGATGGCGCACGGCGGTGAAACCCTCCTGCTCCATGGCAAACTCGCGCTCCTGCAGACGCGAGAAGGCGGTCATGCCTTCGTCGCGGTAGCCGCGTGCCAATTCGAACATCCCCGCATTAAGCGAATGGAAGCCGGCCAGCGTAACGAACTGGAACTTGTAGCCCATCTCGCCCAGCCGCTGCTGAAAGACCGCAATCGTGCGCTCGTCCAGATTGCGTCGCCAGTTGAAGGAAGGCGAGCAGTTGTAGGCCAGCAACTTGCCCGGATACCGGGCGTGGATACCTTCGGCAAAGGCGCGCGCCTCATCCAGGTCGGGGCGCGCCGTCTCGCACCAGATCATGTCGGCGAAGGGCGCATAGGCGAGGCCGCGCGCAATTGCGTATTCCACGCCGCCGCGGATCCCAAAGAAACCCTCGTATGTGCGCTCGCTGCTGATGATAAAGGGGCGGTCGATGGGGTCCACGTCGGTGGTAATCAACTGTGCCGAGTCGGCGTCGGTGCGCGCCACCACCAGTGTGGGCACAGCGGCGATATCGGCGGCCAGGCGCGCCGCCACAAGCTTCTGAATGAATTCGCGCGTCGGCACGAGCACCTTGCCGCCCATGTGACCGCACTTCTTGGCCGAAGAGAGCTGGTCCTCGAAATGGACGCCTGCTGCGCCCGCCTCGATCATGGCGCGCATGAGCTCGAAGGCGTTCAAGTTGCCGCCAAATCCGGATTCAGCGTCGGCAACGATGGGCGCCATCCAGTCGATATGGTTGTTCCCCGCCAAGTGGGCAACTTGATCGGCGCGCAGCAGCGCGTTGTTCAGGCGGCGCGTCAGGTTGGCGGCGCTGTCGGCTGGGTAGAGGCTTTGGTCAGGATATGTTTGGCCGGCATCGTTGGCGTCACCCGCCACCTGCCAGCCGCTAAGGTAGATGGCCTTGAGGCCGGCCTGCACCATCTGCACGGCCTGGTTGCCGGTCACCGCCCCAAGCGAAGGCACAAAGGGCTCGGTCTGCAGCAAGTCCCAAAGGCGCTCGGCGCCGCGCCGCGCCAGTGAATGCTCCACATGCACGGTGCCGCGCAGCCGCACGACTTCCTCCGCCGTATAGCTGCGCTGGATGCCCTGCCAACGCGGCGCCTCAAGCCAAGTGCGCGCCAATTCTGCGGCCGTCTGCAAATTGCCCATTGCTCTCCCCTTCCGGATGCTTCAATTCTGCCACTTTGGCCGACCATCGAACGGCCTGCACCCCGCAACAGCAGCCATCATGGCGCAGGGCGGTTCCTGCATGGTTGCCGCAGCGTTGACCAGAAGGCATCCGGTGGCTGCTTCGCAGCGTCGCCGTTTATGTTTCCGTGGCGGCATCGCCAACTTGAAGCGCACAACCAGGAAAGGGTATAACTGTGTGAGCAAATCAAGCGTGGCGCCTCTCCGATGCGCCGGCGAACACGTTGCGATTACGCCCCTTGGATGCGCGCACAGAATGCCCAACACACCAACCTTCAACCTCAGCGCACGTGCGCAGCGACAAGCCCTGGACGCACTCTATGCGCGGCTTGGCGATCTCGTCACACTGCACGACCTGCACACTGCCGCCGCGCGCAGCCCAGTGGCAGCGCTGGCGCGCGCACACGTCTTTGCCACATTGCCCCTGCTGGACGGCGCTCACAAGGGCCTGCTCCTTCAGTTTCTGCACGAGGCGCTGCTCATCGGCGCTTCGCCCGCCGAGGACGGCGTGGCGATACCGCCACGCCTCGCCCTCAATTGGGCCGACCTGCGCCATGCTGCGCTACCCTTCGGCAATCTGGGCTGGAGCACGCTCGTCAACGCTGACCTGTCGCACGCCGACCTGCGCGGCGTCAGCTTCACCAGTGCCAACCTGAGCGGCGTAGACCTCAGCCACGCCAACCTGGCCGGAACCAAGTTCACCAACTGCAACCTGCTGCTCGCCACGCTGGAGGGCGCCAACCTCGACGCCGCCTACCTGGCTACGGCACGCATCCTTCCCGAGCAGGTCGCGCGGGCCCACGCGTCCGCGCGCACCACCCTGCCCTGGTCAACCGATCCAGCGCCATCCATTGCCAACATCCTTCCATGAGCGAACCCCTCCTTCCGCGTTTGCGCCCCGTTGACGTGCGTCACATTGAGCACAACGGCGCACCCTACTTTCTGTTGCGCGACCCGCTGCAACTCTGCGATGAGCAACTTCTAATTCCACAGCATTTCGGCCCGGCACTGGCGCTCTTTGACGGTGCGCAGCCACTCGATGCGATTGCCGCGGCCGTGCGCTCGCGCTATGGCATGCCCCTGCGCACGGCGCATCTGCGTGAACTGGTGGTTGCGCTTGACGAAGCGTTCATGCTCGAGAGTCCGCGCTATGATGCACGCCGCGCCGAGGTGCTGGAGGCTTTTCGCAGCGCGCCCAACCGACCGCCCACGCTAGCCGACAGCGGCTACCCCGGTACCCGCGCCGCACTCTGGCAGTTGCTGCAGCAGTACCTGGAGGAGGCCGACAGCGTGGAACCTGCAGCCGTAGCCTGGGCGCAGGGGGTAGGACTGCTCAGCCCGCATATTGACTACGGCCGCGGCGGTTCAGTCTATGCGCAGGTGTGGAAGCGCGCCGCAATCGCCGTTGC
>CAYJNV010000024.1:16946-18693 GCA_964370975.1 uncultured Caldilineaceae bacterium | reverse complement strand
TTGTGCCCATCCTCGTCGGCTCTCTGCATCAGCATCTGCACAACGGCAGCGCGCCGCAGGACGACCCGCACGTGGAGGCGGCGCTTGCCGCCCTCAGGCGTGCTACGGCCGGGCGACGTGTGCTCTATGTGGCATCGGGTGACCTGGCGCATGTTGGCCCGGCCTTTGGCGGCGCGCCGCTTCACGGTGTCGATACAGCTGCGCTGCGCACGGCCGACGACGCGCTGCTGCGCCCTATGCAGATGGGAGATGCCGGAGCCTTCTTTGCCGAAATCAAACGTGTGCAGAACGTCAACAATGTCTGCGGCGTCACGCCCCTCTACCTGACGCTGCGCGCACTGGGCCGGGTCAAGGGCATGCCGTCGGGCTACGCCCACTGCGCAGCCGACGACGCAGGCACGTCGATTGTGAGCGTGGCAGGCATGCTGTTTCAAGGGGAGTAGGCAAACGGGATTGCAAATCGGAAATCGGCCCGCAATTCGACGGAACATTCGCAGCGCACCTTTCGTCTCCTTTGCGTGCCCCAATGGCACCCCGGCATTGGCCACAATCGGTTTGCAAACCCGACCATTGCATGAACACTTGTCACATTGTTTCAGGAGAACACCAGAATGAGTATCAACACGTATCGCAGTCGAATGAGCGCAGGTGCAGCCGCTGTGGCCGCTGTTGTCCTGCTTGCCGCCGCCGTCATGCTGCCTGCGCGCAACGCCCAGGCGCAGGATGCAGCCGCAGCCGTTACAGGCGTGACGCGCACCATCACCGTGGTGGGCGAAGGCAAGGTCGACGTCCAGCCGGATGTGGCCTACCTGAACCTGGGTGTCGTCGTCACGCGCCCAACAGTGCGCGAGGCCTCCAGCGCAAACCAGGAGGTGATTGACGCGGTTATCATGGCCGTGAAAGATGCGGGCGTTGCCGAAGAGGACATCCAGACCTCAAGCTTCAGCGTCAACGTCAACAACTACGGCCCCAACGGCATCATGCCCGAGACCGAATGGACCTACCAGGTCTCGAACAACGTCAACGTGACGATTCGCGACCTGGCCAGCGTGAGCAAGGTGCTGGACACGGCGATTGAGGCAGGCGCCAACAACATCTATGGCGTGAACTTCGCCCTGCAGGATTCTGCCGCAGCACAGTCCGAGGCGCGCAGGGCCGCCGTGGCCGACGCCGAGGCACGCGCAGAGGATTTGGCCGCGCTCACGGGCGTGGGCGTCGGTGAGGTCGTTTCTGTAAGTGAAGTCATCGGCAGCCAACCCGTCTACGGCTCGTTCCGCGAGAACGCCATGGGCATGGGCGGCGGCGGTGGCACACCCATCCAGCCGGGCCAGCTTAACCTGACCATGCAGATTCAGGTGACCTACGCGATTGTAGCCGCCGGGCAGTAGTGGCTCGACGCACAATCGCACTGCGCCACAGCACAACAAAGGACGGGCGGGGAAGAGTCTTCTTCCCCGCCCGTCCTTTGTTGGCGACGGCAAGAACAATCTTGTGCACAATGTTAACGACTTGGCAGGCCACGCGCGCGCTGACTTAACAAATGCGGCGTATACGTGTACTATGTGCCTGCAAACACACCACGCAACTGTTGTTCCTGTGTGCATTCACCGCACACGTGTTTGTGGCGCGCATTCAGCCATTCCATCCACAGCGAAGTTCTCGCAGACAACCGAACGGAGGAACAGATGGTACGCAAGCAATATACGCTCGTAGTCTCGCTGCTGTTGGTCAGTGTCATGATGACGCT
>CAYJNV010000024.1:0-16846 GCA_964370975.1 uncultured Caldilineaceae bacterium | reverse complement strand
GCCGAAGCCGCAGCACCCGCGGACGTGAGCCCCGAAATGGCCGAACTGGTAGCCGCCGCACAGGCCGAGGGCGAGTTGACCACCATCGCTTTGCCGCGCAACTGGTGCAATTATGGCGCCGCGATTGATGGCTTCGCCGCCAAGTACGGCATCAAGGTCAACGAACTGAATCCCGACGCCGGCTCCGGTGACGAACTGGAAGCCATTCGCGCCAACAAGGACAACGTGGGCCCGCAGGCCCCTGATGTCATTGACGTGGGCTTCTCCTTCGGCACAATTGCCAAGGACGAGGGCCTGATCCAGCCCTACAAGGTCTCCACCTGGGACACGATTCCCGATGACGTCAAGGATGCCGACGGCTACTGGTACGGCGACTACTACGGCGTACTGGCCTTCATGGTCAACAGCGACGTCATCGCCGAAGCGCCGGGCGACTGGGCCGACCTGCTGGATCCCAAGTACAACGGCCAGGTTGCGCTTTCGGGCGACCCGCGCACCTCCAACCAGGCGATTCTCTCGGTAATTGCCGCGGCTCTCGCCCGCAGCGGCTCCATGGACGACGTGACGCCGGGCATTGAGTACTTTGCCGAACTGAATCAGGCCGGCAATCTGGTGCCCGTCATCTCCAACAACGCCCTTGTGGCGCGCGGCGAAACGCCTGTGCGCGTAACGTGGGACTACCTGGCCCTGAGCGGCGCCGACGAAATGGCCGGCAACCCGCCCGTCGCCGTGGTCATCCCCGAAACGGGCCGTGTAGCCGGCGTCTACATTCAGGCCATCAGCGCCTATGCACCGCACCCCAACGCCGCCAAGCTGTGGATGGAATACCTCTACAGCGACGAAGGTCAGCTCCACTGGATGAGCGGCTACTGCCACCCGATTCGTGAACCCGACCTGCGCGCACGCGGCGTGGTGCCCGCCGAGTTGGCCGCCAAGCTGCCGGATGTCACCGGCGCCGAGTTCCCCTCGATCCCGCAGCAGGACGACGCCAAGGCCCTGATTGTTGAGACCTGGGACAGCACAGTTGGCGCCAACATCCAGGCCGAGCAGTAACGCAGTCGATACAGCTGCGGGGGAGTGGGTGCAGTCACCCACTCCCCCGCAGATCAATTGCCAGCCCGTCCATCTGAAACCTGCTCAAGACCGCTCCCCGCGACCCCACCCATGACAACAAGCGCCGAATCCATCGAAATGCGCCCTGCGCCGGTTCTCAAACCGCCGCGCCGCCGTTCCTGGGCCTGGCTGGGGCTGCTGCCATTCTTCCTGTTTGCCTTCCTCTTCCTGCTGTTGCCCTCGCTGTCGCTCTTCATCGGCTCATTCCAGAACAAGCAGGGCGCGTTTACGCTGCAGAACATATCGGACCTGTCGCGCCCGCCCATTCCCCAGGCTTACTGGCTCAGCATTCGCATCAGCGCGGTTACGGCCATTGCCGGCGGCATTCTGGGCATGCTCGTAGCCTACGCCGTCACCATTGGCGGCATGCCGCGCGTCTTCCGTTCGGGCACGATGACCTTCTCGGGCGTCGCCTCCAACTTTGCGGGCGTGCCGCTGGCCTTCGCGTTCATCTCCACAATGGGGCGAACGGGCTTCATCACGCTGTTGCTCAAGGACGTCTTCGGCTGGAACATTTACCAGTCGGGTTTCAACCTCTACAGCTTCGTGGGGCTGAGCCTGACATATCTCTACTTTCAGTTTCCGCTGATGATCCTGATCATGGCCCCGTCGCTCGACGGCCTCAAGCGCGAGTGGCGCGAGGCTGCCGACAATCTGGGCGCGACGCCGCAACAATACTGGCGGCTCGTGGGATTGCCTATCCTTATGCCTTCGCTGCTGGGCGGCATGATTTTACTCTTTGGCAATGCTTTTGGCGCGTATGCCACGGCCTACGCCCTCACCGGCGGCACGCTCAACCTGGTGACAATCCAGATCGGCGCGCAAATCCGCGGCGACGTACTCAACAACCCGGGGCTGGGCTATGCCATGGCGCTGGGCATGGTGGTGGTCATGGCAGTCAGCATCACTCTATACACATGGCTGCAACGGCGTTCGGAACGGTGGCTGCGATGACCATTGCGATTGAAGCGAGCAGTGCACAGGAAGAACGGCTCCCGACAAAGACACCGCCGCTGGAAAGCGGCGGGCGGCGCAAATTTGCCCCCTTCTCGTGGCTCTGGTGGACGTTCGGCGCCATTTACCTCTTCCTGCCGCTGTACGGAACCTTCGTCTTCTCGCTGCAGAAGGTGCGCGGCACGTGGAGCTTCGCCGCCTATACCTCCGCGCTCTCCGAGCCCGCTTTCCTGCGCACCTTTGGCTTCTCCACGATCATGGCCTTCAGCACAATCATTGTAAGCCTGCTGCTGGTCGTTCCCACCGCCTATTGGGTGCAGCTGCGCGCGCCAAAGTGGAGGCCCGTGGTTGAATTTATCAGCCTCATGCCCTTCGTGATTCCCGCCATCGTGCTGGTTTTCGGCTTCATCAAGACCTATAGCCGCCCCGTGGGCATCTTCGGCATCACGCTGATCCCGCCGCTGACGAATACGACCATGACTACGAATGTGCTGCTTGTGGCAGCCTACACCGTGCTTTCACTGCCCTACATGTACCGCTCGGTCGACAACGGGCTGCGCGCAATGGACGTGCGCACCCTCACCGAGGCAGCGCAGAGCCTTGGAGCAAGTTGGCCCACCATTTTGGGGCGCGTCATCTTTCCCAATCTGCGCTCGGCGCTGCTCAGCGGCTCGCTGCTTACCTTTGCCATTGTGGTGGGTGAGCTCACGCTGGCCACCTTCCTCAACCGGCCCGCCTTTGGCCCCTATTTGGCGCTTATCGGCAACCAGCAAACCTACGAGCCGGCAGCGCTGGCAATTGTCACCTTTGGCCTCACCTGGCTGGCCATGATTTTGATCAATATCGCGACCGGTGGCGCAAAGAGCGCTACAGTCACGGGCATGCGCTAGCGTCCTGCTTCAATCGCAAACACCCACAAAGACCGCACGAGTCCCAATGGCCTTTCTCGATCTCATCCATGTCAGCAAGATCTACCCCAACGCGCTGCGCCCTGCGGTGGAGGACTTCAACCTGCAGGTGCAGCCGGGGGAGTTTGTCTCCTTCCTGGGACCGTCGGGCTGCGGCAAGACCACGACGCTGCGCATGGTGGCGGGTTTTGAGGCTCCCTCGGCGGGGCAGGTGATGATGGACGGCAAGGACATCACCAACATTCGCCCCAACCAGCGCGAAATCGGCATGGTCTTCCAGTCCTATGCGCTCTTCCCCAACATGTCGGTGGCCGACAACATCGGCTTCGGCCTCAAGGTGGGGGGCAAATCCGCGGCTGTCATCAAGGAGCGGGTGCAGGAGATGCTCGCCCTGATCAAGCTCGAGGATCTGGGTGCGCGCTATCCCTTCCAGCTTTCGGGCGGGCAGCAGCAGCGCGTGGCGCTGGCGCGCGCGCTCGCCATTCGCCCCAAGCTGCTCCTGCTGGACGAACCGCTCTCGGCGCTGGATGCCAAGATCCGCGTATCGTTGCGCAACGAAATCCGCGAGATTCAGCGCAGGCTGGGCATCACCACCATCTACGTGACCCATGATCAGGAGGAGGCGTTGTCTCTCTCTGACCGCGTGGTGGTGATGAACAACGCGCGTGTGGAGCAGGTGGGCACACCCTTTGCGATCTACAACTTCCCAACGACGCGCTTCGTGGCATCCTTCGTGGGCACGCTTAACACGCTGACGGCTGAGGTTGTGGACCCCGCCGCCGGCCTGCTGACGGTGCAAGGCCAACCTGTGCACGCCGTCCCGCCGCTGGCGCACAAGGCAGGCACGCAGGTGGCGCTGGCGCTGCGCCCCGAATTACTGATGCTGGACGTGGAGAATGGGATCGAAGGCGTGAATGGTGCGGGGGACGCAGCGCCGGAGAATCAGCTTGCAGGCACTCTGGAAACCATCACCTTCCTGGGCTCCATTGTACGCATGCAAATTCGCGTGGGCGACTCGATCGTGCTGCTTGACAAGTTCAACAACCCGCATCTCAGCCTGCCCAGGCAGGGAGAAGCTGTCACTATCGCCTTCGGGCGCGAGGCGTGCCTGGTGCTTGACAAGGCTGCACCGGCTGCGGCAAGCGCGCCGGCTTAAGCGGCGCAATCGGCAGCGCGCAATCACGGCGTAGCGCGCCACACCTCGAACAGCGGCGTACCATCGCGCTGTGCGAAACGCTCAACCAGCACCATCTGCAAACCACGCGCTGCGGCCTCCTGCTCGAGCACGGCGCGCCGCCCGCGAAAGACCTCCTGCCCCGGCGCGTGCAGCAGGTAGACATTGTGCGCGTCGCCCAGGTAGGGAGCTAGGCGCGCCGCCAACGCAGAATCAGGCGCTGCGGGCGAACCGTAACCGAAAACCTCGATGGGCGTAACCGCACCCTCGCTCAAATAGCGCACACCGGCATCCATGCCCCAGTCGAGCGCGATCGGAGCGCCCACGCCGTTGTAGCGCAGATAATAGGCAAGGGCGTAGGACGCGTCGGAGTGGTCGGCCAGGCCGCCGCTGCGCGCCAGTGCGCTGTGATAGCGCACCGTGGACACAACGCCCCCTGCGCTCCAGAGCAGGACGGTGAGTGCCACCAGCGTCACCAGTGTGCGCCGCACCGGCGCGCGCAGGCCCGCGGCTCGCTGCAGAATGGCCGCGGCGCCAATTGCAGTCAGCCCGGCCAGCAGCGGCAGCAGCAGCGCATAGTGGGTGATGAAGAGGTCGCTCACCGTAAACAGGCTGCTCAATAAGGCCAGCGCAACCAGCAGCAGCGGCGCGGCCACCATGCGCCAGTGCGCCGCAAGCCCGCCCGCGACAAGCAGCAACGCAATCCACGGTGCGACGCGATTGGCGTAGACCGCACCCAGGTACCAGAATTGACTCCCCGCCAGCACCTGCGCAAGTTGGGGCAGGCGCACACCCAGGTTGCCGAGCAGGTTGGCGTTGTCCACCCCGTAGTAACTTGTGGCCGCGTTGCCGCCAATTGTTGCCAGCGTGCCGCCCGTTTTCAGGTTGAAGATCAACAGTAGCAGCAGCGGCAGCGCAAAGGCTATGGCCGCGCCCGCGAGCGCGCCAAGACCCAGCCTTGGCGCGCTGCCTTTGCGCCTGGCCATAACCCACGCCCCCGCCGCAAGCAGCGCAAAGGGCGCGATGACCCAAATGGCCAGCAGCTTGGCATAGAGCGCTAACCCCGCCGCAAAGGCCGCCATCCACAGGTTGCGGCGCGCGCCCACCTGCAGCCAGCGCATACCCTGCCAGAGGCAGAGCAGCACAAGCGGCTGGGTCAGGTTGGTCACAAAGATGCCCTGACGGCTCCAGAAGATGAAGCTGGGCGCTGTGGCTGCCAGCATCACGGCGATGAGGCCGCCCGTGGTGAGCGGCACGCGGCTTGCCACGTGACCATTGCGGTCATGCAGCCATGTCGAGATGGCGCGCTCGAGCAGCAGCAATGCCGCCAGCCCGGTAAGGATACCCAGGGCGCGCAAATTGGGTACGCCAATGCCGCTGAGGGCGAGGAAGGGAAGCGCCAAATAGACATTGAGCGCGCCAATATAGTCCTGCACCATGAGCGGCAGTTGCACGCCCGCCATCTGGATCGTTGCGTCGCGGAATGCCGTAACCGGCGCGCCGGTCAACAATTCCATCGCGTTCTGGCCTGCCTCACGTGCCTCATCATAGTGGAGACCCGGCAAACCCAACTGATGGAAAGTAGCCGCCAGGTAAAAGCAGATCGCCGCGACCAGCCACAGGGCGCGCAGACGCGGCGCGTATGCACGCACGCTGCCCTGCGTGGATTGGATTGCTGGAGTGAGTTTTGAGGATGCCACAGGAAGCGGCGCGCCCGCACCGCAAATGTTATTCAGCCAGCAGATAGACTTCGCTGGCCATGCTCTGATAATTATGGCCGCTGGCGTAAATGCGAAGGCTGTTGATGAACGCAGGCCGCGTGCCCTGCGCCGACAGCACATCAATCAAGTTCGGTGACACGTAGGTGAACCACTGTCCCTGACGCACGCGTGTACCATCCACCACTTGGGGATAGGGTTCGCCTGCTTCCGGCTCGCGGTAAAAGAAGCCGTGCCCCCAGGCGAGATCCTTGCCGTAGACGTCGCGATACGACAATTCGACGCGCAGCGGAAATTCGGAGTTGAGGCTGCCCGCGCCCGGCAGGCTCTGGAAGAGCGCCTTGACGTCCAGCTGGATGCGCAGGTCGTCATAGACATTGACGGCCTTGTTGACCTCCTGGCTGATGCCCACTTCGGTGTGCAGCTTCTCGTCGCCCATGCGGATGAACTGCGCCACCTGACGGCCGTCCTCACCCTCGCTGAATTGCACCTTGCCCGGCGTGGTGGACGCCTCGGCAATCTGGTAGCTGGGCCAACTATCAAGAACAGGCGGCGTGAAGTTGCCATTCTCCACCAGGTTGATTTCGGGCGTCGCCGCCTGGCCCGTGTCGCCGCTGGCCAATAGCCACGCGCGCTGACCCGCGCCGGTGGTCAGCTCATTACCCGCGACGTGCGAAAGCATTGCCTCACCTGAGCGCACCGTCAGCTCGGTGCCCTCCTCCGATACCGAGACCTGGTAACTGCCCGGCGCGAGCATGATTGTGCCGTGGGGTGTCTCCAACATAACTTCAATCGCGCGGTGGTCGCTCTGGCTGGTGAAGATGCGCGCCTGGCCACCATTCAGCACAATTTGCGTGCGGAAGGGCTCGCGGCTGCGGTCGAATACGGGCCTGCGCAGCCGCGTAAGCGTCAGGTCCGTGCCGGCGTAAAGCTGGACGCTGCCAAGCGTGTCGCCCGTGGCTGGATCGCTGTTGAGCGCAAGCGTCGCCTGCGTGGCCTCATCGGCCGCGACGACGCGCGCACCCTCATGGATGTTGTCGCGCTGCGCCGAAATTGCTACGGGTTCGGCCTCGCCGGGGCGGTCATAGAGCAGCACTGTGCCCTGCGTGGGCTCAAGTCTGGCCACCTGCGCAACGCTGGCATAGCGCACGGTGTAGAGCGCCGCCGCAGGAACGGCGACGGCCAGCACCATGAAAATGGCGAAACAGACAAGCAGCACAAGCCACGCCGTGCGCTCGGAGTTCTCGCGCCAGCGGGCTGTAGGTGTGCGCCAGGTCGTGCCGTGGGTGGACATGGGATCAGTTCAATGAAAAGGGGCTCTCGCCATCGGCGGCGGTGCCGCGACCCGTGATCGACGGGCCGGACGAGGCCGTGCTTGCACCGTCTCCCGGCTGCGCGTCGCCGGCGGGCCGCTCGCCCTGCATGGCGGCCAGCCGCTCAATCCAGCGGTGTGCGTCGCGGTCGGCTGGATTGACCTCCACCGCACGCTGAAAGAACGCGCTGGCGCGAATCGACTCGCCACGGTAGGCGTAGATCAGCCCCAGGTGATAGTGCACGTTGGGCGCGTTGGGGTCGGCGGCCAGTGCTTTCTGATAGGCGTCAATCGCAGTCTGCTGCTGCCTGGGTCCGGATGTCTCGAGCGCACCCAGCTCGGCGGCGCCCAGGTTGGTCCACAGCATCGCGTTGTGTCGATTGGCAGCCACAGCGCGCCGCAGCACCTTGACGGCACGATTCCATTTGCGCTGCAAAATGTACGCGCCCCCCAGGTTGATGGCTACATCAGCATTGGCGGGGGCCGCCTCGTGCAACGGCAGCAGCCGCTCGACGGCCTCGCCAGGACGATTCTGCCCCAGGAGGCGCGCGCTCTCATTCAGAACGCGCAGGAATTCGGCGCTGCGTTCAAAGTCACTCGCCTCGTACTCCTCCGGCTGATTGTCGTCCGGCTGATTGTCGGCCGGCTGTCCGTCACTCATAAGCATTCTCGTCAGCACGCCGCGCTCTCTGCACACTGGGCTGCGGCGCAATGGCCCATGCGCGGCCATTCTACAGCATCATGGTCAGAATCACCGAGAGCGTCACCATGCTAATCAGGGTCGTGGTGAGAATGACCATAGCCACAAGGCGCGGGGCCGTATCGTATTCGGTGGCAATGACCGACGTGATGACGGCCGTGGGCATCGAGGCCTGTAGAATGAGCACGTTGCGCTCCATGCCTGCCACGCCCAGCAGTGCGCAAACGCCCAGCGCCAGTACGGGTGCGCCCAGCAGCCGCACAATGGTGCTGCGCCATAGACCCGGCATGGGCTCGACGCGCGTGACGCTGCGCAGTTGCACCCCCAGCATCACCAGCATGAGGGGCACGGCAGCGCCGGCGAGCAAATCCACCGCGCGGAATACGCCCACGGGCAGGGTCCACGCCATGCGGTTGAAGGCGAGGCCCAGGATGGCGGCGTAGAGCACGGGTACGCGCATGATCTGCGAAATCGCGCTGCCGATCGGCAGCGTTCCCGCCGAGGCAATTACCGAGCCCACGGTGTTTGTCATAAACGAACTGGCTACATAATAGACGGTGCCGAGCGACAGACCTGCAGGCCCGAATGCAAAGAGACAGAGCGGCAGCCCCATGTTACCGTTGTTGGAGATGCCGCTGGTCAGCGTGATGGCCGCCCGCTCGCGCCGCTCCAAATCATACGCCGCCAGCCAGCCCAGCACCGCCGTGCCCACCATCACCACCACTGCAACGATGAGCGTGTTGCGCACCGCAGATGCAGTGACCTGCATCTGGTAGAGACTCCTGAAGACCAGCATGGGGGTTGTGAGGTAGAAGAGCACACGCCCCAGCGTGCGTCCGTCCAGCTCGATGGTGCGGGCCAGCACCCACCCCGCCAATGCTACCAGAAAGACGGGAAGCACCGTCTCGGCGAAGACGAGCAGCAACCCTGCGAGCGTGTTCACTGTGGGCTAGCGGCGCGCCGGTGCGCCCAGCCGGGCGGTTTGCGGTGCGGCTTCGGCGGTCACGTCTTGTACTCCATCCGATGATTCGCCATCCAGCCCTTCCACCTCAACGTTGTGGATGACCTCGTAGTGGTCCAGCGTGGGTGCAAAGAACTCGACGACATATTCGTTGGGCACGCCCATGGGCTGCGCCAGATCGGCCAGCAGCGCGTGGACGAAATCGCGGCGGACTTGCGGCCGCAGGTTGCGGATGCTGTCGTCCCAGAGCAGCAGGGTGCCGTACATTCCCTCGCTGGTGTAGTGCAGGTCAAGCTTGCCGATGGTGGCTGGTTGGTGGTCGGCGTCGGCCTGGTCGAGGTCGAAGAGCGCGTACTGCTCGGAGGAGGGCGTGCGCACCAGGCGCTTGAGCTTGAGGTTCACGACCGATCACGCGGCCCGGTCGTCGTCGAAGTCATCATCGTCGAGATCGCCATCATCCGCATCGTCATCATCGGCATCGTCATCATCTCCGTCCCCAGTGCCGCTGCCATAGCCCCTGCTGATGGGGTCGCGATCGTCGAGATCGTCCGCTTCATCTTCGTCCCCATCCACGAGGGGCGCCGCCCCGGGCTCGGCATAAAAGAGCATTTCTTCGAGAGCAATATCGGCGGCTTCTGCTTCGTCGGCCTCGCCTTCAGCGGCCAGCGTGCGCAGCGCGGTGCGAGCCACTTTGCCGCCCAGGTGGCCCAGCGCTTCTATGGCAGCGAGGCGCACGGCCAGTTCGTCGTCATCCAGCATGGCAACTATCTGCGGGATGGCGGACTTGATTTCCAACTCGCCCGCGGCCAACGCAGCCTCTACACGCATAGCCGGGTCGGGGCTGGCCAATTCGGCGCGCACCATCGATCGCCAGCGCGTATCAGCGCTGCGCCCCATCGCGCGCAGTGAAGCCAGGCGCATTTCTTCTTCAGGCGCGTAGTAGGCATCCTCAATGAGCTGGCGCAGGCCGGCCTCGCCCGAATAGGCAACACTCTCAAGCGCTCGCGCCTGCACCTCAACGTGCTCGCCTTTGGCGTGGACGACGGCCAGCAGAGCCTCTTCGGCGCGCATGGCCATCGCAGCATCAATCTCATCCAATTCACCGGCCAGCACAAAGGGACCCAGGGCAGACGCCGCCGCGGCGCGCACGCCGATGTCGGGGTCGTTGTTGAGCATCTGCACATAGGGGCCTATCAGCGCCGGGTCTTCCTCTTCCCACAGACCATCGATGGAAAGTCGGCGCGCCTCGGCGTCCTCGTCGCGCAGACCAACGCGCAGCAGTCGCCCCAGATGCAGTTCCACGACTTCGTCGGCGGCGGTCACGAGTTCACGCAGCAGGCGGCGGCGGCGTGCAACCGGAATTGCGTGCCATTGCGCCTCCGTGACGTCGGCCTCGGCGCGCGAAAGGTCCGAAAGAACAAAGAGATCGCGCAGGGCCACGTCGTCGGCCTGGTTCACCAGACGACCGAGCAATTCGTCTACGGTCAGGCGGGTGCGCGCAGCGGCCACCGGGTCGGCCAGGTCTGCGCTTTCGATGTCGTCGACGTCCGCGCTGTCATCAAGTTCTTCCAGCTCTTCAGCCGTGCCAACAAGCATCTCGGGGCTCAGCGCGTCTTCGGCAAAGAGGGCCGCAGCCAGGAGCTCGTCATCCTGCAACTCGTCACTCTGCAACTCGTCGGCCTCAAGCGCATCGGGCTGCTTCGGCTCCTTGTGCTCGTCCGGTGTGGCATTGGGACGCCGATGGCCTGGTCGATTGGTGTCATTCTGTTTTTGAGTCATCATTTATTCCAGCGTGCAAGTGCGCAATTGCTTCAGCCGCAACCGGCCAGTGGTCAAGCAGTCAATCTCTCCACGTGAAGCCCCACACGTCGCTTGTGGGGCTCACGGGCAAGGTGGCGCCGCCGCTGGGCGCCACGGCCTCAACATACCAGCGCCACTGGTTGTCCATGGCGTCGGAGGACTTGTCGCAGAAGTCGGCTGGAATGCCCACTTGCGTGATCGTCGACGGGATATCCTGCTGAATGAGCCAGGTGATTTGCGTGTTGCCGGATGCGTCGCGCCCGCTGACAAAGCCCAGGTGCACACGATAGCTCTCGTCGCCGGCGATACCGGGGATCGGCTCCCACTGCAGACGCCCGGCGTTGCAGGCAACGGTCACGCCGTCCAGCGGACCGCGCAGACGCGGCGCAGGCAGGCGCATACCGTTGGGCGCGACGGCCGCGACTGTGGGCGCCGCGGTGGCGCGCGCCGCTGGCGTCGCTGTTGACGCGGGCGTAGCTGTCGGTGCAGGCGTATCGGTTGGCAGAGGCGTTGCACTTGGCTCAGCGGTAGGCAGCGCAGTCGGTGCGGGGATCACCAGTTCGTCGCCCGGCTGCAGGCTGGCGGCCTGTGCATTGCTCAACCCGTTCGCGGCCTGGATTTCATCTATGGGCACGCCCGTCTTGACCGCAATGCCGATGAGCGTGTCACCCTGGCGCACGGTGTAGACCGAACCAGTGGCCGCGTCATTGCGGCCGCCGGGCAGCGGGATCACAAGCGACTGCCCCGGCTGCAACAGCGTTGCATCGGACTCGCTGAGGTTGTTGGCCAGCAGCAGCGCATCCAGCGTAATACCAAAGCGCGCCGCAATGGATTCCGCGGCGTCGCCCTGCACCACCGTGTAGTTGATTGGCGCGAGGGTGGCGGTGGCGGAAGGCGTGGCCGTGGGCGGGCTGGTGGGCGTCGCACTAGGCAGCGACGTGAGCGTGGGCAAGGGCGTCACTGTGGACGCTTCGTCAGCTGCGGAGAGTGCAGCGGCAGGCGCAACAGCCGCCGCTACACTCACCGCCTCCGCAGTTGCCGAGATGATCGCACTCAAGGGCAAGCCGACAACGGGCTCGCCGGCCGTAACGATGATTGTGTTCGTCATGGCCAGGCCATCATTCACCCCGCCCTGCGGCTCCACCGGTCCGGCCGTTGCGGCAGGCGCAACGCCGACGGGTGCGGTGGGCAATGCGGCCGCGACGTTGTTTTCGGGTGCGGGGATAACAGCCAGCTGCGGATCAAGCCTGGCGCTGAGCGACGCAACCCACGCCGACGCGGCGCGTGCGCGGCCTCCAGCCCACCCTAGCGGGTTGCCCGAGCCGCTTTGGAAGGCGAGCAGCACGAGCAGCAGCGCGCCCAAAACCAGCGGCAAACCAAGGGTGAGCAGGCGCGAGGGCGCAGGCTGCAGCGTACGCCCGCAGTGCGGGCAAAGCGTAAGCCGGCTGGAGCCCTTCTTGCCGCAGTGGCGACAACGCACCACGCGCGGCTTGGCTTGCAGCGACTCGCCACAGGTAGGGCAGCTTTCGGTTTCAGAGGTTACGGGTCCGCCGCAATTCGGACAGCGCAGCGCACTATTGCGCGAGGGCGGCCGGGGTGGCGCACTGGGCGGCGGATAGCCAGCCGCCGGCTGCGCCGCAGGGGGCGCTGGACGGGGTTGCGGCTGGGGCGACGGCTGTCCCGACGCCCCATAGCCGGGTGCGCCATAGTTGGGCGTCGGGTAAGCCGGCGGCGCTGCAGGCTGCCGTCGCGCCGGCTGAACAGCCCCGTAGGGCGGAGCTTGCTGGGGCGGCGTCTGTTGCGGCTCTTGCTGCGGCAAGCCTTGCGGCGCCGGTAGTGGCTGCGCAGGCTTCTGCTGCGGCGGCTGGGACGCACTCGCGGGGCGCACAAAATGACTCGGCGGGGTGGGCACACCCGGCGTCGCGTCGCTGGGCGCTCCTGTACCGTAGGGCGGGCGCGGGGACGACGCAGGCGCGCCCGCAGGCGGGGACGGCGCCCCCGGATCTTGCGGCTGCTCTTGTGGGGTGTCGGAACCCTGTGCCATCTTCTACGAATTGCCTTCCTGCTCATGCTGCGGCACTGCGGTCTGCGCCAAAGATGGCGCGCGCCGGCGCCTACTGGCCAAGTATCATGCTCCAGTCGATCGTCGCGTGCGGCGCAGAGATGTCGCGCACGGTGATAATCAGCATGAGGCTCAGCAGGAGCATGAAGCCAATCATGTGCACCATGCCCTCGCGCTCGGGGCTGACGCGCCGTCCGCGAATCCACTCAATCAGGATGAAGAGCAGTCGACCGCCATCCAGCGCCGGCAGCGGCAGCAGGTTTGTAATCGCCAATGCAGCGCTGAGCACTGCCGAGAGGCGCAAAATCGGCCACAAGACGCCATAGGTAATGCTTGAGTTGACAGCGCCACCCACCTCGCGCGCAATGCCCACAGGGCCGGATAGCTGCGCCGCCTCAGCACTCATTTGCCCCATAATCAACTGTACGGGCAATTCCAGCACCAGGCCGATGTAGCTGAAGGTGCTCACAACGCCCTGCCATACGCTCTGGAAGAAGGGCATGGGGGCATAGGTCGACATGGGGCCAATCTGCACGCCCAGTGCGCCCTGGCCCGCGGGCGGGTTCGTGCGCGGCGTCATCTGCGTAGCCACAAGCGCGTTGTCGCGCAGCACGGTCAACGTCAGTTCGTTGCCCGCCTGAGTCTGCACCACCGCGCCCAACTGTGTGTCCAGCGTAATGACCGTATCGTTGACTTCGTACACGAGGTCGCCCGGCAGGAGGCCCGCTTGCTCGGCCGGGCTCTCCGGCGCGGTCTGCTCGATGCGCGTGGTCATTACGCCGACATAGTCGCTCTGCGTCTCGAGGAATTTCTCCACCTGCGCGCCATCAGCCGCGGGCAGCGTCGCGCTTGTGCCGTTGCGCAGCACCGTGAGATCGACCGGGCCGCCCGCAGGCGCATCCCATGTGGTGCGGATGGGCGCATTGGCAATGGCATTGACAAATGCGTCGCTGCCTCCCGCCTTGAGCAGAACATCACCGGCCTGCAGGCCGAGCGCCGTGGCCGTGGCCGACGGTTGGTCAACCAATTGCGGGTATGCCAAAAGTATCTCGGAGCCGCCCACCATGAAGGAGGTGGCAAAGAGGATGATGGCCAGCACAAGATTCATGAGCGGCCCGGCGAGAAGTGTAAACGCCCGCCCGCGCTTGCCGGCGGAGTTGAAGGCGCCAGGCGACATGTCGCCGGCATCCTCACCTTTCATGCGCGCAAAGCCACCCAAAGGCAGCAGATTCAGCGTGAAATCGGTGCCGTCATAGCGGAAGAGCTTCACGATGCGGGGCGGATAGCCCATGCCGAACTCTTCCACCACAATGCCGCTGCGGCGGGCCGCCAGGTAGTGGCCCAATTCGTGAAAGAAGACGAGCACGCCCAGCACAAGCACAAAGGATACAACTGTAATCAGCGTCGACATTGCATTTCCTCAAGTTCTGCCCACAAGCATCCTGGCCGCGCCGCAGTATCTGCGACGGTGACACGGGGTGCGCTTCGGCTGCGTCCCATTCTACCATAGGGCGCGCAGGTGACGTTACAGTGTAAGTCCATGCCGGGCAGGTGGCTGTAAGCGGATGCATAGTAGGACGAGAAAGGCGCTTGATGATTGACGACTGATGATTGACGACTGATGATTGACAACTGATGATTGACAACTGATGATTGACAACTGATGATTGACGCGTGCTGAATGCGGCATCCTTGCAGAGAGCACAAGCCCAATCTTCAATCATCAATTCTCAATTATCCTCATGCCTGCACCCACGTGCCAATCTGCGGCCGCGTCGTTGTCAGTGCCGCATAGACGTTACCCGGCGCAAGACCGCTGCAGAGGAGCACCTCAACGCCGGGCGTCTGCTCCACAAAGGCCAGCGCCTGATTCACCTTGGCCGCCATGCCGCCGGTGACGTCGACACCGTGGCTGCCGCCCAACCCCGCAGTGACGGCCGGCAGGTCGGCGCGCGTGAGCGTCGGCAGGCGCATGGCCGACGGGTCTTGCAGCGGGTCGGCCGTGAAGATGCCGTCGACTTCGCCCGCGAGCACAATGCGGGTGGGGGGTATGTGCGCCGCCAGCCATGCGAAAATCTCTTCGGTGCCGGCAATCGTGCCGCCGCGCACGTCATCCAGCGCGACATCGCCATAGAGCAGAGGCACCAGCCCGGCAGCCAGCGCGCCCTGGATGGCGGCAAGTGGCCCATCAACCACCAGCCCGTCCACGCAGCGCAGCGCCGCGCTAGGCTGTATGCTCCACGCCGGGATGCCCGCATCAAGCAGCGCGGCGGCAACGTGGCGGTTGAGGCGCGCGGCCGCATCGGCGGTGGCGGCAAAGCCATACCACTCTTCGGGCGTGCGGACACCCGCACGTGTGCCATACTTGCGCCCCACCACATGGCCGAAGCTGCCCGAGCCGTGCGCGACAATCAGTGCCTGTTCGGGGCGGTCGGCGCGCGCTTGCGCAATCTCGGAGGCGAGGCGGCGCAGCACGTCGGCGCGCAGCGTTTCAGGGGTGCGCTTGTCGGTAATCAGCGAACCACCCAATTTGAGGTAGAGTGTGCGCGTCATGGCTTAGTTGGGGGTTGGGGAGAGGTTATTGCGCAGCGCAGACAGCAGCGTCTCATCCTCGTCGGCGAGGACAGTGCGCGGGTCGAAGAGCAGTTGCTGATTCTGAATGCGGCAGATAACAGGGGGCTGGTTGGAACGCAGCGCCGCCGCGACGGCGTCGGGCTGATCCGTGGAGATCGCCAGGAGATGCGTGGGCAGCGTTTCGCCCGGCAGCGAGCCACCACCCACAGCGCTCTCGCCGGCAATCACAGTCGCCACAATGGCATCAGCCGCCAGTGCCAGCCGCCAGCCTTCGGCGCGCGCCTCAAGGCTCTCCGGCGTGGCGGCAATCATGCGCCACACGGGCACTTCGTCCACTGCGCGGCCACGGTCATAGGCGCGCAGCGTCGCCTCAAGCGCGGCGAGCGTGCTCTTGTCCACGCGCAGCGCGCGCGCCAGCGGGTGGCGGCGCAGCGCCTCAATGAGCGGCGCGCGTCCGGCAATGATGCCCGCTTGCGGCCCGCCCAGCAGCTTGTCGCCGCTAAAGGTCACCAGGTCTGCTCCGGCGGCAAGGCTCTCCTGCACCAGCGGTTCGGCGGCAAGGCCATAGACGCGCGTATCGAGCAGCGAGCCGGAGCCGAGATCGTCAATAAGGAGGATCGGATTGTGGCCCGTGCTGTCGTGCGCAACTGTGGCCATCTCGGCCAGGCTGGGCATTGCCACAAAGCCGATTTGGCGGAAGTTGCTGCTGTGCACGCGCAGGAGCGCTGCCGTATCGGCGGTGATAGCGCGCTCGAAGTCGCGTGTGTGCGTCCGATTGGTGGAGCCCACCTCCACGAGGCGCGCGCCGCCTTGCACGAGCACATCGGGAATGCGAAAGCCACCGCCAATCTCGACAAGCTGGCTGCGGCTGATGAGCACCTCACGCCCCTGGCAGAAAGCCGCCAACACAAGGTAGAGGGCGGCGGCATTGTTGTTGACGATAAGCGCATCTTCTGCCCCGGTGATGCGCTGGAGCAGCACGCGTGCATGATCATGGCGGCTGCCGCGTGTGCCGCGCGCCAGGTCATACTCGAGGCTGCTGTAGCCCCTGCCCACTGCTGCAATCGCTTCCAGCGCTTCGGCCGAAAGCGGTGCGCGCCCCAGATTTGTGTGAATGATGACACCCGTGGCGTTAATGACGGGCTGCAGCGATGGGCGGGCGTGCGCCTCAAGGTATGCGGCCACGCGTGCAGGCAGGTTATCCGGCGATGGCAGGCCGGCGGCGATGGCGCTGCGGGCTTCGGCAAGCACATTGCGCGCCGCATCGAGCAACGCCGCGTTGCCATAGGTCGCACCCAGTGACGCCACGGCCGGGTCGCGCAGCAGCGCATCCACCGCGGGGAGGCCGCGATAGGCAGCCAGTGTTTGGGCGTCTGCACCGTTGCCTGCAGATGAAGGTGTAATCGGGCCTGATGTCATTGGTCTGCCTGTGTTTGGCACAGTGGCGCAGTGTAGGGCGTCGCAGTTCCGGCAATCACAAAGGCCGGCCCATGGGCCGGCCTCCAGTGTGGGCGAAAAGGGACTCGAACCCCTGACCTCCTCGGTGTAAGCGAGGCGCTCTAACCAACTG
>CAYJNV010000023.1:20432-24538 GCA_964370975.1 uncultured Caldilineaceae bacterium | reverse complement strand
CGTATAGGCTTTATGCGGTCATGGCCTCGCCAAGCGCGTGCTCAAGGTCGGCGCGGGCGCGCTCGGCGTAGGCGGCGTAGCGCTGTTCTTTGCCCTTGATCCATGCGGGCATCTCGGGCAACAGCCCCATGTTGGCCTTCATGGGCTGGAAGTTCTCCGGGTCGGCGTGGGTGATGTAGTGGAGCAGCGCGCCGATCATGGTGGTCGGTGGCAGCGTCAGCAGTGGCTCACCCTGCAGCAGGTGCGCCATGTTGATGCCCGCAACCAGGCCGCTCATGGTGCTGCCCACATAGCCCTCCGTGCCTGTAATCTGCCCGGCGAAGAAGAGGTCAGTGCGCGTGCGAAACTGGAGCGTGGGCGCCAGCAGCGTGGGGCTATTCACAAAAGTGTTGCGGTGCATCTGCCCCAGGCGCACAAACTCGGCGTTGGCAAGCCCCGGCACCAGCCGCAGCACCTCCTCCTGCGCCCCCCAGCGGATGTTTGTCTGGAAGCCCACCATGTTGTAGAGCGTGCCCGCAACATTGTCCTGGCGCAACTGCACCACGGCCCAGGGGCGCTTGCCCGTGCGCGGGTCGCGCAGCCCTACGGGCCGCATGGGGCCAAAGGAGAGCGCCTGATGGCCGCGCGCCGCCAGCGCCTCAATCGGCATACAGCCTTCGAAGTAGCGCTCCAGTTCCTTGTCGGGGGCCTTGAGTTCGATCTTGGGCGCGGCCAGCACGGCCTCGACAAAGCGCGCGTACTCCTCGCGGTTGAAGGGGCAGTTGATGTAGTCGCCGTCGCTCGCTGTGTCCCCACTGCCAGCGCCGTTCTCCTTGTCATAGCGGCTGGCGCGGAAGGCGACGCCCATGTCGATGCTCTCGGCGAGCACAATGGGGGCCATGGCATCGTAGAAGTAGAGGTGCTGCTGTCCCGTGAGCGCCTGAATCTGCGCCGTGAGCGCCGCACTGGTGAGGGGACCCGTCGCCACAATCACGGGCCCTTCGGGGATGGCCGTGACTTCCTCGCGCACGACCTCAATCAGCGGGTGGCCGTGGATGGCCTCGGTGATCTCCTGCGCAAAGTCGTCGCGGCTCACCGCCAGCGCGTGGCCGGCGGGCACGGCGTGCTTGTACGCCGTGGCGATGATCAGGCTGCCCAGGCGCGTCATCTCATTCTTGAGGATGCCCAGGGCGCGGTCTGGCAGCGTGCTGCCCATGGAATTGCTGCAGACGAGTTCGGCCAACCTGTCGGAGGTGTGCGCCTCGGTGGGGCGCGTCGGGCGCATCTCGTGCAGACGCACGCGCAGCCCGCGCGAGGCCAACTGCCAGGCCGCCTCGCAGCCCGCCAGCCCTCCGCCGATGATGGTGATTGTTTCGGTCATGTTTGCCTCCTCGCGTAATCCCCCACCGCCAGCGCAGGGAGATGCGATTGTAGCGCAGCGCGGCGCGGGCGGCAACCTCACAGGGGAACTGGTCAGGCGGGGGCTTGGAGTGGGAAGTCACGATCTAGGATGTGAGTTTGATGATTGGGGGATGCCGGACATTCGACCCGTGCCGCGGGGTCTTTAGGCGGCCTGCCCCGCACTTTGCTATACTCCTCTGCATGAGCGCAAACCCCGCTTTCAATCCGGTCGACATCATCATCAAGAAGCGCGACGGCGGCGAACTCTCCGCCGACGAGATCCGCCTCTTCATCGAGGGCTACACCGCCGGGACGATTCCCGACTACCAGGCCGCGGCGTGGGCAATGGCCGTCTTCTTCCGCGGCATGAACGTGGCCGAGACCACGGCGCTCACCCTCGCCATGGCCGCCAGCGGCGAGCAACTTGACCTGCACCCCGGCCTGCCGCCCGGCACGGTGATTGTGGACAAGCACTCCTCCGGCGGCGTGGGCGACAAGACGACGCTCGCCGTGGGGCCGATTGTGGCCGCCTGCGGGCTGCCTGTAGGCAAGATGAGCGGGCGCGGCCTTTCCTTCACCGGCGGCACGATCGACAAATTGGAGAGCATTTCCGGCTGGAGCCCCGACGTGGACGACGCGCACTTTGCGCGCCAACTGCGCGAGATTGGCCTTGTCATTGCCGGCCAGACGGCCGAACTGGCCCCCGCCGACAAGGCGCTCTATGCGCTGCGCGACGTCACCGGCACGGTGAACAGCCTGCCGCTGATTGCCGCCAGCATCATGAGCAAGAAGCTGGCCGCGGGCGCCGACGCGATTGTGCTCGACGTCAAGTGCGGGCGTGGCGCGTTTATGGAGACGCTGGAGGAAGCCCGCGCGCTCTCCCACAGCATGGTGGATATTGGCCGCGAGGCCGGGCGCAAGGTCACGGCACTGATTACGCAGATGGAGCAGCCGCTGGGGCGCGCCGTGGGCCACGCCCTCGAGGTGCAGGAGGCCATTGCTACCCTGCACGGCAACGGGCCGGACGACTTTCAGGAACTTGTGGAGATTGCCGCCGCCGAGATGCTGCTGCTGGGACAGGGGACGCCGCGCGACGAGGGCCGCGCCGCCGTGCGCGAGGCCATCACCTCGGGCGCGGCTCTTGCCAAATTCCGCGCGTTTGTGGCGGCGCAGGGGGGCGACGTGGATCAGGTGGATCACCCTGAGCGGCTGCCTGCGGCGCCCGTCATCCAGCCGTTGGCTGCGCCTGGGGGCGGCTACATCCAGCGCATTGATGCGCGCGAGGTGGGGCTGGCGGTAGTGGATATGGGCGGCGGCCGCCACAAGAAGGGCGACCCAATCGACCACCGAGTGGGCGTGGTTGTGCAAGCCAAGGTTGGCGCGCAGGTGAAGGCGGGCGACACCCTCTGTACGATCCACGCGGCCACAACCGAGGCCGCCGCACAAGCCGCGGCACGCATATTGGCTGCGTACACAATCGACGCCGATCGCGTGAAGCCGCTGCCCGTGCTGCTGGATCGCATTGAAGCTTAGTCCAGGCGCCCAAAATTACACTTGTACGCGGAGGAACGCGGATTTTCGCGGATGAACGGCATCGGATGTGGCGCGCCCATCCGTGGCAATCCGCGTTTCCCCGCGTACAACATCGAACGGAGCCCCATGAAAGCCATTCTCGTTGATGACTCGACGCCCGACCGCACGCTTGTGTGGGCGGACGCACCCGATCCGGTGATGGGTCCCGACGATGTGGTCGTGGATGTGCACGCGACGGCGCTCAACCGCGCCGACCTGATGCAGCGCGCGGGCAACTACGCCCCTCCGCCCGGTGCGTCACAGATTCTGGGCCTGGAGATGGCGGGCGCGATAGCCGCTATCGGCGCTAATGTGCGCGGCTGGAGCGTGGGCGATCGCGCCTGTGCGCTCCTGCCCGGCGGCGGCTACGCCGAGCAGGTGGCTGTCCCCGCAGCGCTGCTCATGCCGATTCCTGCCGGCTGGAGCATGGCGCAGGCCGCAGCCTTGCCCGAGGCCTATCTGACCGCTTTCGTGAACATCTACATGGAAGCCGCCCTGGCCGATGGTGAGCGCGTGCTGGTGCATGGCGGGGCGTCCGGCGTGGGCACGGCAGCCATTCAACTCTGCCATGCCACGGGTAACCCGGTCCTGGTGACGGCAGGCAGCGACGAGAAGTGCGACGCCTGCCGCGCCCTGGGAGCCGATTACGCCATCAACTACCGCACCAGTGACTGGGCACACGCGGCGCGTGAGGCCATGCCCGAGGGCATCGACGTCATCCTCGACATGGTGGGGGCCGACTATCTGGCCGACAACCTGGGGCTGCTGCGCAACCTGGGGCGGCTCGTGCTCATCTCCACCCTCAGCGGCAGCCGCGCCGAGATTGACTTGCGCCAGGTGATGGGCAAGCGGCTGCGCATCATCGGCTCGCTGCTGCGTCCGCGCACGCTGGCCGAAAAGGTGGAAATCAAGGAGCGCTTCCTCGAGCGCTTTGGGCCGCTGCTCGCCGATGGCGCGATTCAGCCCGTCATCGATGGCGTCTATCTGATTACCCAGGCCAACGAAGCGCACACGCGCATGGCCGCCAACCGCAACGTGGGCAAAATCGTGCTGCAGGTGCGGTGAAGTACGACACAAACCATAATTGGTAATTGGTAAGTGTCGGCCCTCAAGACATTGTGGAATGGAGAAGGCCCTTAACAACTGGGATAACC
>CAYJNV010000023.1:18641-20422 GCA_964370975.1 uncultured Caldilineaceae bacterium | reverse complement strand
GGTTAATACCCACAAAAACAAAAATGGGTATGGGTTACGGGCCCCCCTCCCCCGCCACCCGCGCCCCTTACCACTTACGATTTACCATTTACCAGTTATGCGCCGCCAAACAACCCGCTCCTACTGCAGACGCCCGCGCATCGCCTCCACCACCGCGCCGCGCGGCACTTCCTCCTGCGCGCCGCTCACAAGATCCTTGATCACCACGATGCCCGCTTCAATTTCGCGCGGGCTCACAAGCAGCGCATAACGAATGCGCCGCTCCTCGGCGTACTTGAACTGCTTGCCGTAGCGGTCGGTGTCGGGGTAGAGATCGGCGCGCATCCCGGCGGCGCGCAAGGCGTGCGCCAGCGCCAGGCTTGCAGTGGCGCTGGCGGCGTCAAACTGCGTCACCAGTAACTGCGGCTCACCGGCCAACTGCGCGGGGAACATCTCCCGTTCCTCCATGATGAGCATGATGCGTTCAAGCCCCAGGCTAAAGCCACAGGCGGGGATTTGCTGGCCGCTGAACATGCCGATGAGGTCGTCGTAGCGCCCGCCCCCGCCGCCCGAACCGCTGAGGCCGGGGAACTCGATTTCGAAAATGGGCCCCGTGTAGTAGGAGAGACCGCGCGCCAGATACGCGTCCACGCGCAGGCGCTCGGCGGCGGGGCCATGCGCACTGTACGCCACCACCGCGCGCAAGACCGCCACCGCCTGCGTCCCCACGTGCGAGGGGGCGAGCAGCGTCTCCAGCCAGTCGAGCATGGCCACGTTGCCCGCCGGCGCGGTGGCCATGCTCTCCAGCAGTGCGGCCGCCGCCGGCGCGGGCAGACCGCGCTGCTCTAGTTCGGCGCGCACACCCTCCATGCCCACCTTGTCGAGCTTGTCAATCGCCACAAGCGCCGCACCCTCGAGCGCGGCAGGCACGCCCGCCACTTCCATGAGCCCATGCAGCACGCCGCGGTGGTTGAGACGAATGGCAAAGGCGTCAGGTGTGGCGAAGCCCAATTCCTGCAGCACCTGCGCGCCCGCGGCCATCACCTCCGCCTCCACCGTGGGGCTGTGCGAGCCGACGATGTCGAGATCGCACTGGAAGAACTCGCGATAGCGGCCGCGCGCCGGGCGGTCGGCGCGGTAGACTGCCTGAATCTGGTAGCGCTTGAAGAAGCGCGGCAGCTTGTCGCGATACTGGGCCACCACGCGCGCCAGGGGCACCGTCAGGTCATAGCGCAGACCGGCGTCGGCCACGCTCTCCTGCGTGGGGTCATCTGCCAGCGCCTTCTCCAGTTTGTCACCGCGCTTGAGGACGCGAAAGATGAGTTGGTCGCCCTCTTCGCCATATTTGCCCAGCAGCGTGGAGAGGCGCTCCATGGTGGGCGTCTGCAGCGGCTCGAAGCCGTAGGCCTGATAGACGCGCTCGATGACGCCAATCACGTAGTTGCGGCGCAGCACGTCGAGGGGCAGAAAGTCGCGCATGCCGCTCAGGGGCTCAGTGTTTGTCTTTGCCATCAATCGAGTTCCAGAAGGTAGGGTTTGAAGTCTTCAAGGAGATCAGGTTGGAAGGACCACAATTGCCAAGGGAAACGATTGTACCCCGTGCACCCACTAAAGTATACTTGGAAGACAGTCATCTCCCAGCGCACGCCAGAACCCCAGCCATGACGGCGCACGACACGCTCGACAAATCAAGTGACGCGGGCCCCGCCTTGCCGCCCGATGAAGCGTCGCAGCCGCGCATCCTCTACCTGGGGCGCAGCGTTGCTACGGCCGAGGCGCTGCGTACACTGCTGCGCGATGGT
>CAYJNV010000023.1:11159-18541 GCA_964370975.1 uncultured Caldilineaceae bacterium | reverse complement strand
GAACGGCCCGGCGCTTGAACTGGTGACAAGCCAGAAACTGGCTCTGCGCCACATCCTGCAGCAACCGCCGTCACTGGTGCTGGTCGAGACGACAAGCAAGGCGGAGAGCAGGCTGCGCTTCTGCCAAACGCTGCGGCTGCGCCTGCCGGGCGTGGCGATTGTAGCGGTGGCAGGTGGCCGCGAGCAGGCCTATGCCTTCCCGTTCGATGCCCAGGTGCGCACACCCGTGGAGCCTGCCGAAGCGCTGGCCTCGCTGCGCGCCGTGCAGGCCAACGCCGGGCCAGCGTTGCTGCGCCGCGGCCCCATCACGCTGGACATGGCCACGCGCCGCGTCACCTCGCCCAAGGGCGAGCGCGAGATGACCCCCAAGCAGTGCGCGCTGCTCGAAATGCTGATGCGCAGCGAGCGCGTGGTGCGCCGCGCCGACATCATGCAGTCCATTTGGGAGACCTCGTACCTCGAGGACACGCGCACACTCGATGTGCACATCCACTGGCTGCGCGAGATGATTGAGCCGGAGCCCGCCTACCCCATCTACCTGGTTACGCAGCGTGGCGTCGGCTACAGATTCACCGTGCCCGACGCTCAATCCTGATCTTACGCTCCCGCATCCAGCCTCACCCAGCCGGCGCGCACCCACGTCGTTTCCCCCTCGGCATACATTTCCACAGCCACTTCATGCGTGCCGGGCGCGATTTCGCGCACAATGGTGCTCACCTCGTCGGCTCCATATGGCCAGGCGTCAATGATGCGCACACCGTCGATGTACACACGCACACCTTCCTTGCCGCGCGCCACAAAGCGATAGTCGCCCCCGTCGAATGTGAAGCGGCCGCGCCAGCGCGCTGACCAGGGGCCGCTGTTTGCAGCGCCCGGAGCGAATTGCGCCGCGTCGAACGCGCGGTCGACCGGCCACTCTCTGTCGAGCGCTTCCACCTGCGCCAACGCAGGGCTGCCGCCGGGCGTCGCGCCCACATAGTATGTTGCCAGCCAGCCCGCATCCGCCGGCGGCAGTTGCGGGCGCGCAGGCGCCGGCACAGGCGTGGGCGGATCCGCCTGCGTTTGCAGCGGCGTAATCACCATCTGCAGCGTGGCGTCGCCGTATGCCTCGAAGTACTCAATGCGCAGCGGCACATCGCCCGCCAGTGCGCCAGCCCAGGATTGCATGCGTACGGCGCCCTCGTTCCAGTCGTCAATCACCAGTTCATGATTGACGAAGAGGCGCGCGCCGTCATCGTAGGTGAGTTCGATGCTGTAGACGCCCGAGGCGAAGGGCAGCAGGCCCTCAAGGCGCAGCGCGAAGTCGTCAACGGGCAGCCCCTCGGCGGGGGCAGTCTGCCCCCAGGCGAAGTTCACGTCATCAGCGCCGAAGTTGAGCGCAGGCTCGCCTGCCAAGCCGCGGTTTGTAAAGGCCGCAATGTGCCATCGCGGCGGCAACGGGGTGGCAGCAGGGTCGGGTGTGGGGGACGCGGGCACAAGTGCGGGCAGCGCGGCGACATCGCCCTGTACACTGTAGAGCCCAGCGAGCACCCAGCCCGTTGCGCCGGGGCATTGCAGATAGTGCCAGCCAGGGACAAGCGCGCGCCCCAGAATCAGACAGCGTGCGCCCTGTTGCACGGAGGCGATGGGCGCAAACTCGTTGCCCGGACCGGCGCGCACGTTGGCGGCGTAGACGGTGATGTCGGCAATGGGTTGGCCAATCGCGGGCAGGCTCACCAGCGTGGGATAGGATGTGGGTGTGCCGCCGGCGCGCGGCGCGGTTGGCGATGGCGATGGCGTGGGCAGCACGGGCGAAGGCGGTGCGGCGGGCAGTTCAACAACACGGCTGACGCGCAGCAGGGGCAAATTATCCGCTTGCGGCGGTTGGCGCAGCCCCCACACGGCCACGCGCGCGCTGCTCTTGGCCAAATCGCGCAGGTCGCGCGCGAGCGCGGGTGTCGCGCCCACCAGCGCCGTGCGCGTGCCGTCGCTTTCCACCAGTACGCCTGCCAGGGGTGCGTCGGCGGCCTCGATGTGACCGGGCAGCGCAAAGACAGGGCCACTGCTGGCCGTCTGTGCGTGCGCGCCCCTGCTGCTCGCCGCACCCAGCACGATCATCAGCATGAGAAGCAGCAGCGCTGCTGTCCGGCGCGGGCGCATGGGTCTCAAAATCGCGTCGCTTCTCCTCGGCTCTACTTGGCCACCCATGCGCGTACAATCGTCATGGGTGTCAGCGTCTCGATGGCGTAGTTGCCCTGGCCATCATCGCTGGTGGTGACGATGTTGATGGTCCACACGGGGCCGCTCTTGTCGATCTCGCCCAGCAGTTGGGTCAGGTCGTCGCACGTATAGTTGATGCGCTGCCCCTCCACGGTAATGGTTGCGCCCTGGTTGTAGCTGCAGATTGCACCGTTGCCCAGTTGGAAGAGCCACGCACCCGGGAAACTCTTTGCACTCACGTCAATGGTGGGCAGCGCGTCCGTCAACTGAAGCACGAAGCCAGCCTCTTGCGTGGCCGGGTCGGCCCCGCAGACGACGGTCGTGCCGTCTGCGGCGAGCAGGCATGGATCGAAGACCTCGCCGCCGGTGACGCCGCAGCGCCATGCCGCGCTGCTTGCCAGCAGGTCGGAGCCCGCGTAGCAGGCCCCCTGGCGAATCTCGTTGGGAACGAGCGGCGTAAAGGCCACCAGCGCCGTACCAGGTGCGGCTGCGCTCGCGGTCAGCGTAACCGTGGCGGTGGCGGGCACGGCGTCGGTGATGACGGCCGTGAGCGCGCCTGCCTGCGCGGGCGCGGGCTGAAGCAGTGTGAGTTGAACAAGCCATGCCCCCTCGGCGTCGATGACTCCCCACGCGTCGCCGGTCTCGACGACCGCGAGGCCGTCGCTGAAGTCCCCTGCCACCGCAAATTGCGGCTCAATCGCCATGTTGCCGCGCGTATCCATATAGCCGAAGCGGTCACCCACCTTGACGGCCGCCAGCCCCTCGGAAAAGCTGCGTGCGTCACTGAAGACGGGCGTGGCAATCGCGGCTGCGCCGGCATGGTCGACGAAGACCTCCTGGCCATCGAGCAGCGCGGCCGCGAGTCCTTCAGAGAAACCCTCGGCGCGGGCAAAGACGGGTGCAATCACAAACGCGCCCGTGTGATCGATGAAGCCGACCTGCGTGTCAATGCCCACGGCGGCCACGCCCTCGGCAAAGAGGTCGGCAGCGTCAAACTGCGGCTCAATCACCATATCGCCGCTGCGGTTGATGTAGCCAACCTTGTCGCCCTCGAGCACGGCGGCAAGCCCCTCGCTGAAGGAGAGCACGAAGTCGAACTGCGCTGGAATCACAAATGTGCCCGTGCGGTCGATGAAGCCGAAGAGGCCGCTGCTATCCTGTACGGCGGCAAGCCCCTCGCGAAAGGGCTGGCCGGCGCCAAAGGTCGTTTGGCCGAAGATGTTGCGGCCCATACGGTCCATGTAGATGACCGCGCCAGTGGTGTTTGAGGCGGCGCCAAGCAGCGCAGGCGCGGCAACGGAGACGCCGCCGTCGAAACGCGTGGCCGAGAGGTATGCCGGCGGGATAACCGTTTGGCCCAGCCGGTTGATAAAGCCGAAGCGCGTGCCATCCTCGCTCACCAGCGCCAGTCCCTCGATGAAATCGTCGGCAACCATGTAGCGGGGCGGCACCACGAACTCGCCCAGCACGTTGACGTAGCCCGCCAGCCTGCCATAGCGATAGGGAAAGAGTTTGCCGTAGGAGGCGGCGGGTAATTCGAGCAGTTCATTGCCGCGCAATACATAGATGCGCTTGAGCGGCAGGTTGGGGGCAGTCGGCGCATCCGTGGGGCCGAGCACGCGCAGTTCCAGCCAAACGGCGCCCTTATCCACGCGCAACGCGTCGATGCGCACAGGGCTTTCCAGCGTGGTGGCGGCGGCGGCCACGGGCTGGCCCCCCTGGTTGATGAAAACCACCAGGTCGTTGCGCGTGCTGCCATCGGTGAGGATCGTCTGCAGGATGACAGCGGCATCGTCGGCGCCGTCGCCATTGAGGTCGCCAATTGCGGCCAGCGTAGGCGAAATGCGCACCGTCACGCCCGTTTCGGGAATGACGTAACTGCCGCCCGCGAATTGCACCGTGATGGTGAGGCTGATGGAAGGCACAATCACGGCGGCGTTGAGCAGTTGATCAACCATAAGCGGCGGCGGCAGCGGCGTAGGTTCAACGGGGACCACGGGCGCAAGCGGCGGCGCGGGCTGCTCGGGCAGCGGCGGCTGGCCATCGGTAAGCGGCGCCGTGGCGGTGATGGGCGTTGCGCTCTCCAGCGGCGTCTCGGCGGCGGGCGGCGGGAAAGGCGTGGGCAGGGGCGACTCGGGCGGGGGGTTTTGCGGCTGCTCCACTGGCGGGGCCAGAAACGGGTCAACCGTGGGCGTGGGCACTTCCTGGCGCACGGGCGCCGCAAGTGCAACAGTGGCCGCAAGCAGAAATATCGCCGCAAGCCCAGCGGGCAGCAGGATACGAAAGGTGCGCATCTTCATAGGCATTGTTCCTGGACTCTCCTGTACATGGCGCGGCCGCGTGCAGCGCTGGATGTGCGCTGCGGCTCCGCGCTTGCCAGCCTGTATACTACTCGCAATGACGCCGGATGAGAAGGAAGCGCCCCCAACGAAGTACACGCGCACGGCCATCAGCCAGCGCGGCCTGCGCCTGTTGCATGCCTTGCTGCTGATTGCGCTGGGCGCGTGGCTGCTGGCACGCGCGCTGCAAACGCTCCTCCCGGATGCACGGCTGCCCACCTCAATGGCTTTTGCAGGCGCACATGCGGCTGGCTGGGCAGTAGGGGCACTGCTTGTGGGCGCCTGGCTGTTTGTGGCCGCGATGGCCCTGCCAAACGGGCGCGCGTGGGCGTGGGCCATCGCGGCAGTGACCGCGGCGGTGTCGCCTGGGCTTTTCGTTGTTGCTTGGTGGTATGGCGGGGGAGGCGATTGGGTCGGCGTGTTGCTAGGCGTGGCCACAGTTGTTGTGCTGGCGGCGCCGGCCGCACGCGAATTGTACTTGAACTGAGGAGGGTGCAACCTTTGCGCAGATTGCCATGCAATCTGCGCAAAGGTCCTGTACTCGCTAGCGCTTGGGCAGTGGGGTCGCTGTCGGTAATAGGGTCGCGTCCGCCGGTGCGCCCCACTGCCACGGCACGCCAATCGCCGGGAGCAGCCAGCGGTCCAGACCATACCAGCCTGCCACCTTCCACGCCAGGACGAGGAACACTGCCAGGACGAGCAGGAAGCCGTTGATGCTGGCCGATCCCGCCATGATGAAGTTCCAGTTCATGAAGCCGCCGAAGAACGCGGCGATACCGGTAAACGCACCCAGGATCAGCGCGACGCCGATGAGCAACTCGGCATACATGATGATATCGGCGAACCACGCGTACCAACCCTGGTCGAGCATGAACTGAAGAAACTGACGATACCAGTCGTAGGCAATCGAAGGGCGGCCCGTCTCCGGCACCGTGACTGCGTTCGTCCAGAAACCTTTGAGCGGCTCACCGCTGGCCCACGCACCGCCGCTGATTTTGCCCCAGCCGGACTCAAGCCACTGCCAACCGACATAGAGACGGATGATGAGCCAGAGCCACGCGAAGCGGGTGGTGCTGAAGAGTGCGCGCGCAAAGGGCGGATCGGGCACATATATTTCGTTTTTGCGTGCTGTGCTGCTTATTGGACTGCCTGGTGTTGCCATTTACTTTGCCTTTCAATACGAGCGTGTCTCGCTTCGTTGCGCGATTCCGGTTGATTATATAGCACCTAGAGCGGTGGCGGACGCGCCAAATGGCGCGGCGGCTTGATCCAAACGCACGCCGGCCGCTTCAAGTTCCATATCTATGGCAGTCACGAGGCGCGCCTTGAGGGGGGCAGCCTTGCCGAATGCGAAACGGGCGGCGACAGTCACCTCGGTGAAGACGCCTACGTCTTCACTGGTGATGAGCAGTTGCCACGGTTCAATCAGTTCGGGGACGAGTTCGGGCGCGCGCTCGCCCAGGTCCCTGAGCACATTCAGCGCCGTGGCAAGCTGCGCGGTGGGAATGTTGAGCTTGATCATCGTGCCCGAGTAAATGCTGCGCGTGAAGTTGCGAATCACGCTGATTTCACCATTCGGCACGGTAAAGAGCTCACCCGTGGGCGAGCGCAGCAGCGTTGAGCGCAGGTCGACGTCCTCAACGAGCCCCTCAACCTTGGCGCCGGCGACGATGAACTCCACCTTTTCGCCAATCGAGAAGGTGTTGCGAAAGATGTAGGTTGCGCCTGCCACAATATCGGCCACGAGGCCGCGCGCACCCAGACCAAAGGCGGCGCTGAAGAGGCCGATAATCCAGATGATCTGCGCCGAATCCACAAAGAGGCGCAGGATGCCGAGGAGCACGAGGACAATGACCGCAGTGGAGATGACGCTGGCGTAGAGGCGAATCAGCGTTTGCTGGCGGTCCGCGCTGTTGTTTTTGAAGCGGGGCACAATCCGGCCGAAGCCCACGGTCCAGCGGGCAATGCGCTGCGAGTTGAATGCCACAAAGGCGGCTGCGGCCAGCAGAGCAATCACAATCAGCGCGGCCGTGAGATATTGGCCCAGAGCACTCAAAAATGCAGTCAGTGAAAACATAGACCCTCAGAGGAAATTCACAGAAAATTCAGAGAAAAAATAGAGTGGGCAGAGCGCACAGGCGCCCCGCCCACTCACGCTGTACGCTTGGCCTGCATTATACAGCAGGCACGCCGGACGGCCGCAGAGTCGGCGCTGCTGGCTACTCGCCGGAGTCTGCCTCCAGGGCGACACCGAGCGTGTAGGGCAGCGGTGCACCTACCTCCTGCAGCGAGACAACGTCAAGCACGAGCGCACCCTGGACAGGCAGCGTCCCCGTCCACGTGACAGCGCCCGCTCGCGCCGTCAGCAGCGCAGATGGCAACCCCTGTCGGCTAACCGCCAGCGCCGCGCCGCCGCTTTCCACCTCAAGCGTGATGGTCGCGGTCTGTGCCTGCCTGCTTTGCAGCACGTAGGAAGCAACGCCGCCCGCCTCAAGCTCGCCTTCCACCGTGCCGCTGATGGCGCCTCTACTCATGGGGAAGGGCTCGGGCGCAATCGCCTCAGCTGTGCGCGGCAGATAGGGCAGATGGATGGGCCGCGCCTCCGCCAGCATGAGGCGGTCGTTGCGCAGTGCGTATGTGCGCTGCTCGGCGGCCGTGGCGCAGCACGTGCTGTCCGCGGTCGCCATCTGCTCGAGGTCCACAACAATCTGCGCATTGGTTATGGCCAGGCCGGCGACAATTTGCCCCGAGCCAATCAGCGCCGCGCCCGCCTGCTGCAGCGAGCCATCCGCTTGCGCCGTGAGCGCCAGCAGGTAGAGGCCGTTGCGGCGCGAGCCGCCCACG
>CAYJNV010000023.1:0-11059 GCA_964370975.1 uncultured Caldilineaceae bacterium | reverse complement strand
GTTGCCGTCGTTTCAGGTGTAGCGGTGCCTTCGGCACTTGGCGTCACTTCCGTTGTTGGCGTTCTTTCCGGTGTGGTGGTGATTTCTGCACCGGGCGTCATCTCGAACGTTGCTGTCATTGCCGGTGTTGCGGTGATTTCGGCCGTCGCCGTCACTTCCGGGGTAGCAGTGATTTCAGCACTGGTCGTCATTTCGAACGTTGCTGTCATTGCCGGTGTGGCGCTGATTTCGGCCGTAGCCGTCACTTCTGGCATGGCGGTGGTTTCGGCCGTTGCTGTCGTTTCGGGCGTAGCGGTAATCTCGGCGCTCGCGCTCATCTCCGGCGTGGCCGTGATTTCCGGCGTGGCCGTTACAGCCGCGGTGGCGGTCATCTCAGCAGTCGCAACCGGTGTGAGTTTTGCGGCCAGTTCAGCCGCGCCCGTCTCAGAGATCGAAATCGTTTCCGTGATCTCGGGGGAAGCCGTCTCGGTCGTGGCTTCGGTCTCCGAGATGGCACTGGCGACGGTCACGAGTGCGCTTTCGGTTACCGCTGCGCTCTCCGTTACGGGAGCGCTGTCGGTGACAGCGGCACTCTCCGTCACGGATGCGCTCTCGGTCACGGATGCACTTTCGGTGACGGCGGCACTGTCCGTCACGGCTGTACTCTCGGTGATTGACGCGCTCTCGGTCACGGGCGCGGTTTCAGTGACGGTCGCCGCTTCCGTGGTGGTGACGGAGGCCGATGACTCCACAACGATCACGGGTGTTTCCGTCGGCGCCTCCGCTTGCACAGCCGGCGCGGCAGTCGGCGCAGCCTCTGCCGGCTGGCTTGGCGCAAGCGGCGCAATCGCCGTGGGTGTGGGTGGCGTGTCGCCGCGGTCATCGTTCCCACATGCGCCCAGCGCCACCAGCGCCACAACGACCAGTGCCAGCGTTGCGGCGCGGACCTGCAAAGTAGTCTGTCTGTTTGTCTCTTTCATGTACTTCTCCCCATGCATGTCTGACTTGTCCATTCGGACGAATTTCGACGAATGCTGTCGTGCGTCGATGCTGCGCGTAATCCCGCGCCGTTGCGGGTGAACCGATGCAATTGCTGGGCCGCCAGGGGCCCACGCGCCAGCCGCCGGCACAACGCGGCTGACCAGCGCACCATTGCGAGAACGTGCCCATTGCTTGCGCTGGTTCCGCCGTCCGTGCCGTCAACGTGACACATTGGCGACCTCCACAGGGCGCACGCAGTGGCCTGCCATGCTACAATGGCGGCTTAGCACGCGGCCCGTCCCTGAGTCTACCCAATCTGTACGCAACCGCCCAACCGTGCGCTTGTCCGGTTGCTGTCAGTGGTCGCGTCGCCCACACATCACACTCGCTCATGCGTGAATATCTCGACCTGCTCCGCCGTCGTCCGCATTACCGCCGCCTCTGGATTGGGCGTCTCGTCTCCAACCTTGGCGACTGGTTCAACCTGCTCGCTTCGGCGCAGTTGATCGCGTCACTCACCGACTCGGGCTCAGCCATCAGTTTTCTCTTTCTGGCGCGTTTCCTGCCTATCTTCCTGGCAACGCCCTTTGCCGGCGTACTCGCCGATCGCGTCAACCGGCGCGCGATTCTGGTCACTGCCGACCTGCTGCGCGCCGCTACTGTGCTCTGCTTTCTGCTGGTGCGTGACGCCAGCCAGATCTGGCTCTTCTATGCGCTCACAGCGCTGCAATTCGCGCTCAGCGCCCTCTACAATCCTGCGCACTCGGCCGTCCTTGCCAATGTGGTTGAGCCCGACGAACTCGTCATTGCCAACACACTGGACGGCTTCACCTGGAGCACAATGCTTGCCCTGGGCGCGCTGCTGGGCGGCATTGCCGCGGCGGTCTTTGGCGTGCAGGTGGCCTTTGTGATTGACGCGGCCAGCTTTCTCGTGTCGGCGGCCTTCGTCAGCCGCGTGCAACTGGTCTACGCCGCGCCGCGTGCGGCCGATGCCGAAACACCGCAAGGTGGCTTCCTCGACTTTGTGGATGGGCTGCGCTACCTCAAAGTGCACAAGTTGCTGCTGGGGCTGGCGCTGGCCAAGGCCGGCGGCAGCATCATCTGGGGCGCGATCAACGTGCTTGAGATTCCCCTCTCGAATGATCTCTTTCCGCTGCGCGGTTCGGGCACGCTGACGCTGGGCATCATCTACGCGCTTGTGGGGATTGGCACGGGCGCAGGGCCTGTCTTCCTGCGTGCATGGCTGGGTGACTCGCCCCGTGCGCTGCTGCGCGCGATTGGCATTGGCTACATACTGCTTGCCGTTGGTGCGCTGGGCATTGGCCTCGCGCCCGCCTTGTGGGTCGTCTTCGTCTCAATTACCTTGCGCGCCGTGGGCTCCGGCGCCATCTGGGTCTTCTCGGCTTCGCTGCTGATTGGCGCCGTCGAGGATCGCTTCCGCGGGCGCGTGCTCGCGTTCGAATTCACCACGCTCACGCTGGCCGAGTCCATCGGTACAATCTACGGCGGTATCGCACTAGACCGCATAGGCTGGAGCGTGCAGCAGAGCCTATTGGCCGTCGCGGCGGCCAGTGTGGCGGTGACGGCGCTTTGGTATCTCTTTGGGCTGCGCGCGCAGGCGGCCGTGGCGCGCGGTGCGTTGCGCGCCCCCGCGCGCACAGCGGCGTAACTGTGCGCCCCGCACAATCCGGCGCAGATGCACCTGTGGCGGCGCGGCACGCGCGTACTCTTTGCGCGGTCGCCTATTCTGGAGTAGAGTTTAGTTGTTCGGGCGGTCCCCAGCGCAGCGGCCCTCTCGGTTTTCCTCAATCAACAACGTAATATCAACCTAGCCAATTCCGTTTTGGACAAGGAGAATGTCGCCCATGCAATCCACGCGATTCGCACGTACGCCTTTGTACCTCGCACTCTTGCTGATTCTGGCTATGCTTGCGGCCTGCGCCGCGCCGGCCGCCGCACCCGCTGCAGGTGACGCCGCCGCTGCACCAGCCGCCGAGGCCGCGGATACGAGCATTCTTGTCGTCGGCATTGCCGAAGACACCGCCTCGCTTGACCCGGCGCGCGCCTACGAGACGCTGCCGACCATCGTCCACCGCTCCACGTACGAAACCCTTGTCACCTTCCCGGCGGGCGGCGTCGACAGCATTGAACCGGCGCTGGCCGAATCGTGGACCATCTCCGATGACGGCCTGGTCTACACCTTCACGCTCAACCCCGCCGCAGTCTTCTCGAATGGCGACCCCGTGAAAGCAAGCGACGTCGTCTTCTCCTTCAACCGCATGGTCAACATCAAGGGCAACCCCTCCTTCCTGGCTGACGGCATCGTCTCGGTCGAAGCGCCCGATGACGCAACCGTCGTCCTGACGCTGGCCAATCCCGACCCCGCCATCCTCGCCAAGCTGGTATTCGGCGCCTTCAGCGTCACCAGCCAGGCCATGGTCGAGGCACAGGGTGGCACGGCCGCAGCCGACGCCGACACCGCTGACACCGCCGAGCAGTGGCTCAACAACAACTCGGCAGGCTCCGGCCCCTACATCCTTGAGAAGTGGGATCCGCAGGTCGAGACTGTGCTCGTGCGCAACGAGAACTACTACGGTACGTCGCCCGCCATCGAGCGCATCATCATCCGCAACCTGCCCGAATCGGCCACGCAGAAGCTGCAGCTTGAAGCGGGCGATCTTGACGTCGCCTTTGACCTCGGCGCTGACCAGGTGGCCGGCCTCAAGGATAATCCCAACGTGCAGGTCTACGAAGGGCTGAGCGACACGCTTGTCTTCCTCAAGGCCAACAACAACCCCGAGATCAGCGTTGACATGGGCAACCCGCTCGTGCAGAAGGCCATCCGCCTGGCGCTTGATTACGAGGGCATCCGCACCCTCTCCGGCGGCCAGTCGGTGACGCCTGCTTCAATGCTGCCCGTTGGTTTTATGGGCGCATTTGAGGCCAACAGCGGTCCGCAGCGCGATCTCGACGCCGCCAAGGCGCTCCTCGCCGAGGCCGGTTTTGGTGAAGGCGAGCTTGCGTTTGACCTGACCTACCCCGATTTCACTTACAACGGCATCAACATGGGCACCTTTGCTCAGAAGATCCAGTCTGACCTGCAGGAAGCGGGCATGAATGTGACGCTCAACCCCACCGAGTTGCAGGTTGCCCTTGAAGCCTACCGCCAGGGCACCGAGCCTTTCGGCCTCTGGTTCTGGCTGCCCGACTACCGCGACTCCAACGATTACCTCGAGTTCCTGCCCGAGGGTGTTGTGGGCACGCGCACCGGCTGGACGGACGCCACCGGCAGTGACGAAGTCAAGGCCATTCGCGACGCCGCACGGGTGGAGACCGACCCCGCCGCACGCGTCGAGCTCTTCAAGCAGATGCAGGATTATCTGATTGAAGCCGGCCCGTATGCAGCGGTTGTGCAGCCTGGCCTTCAGGTTGGGCTGGGCAAGGATGTGAAGGGCTTCGTCTACAACCCGCAGTGGCGTGTGGACCTGGGCCTGCTGAGCAAGTAGTGATTTCTCGCGGGGTGCGGCTCATGGAGACATGGTCCGCACCCCGCACCGTAGCCGCTATCGCCACGCACGCCAGTTCAACCACCGCCCCATGCCCGTCTACCAATACATTCTGCGCAGGCTTGTCCTCACCATCCCGCTGCTGATCGGCATCACGCTGATTGCATTCGTGATCTCGCATGCCGTGCCTGCCGACCCCGTGACCGCCAACCTCGGCCAGAAGGCCATGTCGGATCCGAAGATCGTCGCTGCCTTCCGCGCCGAGTGGGGGCTGGACGACCCGCTCACGGTGCAATATGGGCGCTATGTGGGCAATTTGGTGCAGGGCGATATGGGGCGTTCGATCAAGACGCGCCGCGCCGTGCTTGAGGACCTGCGCGCCTACCTGCCCGCAACCATTGAACTTGCCACGGCGGCCATCCTCTTCGGCGTCGTTGTCGGCCTCATTTTTGGCGTCCTCTCAGCCATCAAGCGCAACCAAATGCTTGATCATGTTGTGCGCGTTATCTCGCTGCTGGGGGTGAGCGTGCCCGTCTTCTGGCTGGCGCTGCTGACGCTCTATGTCTTCTACGCGTGGCTGGGCGTGGCCGCAGGGCCGGGACGGCTCGACATCGGCATGGCCCCGCCGCCCCACGTGACGGGGCTCTTCACGGTGGATGCGCTGCTGGCAGGCGAGTGGAAGATCTTCTTCAATGCGCTCTGGCACCTGGCGCTGCCGGCGCTTGTGCTGGGCAGTTTCACCACGGGCGTCATCACGCGCGTCACCCGCTCGGCCATGCTCGACGTGCTGAGCCAGGAATACATGCGCACGGCCCATGCCAAGGGGCTCGCCCCGCGTGTAGTCATCATGCAGCACGCACTGCGCAACGCGCTGATACCCATTGTGACGGTGATCGGCTTCTCCTACGGCAACCTGCTCGCGGGCACCGTGCTCACCGAGAGCATCTTTGCCTGGCCGGGGATTGGCCAGTATGCGTACCGCGCCTCCACCTCGCTCGATTTCCCCGCGATCATGGGTGTCAGCCTGCTGATTGCGATCATCTTCATCATTGTGAATCTGATTGCCGATGTGCTCTACTTCTCGCTCGATCCGCGCCTGCGCGCGCAGGCCTAGGTTGCTGCACTCATGAGTGCCGTCACCACCGCAGCACCCAATGCACCCACGCCGAACAGCGTGACGGCGCCTGCCGCGCGCAGCAAGAGCAGCGCGGCCTCCACGTGGCGCTTTTTGCGCGCCAACCCGCTGGCCATGATCGGTGTCGCGCTCGTCATCTTCTGGTTGGTGATCAGCCTTACGGCACCGCTGATTGCACCCTACTCGCCCACACAGCAAGCCATTGCCGACCGCCTGCAGCCGCCGAGTGCCGCACACTGGTTTGGCACCGACCAACTGGGGCGCGACATGTTAAGCCGCGTGCTCTACGGTGGCCGACTTTCGCTGCCCGCAGGCGTCGCAGTCATTGTGATTGCAGGCATTGTGGGCACATTTGTGGGCGCGCTCGCTGGCTTCATCGGCGGCTGGTTTGACGAACTGCTCATGCGCGTGACAGAAGTCTTCATTGCCTTCCCCACAATTATTCTGGCCATGGCCATTGCCGCAGCGCTGGGCCCCAGCCTCATCAACGCAATTCTGGCCATGGTCGTGGTCTGGTGGCCCAACTATGCGCGCGTGGTGCGCGCGCTGGTTCTGAGCGTCAAGTCGCGCGACTTTGTGGAGGCGTCGCTGGCGATTGGCACGCGCCGCTCGCGCATCCTCTGGCGCACGGTGCTGCCCAATTGCCTGGCCCCGGCGATTGTGCTGGCCACGATTGACCTGGGCAACGCCATCCTCATCTTCGCCGGCTTGAGCTTCCTGGGCCTCGGTCCGCCTCCCAACACGCCCGAATGGGGGCGCATGATTGCGGACGGCATTGAGTACTTTGACCAGTGGTGGATTGCCGCTTTCCCGGGGCTGGCAATCTTCACGGTGGTCATGGCCTTCAACTTTATCGGCGACGCAATTCGCGATGCGCTGGACCCGCGCCTGCGAAAGGCGCTGTAACTGCGGGGAATAGGGAGTGGGGCGTAGGTCATGTCTCCGACGTGACCCCTCCCGGTGACACCTAATTCATCTGACTCTGTTCTGCAACCTCAAGCAACTCAACTCACACAGTTCGTCTCTGGAAAGATACAAAACCATGCCCGACTATACAGCCCGCTTGCAGCGCGTCCAGCAGCAGATGCGCGCCCAGCACGTTGACCTGCTCTTCCTCAGCCGTTCCGCCAACCTGAGCTACGTGACTGGCCTGCTGCGCGAACAGCCCAACTACGGCAACACCATGTACCCCGGCGAGTGGCTCACCGGCGCCTGGGTGCCCGTCGATGGCACGCCCATCCTCACCTTGCCCAGAATGGTGGCCGACTTTCATGTCGTCCAGGCGGGCGACATGGAGGTGCGAGTGCTCGGTGCGGGTGACAACGGCTTGCCCACAGCCGCGGCCGTGCTCGAAAGCCTGCACATAGGCGCTGCGGCGCGCATTGCCGTCGAGGATCGCGCCTGGGCCGAGAGCCTCATCAACCTGCAGGCATTGCGCCCGCAGACCACCTTCAGCCAGGCATCGGCGTTGCTGGGGCCGCTGCGCCGCATCAAGGATGCCGACGAAATCCAGATACTGCGCGAGGCGGGGGCCGTGACCGAGGCCGCCTTTGATGCCACGCTGCCGCGACTCAAGCACGGCATGACGAACCTTGACCTCATAACCGAGGTGAACTACCAGTTGCGCCGCAACGGGGCCACCTGCGACTCCTTCGTCACCGCCTTCTACAACATGGGGCGCAATTTTCCCTTCGATTTCCACAACCGCGACGAGGTGCTGCAGATTCCCCTCGACGCGCCAGTCTCCATCTCCTTTGACTTTGGCGCGGTCTACAAAGACTACTGCTACGACTTTGGCCGCTCGCTCTTCTTTGGCGAGCCGGACGATGAGTACCGACGCATTTATGCGCTGGTAATGGCTTCGCAGGCGGCGGGCATTGCGGCGTTGCACGTGGGCAACACCTGCGAGGGCGCCGATGCCGCCGCACGTGCCGTGATTGAAGAGGCGGGCTATGGCGAGGCGTTCCGCCACCGCCTGGGCCACGGTATTGGCATGGATGTGCACGAGCCTCCCTTCCTCACGGCGGGCGACACGACCGTGCTCGAGGAGGGAATGTGCTTCACGGCCGAGCCGAGCATCTTCATGCCGCACGTGATGGGCGCGCGCGTGGAGGATGTGGTTGTCGTGCGTCCCGGCGCGGGCGAGCCGCTGACCAGTGGCTTTCAGCAACTGCACATTGTCAATTGATCCGCCGCGATCATTAACCTGGGATCGATGATGCCGCGTCAGAGCGTCTCCAGCGGAACCACGTGGGAGGAGTTGGCAGGCTACTGCCGCGCCGTGCGCGTGGGTGATGTCATTCATGTTTCCGGCACCACTGCCACCGGCCCCAACGGGCTGGTGGGCGCGGATGATCCGGCAGCGCAGGCGTCCTTTGCACTGGACAAGATCGAAGCCGCCATCACAAGCCTGGGCGGGTCCATGCAGGACGTGGTGCGCACGCGTGTCTACGTCAGCGACATTGCTCACTGGGAGGCCGTGGCGCGCGTCCACGGGCAGCGCTTTGCCGCGATTCGCCCGGCCAACACGCTCATCGAGGCGCGGCTGGTGGGGCCCGAGTACCTTGTCGAGATTGAAGCCGAAGCCATTGTGGGCTCGGCCGGCTAGCGCCGGTGCATGGACCGCCATGCCAATTGCTCGCGGCAGGCGCCAAGGGTGCTTCCATGTGGATTGGCAATGTCATCATCTATCGCGACCTGGCCTATGTGCCTGTGATGCACACGCTGGGTACAGGCGGCTGGTACACGGGCGAGCCCGTGACTGTCGTCCCGGTGACGGTGGACGATTTGGCGCGCGCCATTGCCAAGGCGCTACGCGCAGGCAACCCACCCATCTCGGCACGCAGCGTTGCGCTCGCCGCTGACCCAATCTTGCGCAGCACGGGCGCAGCGACGTGGCCGCGCCTTGCTGTCTACGCAGCATCCTACGAAATCGACTGGGGCGACGACGACGTACGCCTCGTTATCTCGCGCCTCGATGCGCACGCCCGTTTTGTGGACGACCTCGCCAAGCAGCAGCATTTCGCGCCCGTAGATTCTGCAGTTGCAGTGGCTGCGATTGCCGCAGCCATCGTCGCTGACTGGCGGACGCGCAGCGCAAAACCTGTTGCGCCGCCCCCTTAGTGGTGCTACACTGGAGGAGCGCCGGCGTATTGCCGGGCGCAACGCACTCTTATGTCAATCGCTTGACCATGTCTGCGGCGCGCCATGATCCAACCCCGCTCCTATCCCGAACTGCTGGCCAAGGCGCTTGTGCTCGAGCCCGCGCCTTTTGACGTGATGACACACGACGACCAGCCCGTGATTGAAGGCCTTGTGCTGACGGCGCTGCTGGGTGCGCTGGTGGGCGCGGCACGCGTAGTGGGCGGCCTGCTCTTCTCTTGGGCCATGCCGCCGGCCGCAGCGCTGGAGGCCATCGCGCGCCAGGCCGCGGGCATGATCACCCCCTACGATCTGCGAGGTGTAATACCACTGCCCGCGGAAGGCTGGTACGCGTTCCGCCTCTTCGCCGGCTATGACACAGGCTGGGCGCACCTCGTTGCACTCGTCTGGACGCCTTTTGCCTTCATTGTGCTCTGGCTTGCGGCGGGGCTGCTGATCTATGCCATCGGGCGTATGGCGGGTGGCAAGGGCTCGCTGCGCCAGGTGCTGGGGGCGAGCGCGCTTGTGGCTGCGCCCGGCGCGCTCTTCCTGGTGAGCGCGATACCTTTTGTGGCCATCAGCCCCCTGTTACCCGCTGTGTGGGGGATGTTGATTCTCTACCGTGCGGCGCAAACAGCGCACGGTCTTTCGTGGCAGACGGCCGCATGGACCACTGTGATTGCGGCGGCGCTGCTGCTGGTTGTGGGCGCGTTGCTTGGCTCCGGGGCGAGCGCGCTGATGCTGGTGTGGCTGTAGACGTCGAGACGAAGCGAGGCTTCCGCACGTGGAAGATGATTCTCTGCCGCCCGTTAGCGGTGAGGCGACTGAAGCCAATTCCAATATTCCGCCTGCGCCCGCGGAGAGTGGCGACGGTATGCTGGGCTCGATCGCACCGTTGACGCTGCCAGCGGCCAGCCTGCCCACGGGCGAAATCGCGCCCGCCGAAGCACAGGCAGCCTCTTCGCCGGCTGGGGAGGGCGCAGCGACTCCGGTTGCGTTGCCAGCGCCGCCTGCTGCCGAGCCGGAATCCCCGCCTATGCGCGCGTCAATCGCAGCGCGCACCGCCCGCTGGCTGCCGTCCACGCGCCAATTGGCCGACGCCGCGCGCCTGCGCATCGCCGCGGCGCTGGGTCCCGACTATGAAACAGACACCTACGTGGCCGGTGTCCACACAAGCATGCGCCAGGCTTTTGGGCTGATTATGCTCATCGGCCTCATCAGCGGGCTGAGCTACATGATCTGGCTGTGGGCACTGCTGGCGCGCGCCGCCGCCGTCACGCCGTTGCTGCGCCTCGACGACTGGTCGACCCGGCTGGCGCTGCGTTTCCCTTCGATGGATTCGTTCCTTCTCATCAGACAGCAGGTGGGTGGATTGTCGCCGCGCGCACCTGCCTGGGTGGCTGCCGGTCTGAACGCGTTCGGCGCCTGGCTGAGCCTGCCCATGCGCCTGCTGGCCGTCTGGATTGTCTACGGGCTGCTCGTGCTGCTGGTGGCCAAGTTGCTGGGGGCAGGGACGACGCTGCCCCGCTTCTATGCGGCACTGGGCTATGCCGCCCTGCCGGGGCTGCTGCTCATCTTCTGGCCGCTGCCGATTGTGGGGTTGGTTGCTGCGCCGGTGGCAGCCATTCTGGCGCTGGTCGCGGCGCAGCGTGCCGTGCGTGCCGCCACAGGCCTGGATGGCGTGCGTGCAACTATGGCTTTGCTGCTGCCGCCGGTTGTCGCACTTGCCCTGTGGGGCCTTGTTTTCGCGATTGCAGTCGCATGGATTTGGTAGTAGGATATATGTGTTCCCCAGAGGGCCGGATTCGTTCAGCCCTTGTGTTGTGCGTCATCGCTGCCGTTTGTCTCTGTTGGAGTCGTCCAGGTCCGTTTGGCATTGGATTCTTTTGCAGGTCAACACATCGTCGTTCACATCGCACTCGTGCACAAAGGAGAACAGAGTATGCTTTGGAATTTGGTTGCCTGGCTCGTGCTTGGCGCAGTTGCGGGTTGGCTCGCCAGCATCATCATGGGGCGCAGTGGTTCGCAGGGGCTGCTCATGGACATCATCGCTGGCATCGTAGGCGCGGTTGTCGGAGGGTGGCTGGTAGGGCTCTTTGGTTGGGGGCCGGCGACGGGCCTCAACTGGTACAGCCTGCTGGTTGCCGTGATAGGCGCTGTCGTCGTGATCTTGATTCTGCGGCTGCTTATGCCGAGCAAGAAGATCTGACCCGATTGAGGGTGCGTTGGTTGCAGATGTAAAGTGGGGAACAAACAGCGACGCCAGGCCCAAACGGGGCAGGCGGCGGGGGTTTTAGGGAGCTTTGAAGGGCGAAAC
>CAYJNV010000022.1:11729-24554 GCA_964370975.1 uncultured Caldilineaceae bacterium | reverse complement strand
GGCATCGAAATCGAAGTCTCTCCGTCCACCTTCACAATCGGACCAGGCAAGACCCAGGCCGTCCAGATCAATCTGACGCGCACCGACGCGCCACTGGATGCCTACACCGGTGGCAACATCACGTGGAGCGACGGGTCGCACAGCGTTCGCATTCCTGTGGTTGTGCGCCCGGTCGCCATTGCCGTCCCTGCGGAAGTGCGCAGCAGCGGTGATCCTGTCTCATTCACTGTCAAGTTCGGCTACACGGGCGATTACGCGACACAAGTGCAGGGACTCGTCGCGGCGACTACCTTCGCCGGCACCGTGGCGGACGACCCGACTGACAACTTTGTGGTGGATGGCCCCGGCACAATCTCCACCACCGTACCAATCCCCGCAGGCATGACGTACGCCCGCTTCTCGCTGTTTGACAACTATGTCGACGGGGAAAGTGACGACCTCGACCTCTATGTCTACAAGGATGGGCAACTGGTCGGCGCCAGCGGCGGCGGTACGTCGGACGAAGAGGTGAATCTGCTCAATCCGGTAGCGGGCGAGTACATTGTCTGGGTGCACGGGTGGGGGACGGATGGTCCGGAAGCCACCTTTACCCAGTTCACATGGCTTGTCCCGAGCATCAATGCCGGCAATGTGGCAGTGACGGCGCCTGATACGGCGGTCCTGGGTCAGAGTGGCACTGTCGACCTTAGCTTCTCGGGTCTGGCTCCTGCCACCAAGTATCTTGGCGTGCTGGTGCACCAGGATGGGACAAACGCAATCGGTCAGACCGTGATCAACGTTTCTACACCGCCTGCGGCACAATAGCGACAGGATGCAGGACCTCTTGCACAAACAAGAAGAGCGGGAAGGGCTTCGGCCCTCCCCGCTCTTTTTGTTCGATTGCCACGATCCGTGACACGCACTCGGATCTCAGCGACGGTTTCCGGTCAAGCGCTTACATTTTACTAATAGGAGTTGACGGGATGGCGCAAGGTCGCTATGATGTCCGCTACGCTCGGCAAGTCGATGCAACCCCGCATCTGAAGTGTCGGGTTGGGCGAGGAAATTCGCTCGCGCCGAACGACATTCCCCCGAGTGTCGTCGTAATCTGGTTCCCATCTGCTGTACTGCAACGACGTAATCGTGTAACAGTTTGAGCGCGAGTCGATGCGCGCCTTCGACTCCTTGTGGCCCAATCGCGTATCTGCGAGTGCCTTTGGGCGTGCCCGCCTGCATACAACGCGGAGATGACTTCAAGCGTTGCACAACGCGCTGTTACCTCAAGTCCACTTGTCCGCATTCTCCTGCGCTTCGGCGCGTGCATCAACCGTATCTACCTTGCCGTGTTCAAACACAGTTTCACGCTCGAAGGAGACTTCACGTATGCGAAAACCGCTATTGAACTTGCTGCTTGCCTTCGCACTTGTCCTTGTCAGCGTTGCGCCAGCCTTTGCGCAGGATGACCCGGATGTGCCCGACAACCCGGCTGCTAACGATCAGTTGAACTATCTACCGCTGCTGTTCAACGGTCCTGACGCGATCGAAATCACGGCAGCCGACGAAGGCGTTGACGCGGCAGCAGCGGGCGTTCAGCCCGCCACTGTGGCTGCCTCGCTGCGCATTCCCGATGGAGCAGTGGTAGACGGCATTGTTAATCCTGCGCTCAGAAACAAGAGCGGCCGCGTGCAGCTGGTTGTGCGCTTGAGCGGCCCCTCAGTCGCCGAGGTCAAGGCCGCCGGCAATGTGCAGACAGCCTCGACGGATGCCGTTGCGGCCGCAGCCGCTGCCGAGCAGGCTTCGGTTGTCAGTTTCGTGAGCGGTCTCGACGCCAGCGCACAGACCCTGGCCACGCTGCACTGGGCCATGAATGCAGTCATCATCGAAACCGACGCGGCGCTGATTGACCAGATTGCCGCCCGCCCTGGCGTGGTGCGCGTCAACCCTGTGCGAAATTACGAAATGGACCTGAGCGAGACCGTGTCCTACATCGGAGCGGCGGCGGCTCAAGCCAGTGGCGTCACCGGTGCGGGTGTGACCGTGGCCGTGCTTGACAGCGGCATCGACTATACCCACTTCAACCTGGGCGGCTCGGGCGACGTTGCCGACTATGAGGCTGCCTACGGCGTCGACACCAGCGATCCGCTCAACACCACGCGCGATGGTCTCTTCCCTACCGCCAAGGTTGTGGAAGGCTACGACTTCGTCGGTGAAGATTGGCCGAACACCGATTTGGCTCCCGACGAGGATCCGATCGATTACGAAGGCCACGGCACGCACGTTTCCGACATCATCGCCGGCCAAAGCACAGATGGCACGCACATTGGCGTCGCGCCCGATGCCAAGCTGTTGGCCGTCAAGGTCTGCTCGGCTGTCGCCACTTCGTGCAGCGGCATTGCACTCCTGCAGGGCATGGATTTCGCGCTGGCCAACGGCGCCGACGTCATCAACATGTCTCTCGGCTCGTCCTATGGCCAAATTGAAGACGACCTCAGCTTTGCCAGCGCCAACGCTGTCAAGGCAGGTGTGGTCGTCGTAGCCTCGGCGGGAAACAGCGCCGACCGCCCCTACATTCTCGGTTCGCCCTCCAGCACGCCCGAAGTCATCAGCGTGGCGCAGACGCAGGTGCCGAGCGCCGTTACCTTCCCGCTGGTAATCAACAGCCCGGCAAACATTGCCGGTGTCTACAAGAACACCGAGACGGTGGATTGGGCGCCGATTGGGGCAGGCTTCACCGGCGATGTCGCTGCAGTAGGCCGAGGTTGCCCTGCAGGTTCCATCAGCGAGGGCAGCCCCGAAGATGTCTACAGCGCGAATCCCGCAGGCAAGGTCGCGCTTATCGATCGCGGCGCATGTGCTATTTCCCTCAAGGTGGACCGCGCGGCCAAGGCGGGCGCCACCGGTGTACTGCTGGCGCTTAATGCTGGCGGTGACGCCGTAAGCTTCAGCTATGGTGGCGGCGATACCTTCGTTCCGACACTCATCATCATCCAGAGTTACGGCAACCTGATCAAGGCCAACATCAGCGCGCCGGTCAACGTCTCGGTCACATCGGCCAACACCGTAGCGCTCGTTGGGGCCATGGTCGGCTCCTCGTCGCGCGGCCCCAGCTACTCCTTCAACGCCATCAAGCCGGACATCGGCGCGCCTGGTGCGTCCGTCTCGGCGCTGGCCGGTCTCGGTACAGAGGAAGGCGCTTTCGGCGGCACCTCGGGCGCAGCGCCCATGGTCTCCGGCTCGGCGGCGCTTGTGCTGAGCACGTACCCCGGCGCCTCGCCCACCGAAGTGCGCGCCCGCCTCATGAACACGGGCGACACAGATATCCAGACCAACCCGGCGACACAGCCCGGTGTGCTCGCCCCAATCACGCGCATTGGCGGCGGCGAAGTGCGCGTCGACGCTGCAATCGACACTTCAATTGCAGCCTGGGAGCGCAAGAGCGGCATCCCCAGCCTCTCCTTCGGCTATCAGCCCATTACCACGGGCGGCGTCTTCTGGAAGAGCGTCAGTGTCACGAACTACGGCGGCAGCGACCGCTGGCTTGACATCACGCCGAGCTTCCGCTACGCCGATGACGCCGCCTCGGGCGCCGTCAAAGTGCTGACGCCCAGCAGGGTCTACGCACGCGCAGGCGAGTCAATCAGCTTCAACGTCCTCTTGATCGTGGATGGCTCCAAACTGCCCACGTGGACACTGGACGGCGGCGCAAGCGGTGGAACTGGCGCGCTGCTGCAGAGCGTGGAGTTCGACGGCTATCTCACGCTGGGCGACGGCAGCGGCAGCATTGCACTGCCGTGGCAGATCATGCCGCGCAAGTCGGCCGGGCTGGTTGCCACCCCGCTGTGGAAGAACTCGGTCAACAACGACCACAGCTTCCTCAAGGTCTTCAACTTCGGCATCGAAAAGGGCAATGCCGACATCTACGCGCTGCTTGGCAAGAGCCCGCGCATCGACAAGTCACAGCTTCCCAGCGCGGGTGACAACTTCGCCGTCGTGGACATGCGCGCCGTGGGCGCACGCTTCGCAGGCACCATCCCTGGTCTGGGCGACATCCTCGAAGTCGGCATCACTACCTACGGTACACGCTCGCATCCGGCCTATCCCGCCGAGTTTGACGTCTACATTGATGTCAACGGGGATGGCGACGACGACTATGTAGCCTACACTGCCGAGAACGGCGGTTTCGCAGCCACTGGCCAGGTGCTTGTCTACGTCGTGAACCTGAATACCGGAGCCGGCGGCGCCTACTTCTACGCCGATGCGGACCTGGACAGCGCCAACATGCGCATGTACATCCCCATGGGCCCCATGGGCGCAGCGGCCAGCAGCAAGCTGACGTTGAGCGTCTACGCCTTCGACAACTACTTCACGGGTAATCTGACGGACGCGATCGAAGGAATGGTCTTCACCCCGGCCACGCCCAAGTACGGGCCGCTGGGCTCTATCGAGAACGTGGCGCCATTCTCGTCGGTCGACTACCAGGTTGTACGGGTGCCGGGCGGCAACGCCGCGTCACCCTCGCAGAGTGGCCTGTTGATGCTCTACCGCAGCCAGGCGCCAGGCTTTGAGGCGGATATCATCAACGTGAGATAAGCATTCTCGCAGTGATTTACGTCGGGCAGGAGAGGGGGGAGGGCGCAAGCTCTCCCCCTTTGCGTGCCCGCAAATCGGCAATGCCGGCTCGAGGCGCGCAGGTTGACAGCCGGCGCGCACGGTGATATCATGCCGCGGCGCGGAGGAGGCCGGCTCGCGTTCACGCCGGCCCGCAATACACGCACACGATGGATTCATTTCTAGCAGTGCCCGAGGCGTCCACCAGCACGCCCGAAACGGATGGCCAGCCACCCAGTTGTCGCCCGCATCCGGACGCACACCTGTACACGGCCACCATGCGTAACCAACGACGGCAGATGCCGTCCATAAACAGCCTGCCGCAGCGCGCTGTGGCGATCGGCCCTGGGGCCGGTCGTTCCGCACTGGACGGCTGGCAGGGTCTCATCCCCACGCTCTCTTCGTAAGGTCCTCACGTCGAAGCAGCCTCGCCGGGGGATGACCCCGCGAGCACTCCTGTTGCAGATCTAGCCACGCCGACGCCGCCGTCCCACCTGGGGACGGTTTTTGCGCGTCTCCGCACGCCTCGCGGCAACGATTCGTGCGCGCGTCCGCGCGCCACCCGCATCAGCACAGGAGAGCGGCCATGGTCGACCCCGTGAAGTATGACGTCGCACTCGAGCGCATTCAAATCCTCCTCGACGCAGCCGACTATGACGCCGCGGCGACACTGCTGCGCGGCCTGCACCCCGCCGACGCCGCCGAAATCCTCAATGAACTGAACGACGAGGAGCAGACCGAGCTCGTCAAGCGCATTGAGACCGAGCAGCTCGCCGAGGTCTTCGAGCAGATGTACGAGGAGGAGATGGCCGAGGTGGCCGAGAACCTCGACCGCGAAACCCTTGTGGACATGCTCGAGCTCATGGAGCCCGACGCCGCCGCCGACCTGCTGGGCGAGATGGAACCCGCCGAAGCCGCCGGCCTGCTTGACGAAATGGACGAGTCCGACGAGGTAACGTCGCTCCTCAAATACCCAGCCGACAGCGCCGGCGGCATCATGAATTTGCCGCCCCCCTCGCTGCGCCGCTGGATGCGTGTGCGCGAAGCCGTCAGTTACCTGCGCGAGCACTATGAGGATGCCGAGGAGATCTTCTACCTCTACGTGCTCGACCGCAACGCGAGGCTCATAGGCTTGGTCAACTTGCGCGCACTGGTCCTGGCTGATTCGGAGCAGACCATCGAGATGATTATGAGCCGCGAGCTCATTTCGGTGCGTGTGGACGCCGACCAGGAAGAGGCGGCGCAACTGCTCGCCCGTTATGACCTGCTCGCCCTGCCCGTAGTCGACGCCGACAGCCGCCTCGTCGGCATCATCACCGTCGACGATCTCGTGGACGTGATTGAGGAGGAGGCGACCGAGGACATTTATCGCCTGGCGCAGATGGGCGCCGACGCCGACATCGATAGCCCCTTCTGGCAGATTCTGCGCAACCGCCTGCCGTGGCTGGTCATCAATATGGGTACGGCGTTCCTGGCGGCCTACGTGGTTTCGCTCTTTGACGCGACCATTGCCAAAGTCACGATACTTGCGGCGCTCATGCCCATCGTCACTGGCCAGGGAGGCAACGCCGGCACACAGACAATGACCGTGGTGGTGCGTTCGCTGGCGCTGCGCGAGGTGGAGCCCAGTGATACAGCCCACACCCTCTGGCGCGAGGCGCGCATTGGCGTTGTCAACGGGCTTGTGCTGGGGATTCTGGTCGGCGTGCTTGTGGCGCTTTTCACCCACAACCCCGGGCTGGGGCTGGTGATTGGCCTGGCCATGCTGGGCAATATGGTGGTGGCCGCCACCTTTGGCACGCTGGTGCCCATGGCGCTGCGCCTCATTGGTGTGGATCCTGCCCTGGCCTCCAGCATCTTCGTGACGACCGCCACCGATGTGATGGGCTTTGCGCTCTTCCTTGGGTTGGCAACTCTACTCATGCGCTGGCTGCTGTAGGAGCCGGAGCCGACAAGCACGGGAAAACAGCAGGCCCGCATCTCGCGATGCGGGCCTGCTTTCCTGCTTCTCCGACAGCGAATCTAGAGGTTAACCCTCAGAGATGACGCTGCCGGAGTGGATTGGTTACTACAATCCATAAGCATCACCTCCTTTGATATGGGATAGCGGTTGAGTCTGAAACGGCTACTTGCTAATAAAACGACTGATGGCTGCGTGCCGTTCCAGAATGGCCGCAGTATTCCACAATACGGATTGGTTGTCAAGTGCCAGTTTTTCGCGTGCGCAGTGCCGCATAATGGGCCAGACGACAAAGAATTGATAACTGAAGACTGAAGATGTTGCGTGCAGGAGACGTGGCCTCAGTCCTCGATCTTCAATCGATCCTCTTCAGCCACCAGGGCAAACCGGCGACCAGCAACACCACCTCATCGGCGGCGCGGGCAATGTGCTGGTTGGCGTAGCCAAGTGCGTCCCGGTAGAAGCGGCCCAGGCGCGTGGGGGGGACAATCCCCATGCCCACCTCGTTGCTCACAATCAGCCAGGCGGCAGGACTGTCGCGCTGTGCCGCCAGAAGTGCGTCCGCCTCAGCCAGGGCCGCGGCGTTTACGTCAGCCTGGGATGCGTCTTCAGGCAGCGCCAGCAGAATGTTGGACACAAGCAGCGTCAGGCAGTCCACAACCACGGCTACCTCAAGGGGAGGGCTTGCCTCCAGCGCCGCGCCCACATTGAGCGGCTGCTCGAGCGTGCGCCATGCGGGCGGGCGCTCAGCCTGGTGGCGCGCAATGCGGCCGCGCATCTCGACATCAAAGGGCTGCGCCGTGGCGACGAAGAGCACTGATCCGCCTTGCGCGAGCGCCCAATCCTGCGCCCATGTGCTCTTGCCGCTGCGCGCCCCGCCCAGCACAAACGTCAGCCGACCGGCCATAGCGCCACCCCCAGCAGACAAACAAGTTCGGTGATCTCGCAAAGCGCGCCGTAGATATCCCCTGTGAGGCCGCCCCCCAGCCGGCGCGCCGCCCATGCACCCAGGCTCACCACAAGCAGCGGTGCAAGCAGCAGCGACACAAGCACCTGAGGAGCAAGCAGTGCGGCCGCGCCCAGCGCGGCCAATGCTGTGGCAGAGGCAATCAGCAGCTCGCGCCGCCCCAAACCGGCGCGAAAGAGCGCACCCATCCCCTCGGGCCGCGCAGCAGAAAAGCGGTGCGCTGCAAAGACCATTGCCCAGCGCCCGGCGACTGGGGCTGCGATCAGCGCGGCAGCCGCCGCTCCGTGGCCGTAGAGGGTGCTCAGCGCCGCGAACTTGCCCAACAGCAGCAGTGCAATCCCCAACACCGCCCACGAGCCTGTGCGCGGGTCCTTCATGATCTCCAGACGGCGCGCGGGCGCAACCGTGGCCAGCAGGCCGTCACAGGCATCGCCCAGGCCATCAATATGCAGGCCGCCGGTGACGCCCACCCAGACCAGCAGCAGCAGGAAGGCCCAGACTGCGGGCGCGACCGGCGCCTGCGCCAGCAGGGCGAGCACAACCCCAATCAGTAGCCCCACGAGCGGAAACCACGCAAAGCTGCGGCCCAGCGGGCGCGCATCGGCGGCGCGCCAGGCCGGGATAACCGTCAGCAGCCCAACAGCGCGCAGCAAGTCATTGCCCACGGTCACTCACTCCTGCAGAGTCGAAGGTTGCCATTTCCTGCAGCGTGCGCATGGCCGCCTCGATAACGGGAAGCGCGAGCAGCGCGCCAGTGCCTTCGCCCAGGCGCAGGTCAAGCTCGAGCAGCGGCTCCACTCCCAACCATTCCAGCGCGGCGCGGTGGCCCGGTTCGACGCTGCGGTGGCTGGCCACAAGGTAGTCGCGCACGCCGGCGTGCTGCTGCACGGCAATCATCGCCGCCGCCGTGCTGATGAAGCCATCAATCACAACAGGGATACGCGCCGCGGCCGCGGCCGTCATGGCGCCTGCCATCGCGCCGATTTCCAGGCCCCCCACCTTGCGCAATGTCTCCACATGGCCCGGAGCGTGCAGCGCGAGCGCCGCTTCGATCAGCGCGATCTTGCGCTTCTGCCCGGCATCATCCAACCCTGTGCCGCGCCCTGTGACATCAGCCACCGCGCGGCTCGTCAGCGCCGCGACAATGGCGCTCGCGCTCGTGGTATTGCCGATACCCATCTCGCCCACGGCCAGGATGTCCAGTCCCTCGGCACGCTGCGTTTCGAGCACGGCCGCGCCGAGCGCAAAGGCGGCGTCTGCCTCGCTCTGCGTCATCGCCGGCCCCTGGCTGAAGTCCGCCGTGCCGCGTGCCACCTTGCCGAGGACGAGCCCCGCCGCCGCTTCCAGGTCACCTGCGACGCCTGCGTCCACCACCACGAGGCGCGCGCCCATTTGGCGGGCGAGCACATTCACCGCCGCGCCGCCCGCCAGGAAGTTCTTGACCATTTGCAGCGTCACTTCCTGCGGGTAGGCGCTGACGCCGCGCGCAGCAACACCATGGTCACCCGCAAAGACGAGACAGGCCCGGCGCGAGGGCAGCCAGTTTATGCTGCCCGTCATGGCCGCCAGGCGAATGGAGAGCGCCTCAAGGCGGCCCAGCGCGCCTGCCGGTTTGGTGAGGACTTGTTGGCGTGCCGCGGCCTGGGCAGCCACTTCTGCATTGGGTATGGTTATTGTGTACACCGAAGCTCGATTCATGTTGGCCGTGGCGCTTGTCCACGCGCCGGCGATTGAGTTGCAGCCGTCAGCGCTTCATCAAGCGCGGTCCGGCTGGTGAAGAAATCGTCCTCAAAAACCTCCAATGTGAGCACACCCGTCCAGCCCCGCAGCCGCTCCAGAACAGCCGCAAGTTGCGTGCGCGCGGTCCACGCCAGCGTGCCGTGGTCCACGATGGCGCCGGCTTCAACGCGCACGCCGTGGATGTGGACAATGCGGCTGTGCATCAGCCACTGGTCAATCACCGGCAGCGGGTCGATCCCGGCTTTCCAGAGGTGGCCTATGTCCAGCGTGCGCGCGATGGGGAGCGCCGCAAAGAGCGGCAGCAAATGCTCCGGCGCGTAGCTCTCGAGATTCTCCAGCGCGATCAGCTTCGGATCGCCCGCCCATTCCGTCACCTGCGCTAGAGCATCAATTGCCTGGGCGCGCCACGCTGCTGTGCCGACGCCATCGCCATCAACATGCATCACGTAGGCGTGCGGCTGAAGCGGCGCGCAGAGCTCGATCACGCGCTGGGCCAGTTCGAGCGAGTCGCCGCCGTCACTGCGCAAATCGCGCGGCAAATGCACCGTGTAAGTCAGGCCGGCGTCGGTTGCAGTCTGTGCGAGTTGCACCACCTCGGCCCGGGTGGGAAGGTTGTTCTCGCCACCGGAAGTGACGTAGAGCACAAGTTCAATATCCTGCACCTGGCCGGCAAGGCGCGTGGCGTTGTGAACAAGGTCACCTCGATAGACATAGGAGGTGGCGCCGAGGCGGAAGGAGAGAGGATGGGCTGCCATTGCTGTGTCCTGCGGAAGTGCGCCAGCATAACGGCACGTTGGCGCAATAGAAAAACCGCCGAGATGTGTCTCGGCGGCTTCCTGGCCTGGGGCGCTTGATGGGGCTCGAACCCACAACATCTAGATCCACAATCTAGTGCTCTGCCATTGAGCTACAAGCGCCGTAATGCTGGGATTCTGCGCAAACGCTGCCGCGCGTGCAACCCCGGCTATGGCTGGGGGACAGGGATTCGAACCCCGATTGACGGATCCAAAGTCCGTAGTCCTGCCATTGGACGATCCCCCACCACGCGCCCACGGGCTCTGCAACGGCCCGCTGATCCTTGCGCCAGGAGGCATCCAGAATCACCGGCGGGCCCAGGCGGGAGGATCATCCGCTTGTGTGCCGAGGCCCAGACTTGAACTGGGGACACCGGCATTTTCAGTGCCGTGCTCTACCGACTGAGCTACCTCGGCGAATGCGTGTGCCGCAACCTGCGCTGCGACTGCTTCGCTTACAAAAGGTCGGCCTTGTGGCCGACCCATTCGTGCCTCGGCCACAAGGCCGATTCTACAGAGCGGGCGAAGAGATTCGAACTCTCGACCTTCTCCTTGGCAAGGAGACGTTCTACCACTGAACTACGCCCGCATTCATTTGTGCACAACTTGCCGCTCAAGCTCGCCGATTCGATGCGTCACCGCCACGTGCGCTCGACTTTGGAGAGTGGACCCGGTCGGATTCGAACCGACGATCTTCTCCTTGCAAAGGAGACGCCTTCCCGCTAGGCCACGGGCCCCCACTGGCCCCTCAGGTGCCGACGAGAGGACTCGAACCTCCACACCTAATCAGGTAATAGATCCTAAGTCTATCGCGTCTGCCATTCCGCCACGTCGGCGCAAGCACCCGTGCACGGCCTCCGGAGTGTACTACAGCCCTCCTGCGCCAGCAAATTGCGCGCCCCGCCGTGTGTGCTTCCTACCCCTGGTGAGGCAGCATGAGCCGGGGCGGAATTATACCCCCAATTCTGTCAGTCAGGCCGTTTCCGGCTCACGACTGCGCCGTCATCTATCTCGGCGCACCAGATTCCGGTTGCCCGGTCACCGCTTGCTGCGCCGGCAGTTTGTGGCTTGCCGGGTGTAACCCGGCGTCACCCGCACCGCTGCGACGAGACTCAACATCATGCTCTTGCGAACATGAAGCCAAGCCCACTCGCCTTGCTCCCAGTTGCACGCTCGCCTGGCCGGGCGCATTGCTGCACCCGCCGGTGGGCTCTTACCCCACCCTTTCACCCCTTACTGTATTTGCGCGATCGCCCGAAGCCGATGGCGAAACACGGCGGGTCTGCTCTCTGTTGCGGTTGTAGTCAGTTGCCCGTTACCAGACAACCGCCCTCACTTGCTGTTTCGTGAGGCAACCTCGCCGGATCGCTCCGGCAGGGAGTCGGGAAGTTCCTCTGCAGATCATCTCTGCAGTGACGACAATTCCGCCCCGATCTTCGGCTGTTAAGCTGCGCCCCCGCCGCATCGTGCGCGGCGCAGGCAGGACGATTAGTATACCAGTGGCCGGGGGCGTGTGTCAAACCTTTTGCGCCGGTTTCCCGTGCGCAAGCCGACCATCATTCAGCCGGCGCATCGACTTCCAGTTCGGGATTGCGTGGCCCCTCGACCCACACCTGGCCGTCGCTCCAGTTCTCCTGCTTCCAGATTGGTACCACAGCCTTGAGGCGCTCGATGGCGTACTGGCATGCCTCAAAGCAACCGTCGCCACGGTGTGGCGTCGCCACAGCAATCAGTACGCTCGGTTCGCCCACTTCCAGCCGCCCCGTGCGGTGGAGGATGCTCACGGCGCGCACCAGCGGCCAGCGCGCCTGGATTTCGTCGCCAATCGCCGCCATGGACCGTTCGGCCATCTCTGCATAGGCCTCATACTCAAGAAAGTCGGTGCCGCGCAGGCCGCTCTCCGTGGCCGTCTCGCCGCGCACCATGCCTGCGAAAGTCGTAATGGCCCCACAGTCCGGCCGATTTACGCGTGCCGCAATGTCATCCAGTGAGAGGGGCGCTTCGGTCAAGGCAAAGAGCTTGCGCGCCTCGGCGCCACCCGAAACCGGTGGGAAGATGCCCACCGTGTCGCCGTCGTGAAGCGGCCAGTCGCCCTTGGCATACTCCTCGTTCACCGCCGCGTAGAAAGTGCGCTTGTGCAGCCCCAGTTCAGGTTGCTCGGCGTCCAGCGCCGCTACCAGATCGCGCAAGGTCGCGCTCTCATCCAGGCTGAAGGAACGCACTTTCCAGCCCGCCTGCTGGCGCAAAGTGGCAAACAACCGCACAGAAACATTCATGCCTCACTCCTCTGCCAGGCGCCCGACTTGCCTCCCTGCTTTTCCAGGAGGCAAATTTCGCCTATCACCATGCTCTTCTCAAGCGCCTTGGCCATGTCATAGATGGTGAGCGCGGCCACGCTCACGGCGGTCAGCGCCTCCATTTCCACGCCCGTCTGCCCCTGGCAGCGCACTGTCGCGGTAATCACCACACGGCTCTGCGCCTCGTCAATCTCGAACTCCACCGCCACCTTGGTAAGCAGCAGCGTGTGGCAGAGCGGAATCAGGTCGGGCGTGCGCTTGGCCGCCATGATGCCGGCAATGCGCGCCGCGGCGAGTACGTCGCCCTTGGGCACGGCGCCATCACGTATGGCAGTGAGGGTGGCGGGCAGCATGTGCACCTCGCCACGCGCCACGGCCGTGCGTGTGGTCTCCGCCTTCGCGCTCACGTCCACCATGGTGGCGTGGCCTTGCTCATCGAGGTGGGTCAGGTTCGACATGACGAGTCCGTATTGTTGACTG
>CAYJNV010000022.1:2158-11629 GCA_964370975.1 uncultured Caldilineaceae bacterium | reverse complement strand
TGCTCAAGCATCAGCGCCGCGACGACGCTCCCAGCCGCCAATTCGCCCTCAGCCTGCGGCAATTCGAGCAGCGCATTGGCCCCGTGCATGCTCAACAGGCGGCTGCTGGCCTGGCTGCCGGTGCTGGTGGCGAGCCAACCGCCCGCCCCGCCGTTGAGTGTGTCGTTCCACGAAAGGTGTGCGCGATGGTACTCCGGCCGCATGGGGTCCAGACGAAGTGGCTCGGCAAGCACAGCCTGGACGCGCGGTAGCGTGGGCCGCGCCCAGCCTGCCATGCGCCGCAGCGCGGGCAACGCCAGCAAGTAGAAGGTCACCAGGCTGCTGACCGGGTTGCCGGGCAAGCCAAAGAGCATGCGCGGGCGGGCGCCGTCGCCGCCAGGCAGCGTGGCAAAGGTGCAGGGCTTGCCGGGCTTCATGTTCAAGCGCCCAAAGTGCACTGTGCCCGCCGCGGCCGCAAGCTTCTTGATCAGGTCCAATTCGCCCATGCTCACGCCGCCGCTGGTCAGAATGACTTCGCAGGTAGCCAGCGCACCGGTGAGCACCGCGCGCAACGATGGTTCGTCGTCGGGGGCAATGCCCAGATCCACCACCTCGGCACCCGCCCAGGCCACAGCGGCACGCAGCGTCGGCCCGTTGCTGTCATAAATGTGCCCAGGCGCGAGCGGCGCGCCGGCGGGTGTCAATTCGTCACCGGTGGAGAGGACGCCGACACGCGGTTTGGGGTAAACGAGGACTTCGGTGACGCCCACGGTGGCAATCAGCCCGAGTTCGGCGGGGCCAAGCCGCTCGCCCGCGGCAAGCACCTGCGCGCCGGCGGCAATGTCGTAGCCTACGGGCCGCACATCTTCACCGCTGCGCACAGCGCGCCGGATTTCGACAGCGCCACCCGCGACTCGACACGTATCCTCCACCTGCACGACGGCATCGGCGCCGGGCGGCAGCGGCGCGCCGGTGGTGATGTAGGCAACCTGTCCCGCGCCCAACTCGAACTCGGCCATGCTGCCCGCCGCGACTGCGCCTGCGATGGGATAGACGCCCGGTCCGTCGGCTGCCACAACGGCGTAGCCATCCTTCACCGAGGCGGCGAAGGGTGGCAGCGGCGCGGCCGCAATCACAGCCTCGGCCAGAACGAGCCCCAGCGCAGCGTCTGCGGGGAGCGCGCGCGGCAGCAGCGGCTGCGCCTCGCGCAGCACAATCTCCAACGCATGAGAGATCGACAACATCGGGTAGTCGGACGAGAGCATGGTCATCGGTTGTCAAGTATCGCCGTAAAGGCAAACGGCCTAGCGTTTACGGGCGACGGCCTCCAAAGGGACGTCGCTGACGCGCACAACGCTCTGCACGCCGGGGGCGCGCTTCAATTTGCGCACGACGCCCGCCGAGCACTCGATGGTGAAGGTGCCAAAGGCTGTCGTTTCGCTCGCACGTTTGTACTGTCCTTCCACATCCTGCTGCTTGAGCCACGCCAAGACGCGGCTGCGCCCCTCTTTGGCGGCGGCGCGCATAGCCGCATATTTGGCAACGCGGTCATCCTCGCCGGCTGCGGCCTTGTCCATGCCGCGCAGCGCGACCATCACTTTGTAGCACGGGCCTTGCACGGCAGAGCCGCGCACACTTTTGCGGGCAGAAGCTTGATTTGTCGCCATGGCTAGCCTCCGTAATTGATATAGCGCGCCAGCCCTGCGCCGACACGGTCGCGGTCATCCTTGAGCGGCAGCGCACTGGCGACGAGCCGCTGCCTTAGGTCGCCGCCCTGCAGGTCCGGCCGCACCGATGCGTAGAGTGCGGCAATGCCCGCGACATAGGGTGACGCCATACTTGTGCCGCTCATGCGCACGTAGCGGCTACGGTTGGCCAGTGTGCGCTCAAATGCGCTCACAACGTCGGTGCCGATCCCGGCGATGTCCGGCTTGGACTTCCCCGAAAGCGGCGACATGCCACCGCCGCTATAATCCGCCACATTGTACTCGAAATCCACCGCGCCCACAGCCAAACATTCCGGATAGAATCCGGGCGCACGCATTTTGCCTGGGCCGTCATTGCCGATTGCTACTACGGCGAGCACGCTGAAGTCTTCCGTAAGCGTGCGCAGCACCCTGCGGAAAATGTCGGCGGCGCGGCGGTAGGCGGGCAGTTTGAGCGCCTCGGGCGGGAAGCCGAGCGACATGTTGATCACGATCGGTTTGGAGAGATTCTCGGGTTGACTGAACTGGGAGAGCATCCAGTCAAGGCCGATAAGCACGCGGTCGAGCGATGTCTTGAGCGTTTCGCTCTCGAGCACCGAAGCAACCATGAGGTCGCAGTCGGGCGCGATGCCGATGTTCTCGCCGGCCAGGATGCCGCAAACGTGCGTACCGTGGCCATCGACATCAAAGCCGCGCACGGCGCGCATGGCGTCGGTCACGGCATTGAGGGGCACATAGCGGAAATTGATACGCTTGCTGCGGAACTCGATATGGTCCGCGTCGCAGCCGGTATCGAGCACGCCCACTATCACGCCTTTGCCGGTGACTCCCTTACTGTGCGCCAATGCAATTCCCGTTGACTCGGGCCAGCGCTTGGAGGGGTCCACCTCGCGCACCGTGGGCGTCCACGCTGTGGGGATGGGCATGCCCAGCGCGACATCCGGGGCGACTTCGTAGTCGTCCTCCAGGATCTCGCGGGCCTGTTCGGCGATGCGACGGTCGATCGTCTCGACCACAAAGGCATCGACATAGGGCAGGCGGTGAAATGCGTTTTCGGCCTCGGGGTTGAAATCCTCGGGGTGGATGTAACTGAGCCCGATTGACGAGAGTCGCTCGGCATCCTGGGCGTTTTCGAGAATCTCGATCGCCTCAATCGCAAGCAGCCGCCGCTCCTCAAGCGTGACGCCCGCCCGTTCCTGCACGCCCGCAAAGGAGCGCTTACGCACGGCAACGAATTTGTTCACAATGATGTCCTCGATGAAGCGCTGCTGTGTGGCACATTCAGTTGTCGCGTCAATTATGCCACAACGTGCGTGCAAATGCCATGAACGGCGCAATGAGCAGTCGAAAGTGCGTACGCAGTGGTGTGGCGCGATTTTCGCCAATAGCCAACTGTCCGCAGTGATCTTTTCACCCTTGCATTTGCACGCCGGCGCGCCGATAATTGCCCCATGTTCTCACGCTTCAAACCCCAATCGACCGCCACCGATAGCGCCGGTGGCCGCTTTGAATGGCTCGAACTGCCCGAAAGCGAGCCCGAGCGCACATCCAGCAAGAAGGCAATTCGCACTGAGGCCGCACTGGGCAAACGTTGCCCCGACTGCGGTTGGCTTGATGACGAAACGGCGACGCGCTGCTTCCGCTGCGGCTATCGCTACAACGTTGACCCGGCGCTGGCCTCGCGCTTCAGCGACATGGGCATTGTCCTGCCGCCGCGTGTTATCGAAGCGCCGCAGAATCTCGAAAACTTCTTTCGCATCAATGGGCGCATCCGCCCCGCGGAGCCGCTCGACGTCTACCAGTTGCGCCTGCGCGCCGAGGCGCTGCGGCTGAGCCGTGGCTTCGACCAACTCCTCTGCCTCGATGAATTGGCCGTCGAACATTACGAGCACCAAATTGACGCCGCGCTGCGTGCCCTGCGCGATATGCGCGGGCGCGCCCTCCTCGCCGACGAAGTGGGGCTGGGCAAGACGATTGAGGCAGGCATCGTCATGAAGGAGCTCATCGTGCGCGGGCTGGTGCGCACCGTGCTCGTGCTTACGCCTGCCTCGCTCACAGAGCAGTGGCGCGAGGAACTCTCCGAAAAATTCCATGAAGAATTTACCGTCCTGGACCGCTCGAATGACTGGAAAGCGCTGCAGGATGTGGAGGAAGGGCGCTGGATTGTCAGCCTGGATCGCGCCAAACTCAAGAAGTACGCGGACCCCATCCTGGCACGCGAGTACGACCTGCTCATCGTCGACGAGGCGCACAAACTCAAGAACCGCAACACGCTGGCGTGGCAATTCGTCAATCAGTTGCGCAAGCGCTACGTGCTCATGCTCACCGCCACGCCCGTGCAGAATGACCTGCTCGAGCTTTACAGTCTGGTGACCATCCTCACGCCCGGCCAGTTGGGCACGGTGCGCGCCTTCCGTCGTCACTTCCTCGTGCAATCCGACGTGCGCCAGCCCAAGAACTCGGGCACGCTGCGTCGCCTGCTCAACGATGTGATGATTCGCAACCGGCGCAGCAAGGTGGACATCACCTTCCCGCGCCGGCGCGCCGCGATTGTGCACCTTGACTTGAGCGAGCGCGAGTGGCAGCTCTACGCTGACGTCACCGACTACATTCGCCGCCGCTTTCGCGACGTAGACAGCAACAAGTCGCTGCGCCTTACCTTGATTACGCTGCAAAAGGAGCTTTCCAGCAGCCCACAGGCGCTGGCTTCAACCCTGCGCAAGATGACCGCCGACCGTGAGCATGGCGACAGCGTGCGCGCCGAGCTGCAGCGGTTTCTTGCCCTGGCCGAATCCATTGACACCGGGCGCAAATTGTTGGCCGTGCGCGACATTCTGATGACCTACCCAGGCAAGTTCCTCATCTTCACCGAATATCGCGAAACGCTGGAGGCGATTCTCGACCACCTGCGTGGCTGGGAGATTTCCTGCGTGGGCTTCCACGGCGGACTCAGCATCCACCAAAAGGAGGCGGCCGTCGCTGCTTTCCGCGGCGACGTGGATGCCGAGGCAGGCGAGGACGACGACGAACCGGGCGTGCGCGTGATGGTTAGCACGGAGAGCGGCGCCGAAGGGCGCAACCTCCAATTCTGCCATCAACTCATCAACTACGATTTGCCCTGGAACCCCATGCGCGTCGAGCAGCGCATCGGCCGTCTGCACCGTCTGGGCCAGGTGCATGAGGTAACCATCTACAACCTTTCCTGCAACGAGACCATCGAAGCGCACGTCATTGATCTGCTCGCCCGCAAGATTCGCATGTTCGAGCTCGTCATCGGTGAACTCGACCTGATCCTGGGCAGCATTGAGGGTGACAAGTCATTCGAGGATTTGCTGCGCGAGGCGTGGGAGACCGCCACCAGCGAGGCGGACCTGCGCAGGCGCGTCGAAGATCTGGGTGACCTGCTCAGCCGCGCGCGTGAGCGCTACGATAGCGTGCGCTCCAACAACGAGCGGCTCGACTCCGCACTCGAACCATAGCGACAAACGACTGTCGGCGTACACGTCCCCTCTCCATTTCGAAGCGAGGCCCCATGAGCGAAATCAGTGATACCGATCTGCGCGCCCGCCACTTCATCATCACCGAGTTAGCCGAAACGGGCCGCGCACCCATGCTCGAAGATGTCGCCATGGAACTGGGCCTGCGCATGGATGCGCTGCGCGCCACGCTGCAGCGGCTGCATGACGCGCACCTGCTCGTGCTCGACGGCGACGGCAAGCTGCTGATGGTGCACCCCTTCTCGAATGTGCCCACGGGCTTCCGCGTCACCAGCGGCGGCACGGGCTATGACGCCAACTGCGCGTGGGACGCACTGGGCATTCTGGCCGCGCTGCAACGCGATGGCGTCGCTACGGCGCAAGTGCCTGGCGAGCAGGGCAAGTTCCGCTGCCAGGTGCGCGACGGGCTGCTTGAGGCTGAGGAAGCAGTTGTGCACTTCCCGCTGCCGTTGCGCCAATGGTACGACGACATTGTCTTCACCTGAGCAAACATCCTGCTCTTCCGGTCGGAAGAGGATGTCAATGCGTGGTGCGCCGAGCACGGCATGGCGCTAGGCACAGTGTTGCCGCTGGCGCAGGTGTGGGCGCTTGCGCAGGCTTGGTATGCGACGCGGCTTGAGCCGAACTACCGCGGACGCTCGGTGGCCGAAGTCGAGAACATCCTCGCGAGTGTCAACCTCAACGGCCCATTCTGGCGCTTCACCTCCTGACAACAACAAGCCTCGACGCAAGGACGCAGAGACACAAGGGAACGCAAAGAAAAGCAGGGACAAGGAAACGCCAGGTCATTGACTTGGCGCGTTTCCTTTTCCCTGCTTTTTTATGCGTTCCCTTGTGCCCCTGCGTCTTTGTGTCGAGGCTTGTTGTTAGGAGGCGCCGACCATCAGGCTCACCAGTTCGTCACCGTTGGTGTCCCCGGCCATCAGGTCTCCCACCTTCTGGCCGCGCCGCATGACGATGATGCGGTCGGCCACTGCAAAGACGTCCTGCATATTGTGGCTGATGATAATCACCGGCACGCCCTGTTCGCGCAGCGTCAGCACCAGTTCATGCACCTTGCGCTGCTCGGGCACGCCTAACGCCGCCGTCGGCTCGTCCATAATCACAAGTTGCGCGTTCCAGTAGACGGCGCGCGCAATCGCTACGGCCTGCCGCTGGCCGCCCGACATCTGGCGAATCGGGCGCTGCAAGTTGGGGATGACAATGTCCAGGCGATCGAGCACCTTGAGCGACTCGTCATTCATGCGCTTGCGGTCGACCTGCTTGAAAATCCCCAGATATCTGCGCATGGGCTCGCGGCCCAGGAAGATGTTGATCGTTGCATCCAGGTTCTCGCACAGAGCAAGGTCCTGGTAAATCGTCTCAATGCCCAGTTGGCGCGCCTCCATGGGTGAGGCCATGGTGATCTCGCGCCCGCTGAGGAATATCTGTCCTTCGTCAGGCTTGTAGACGCCGGAAATCATCTTGATCAGCGTTGACTTGCCGGCGCCGTTGTCGCCAACCAGCCCCAGCACCTCGCCGCGGTACATGTCAAAACTCACGTCGTTCACGGCAACGAGGCCGCCAAAGCGCTTGACAAGGTGCTCCGCATGCAGAATCATCTCGCCTCGGTCTTGAGGCGCCACACGGGTTGAGTCGTCAATTTTTGTGTTGCTCATGTGCGCCTCCCGGCTAGCGAGCCAGCTTCTCGCGCGCCTGGTCGATCAGGACGGCGACAATGATGACGACGCCCACGGAAATGAACTGCCAGTATGGGTCCACGCGCGTGATGACCAGTCCGTTGTTCAGCACGGCGATGATCAGCGCGCCGATGAAGGTGCCGACTACAGTGCCCGAGCCGCCAAAGAGCGACGCCCCGCCAATCACCACCGCTGCCACCGTGTCGAGAACCATGGACTCACCCGAGTTCGCCGCGCCATTGGTGAAGCGAACGTTGTACACAAGGCCCGCCAACGCCGCCATGGTGGCCGACAACATATAAATGAATATGGTTGTGCGCGCCACAGGGATGCCTGCGCGCAGCGCCGCTTCCTTGTTGCCGCCAATCGCATAGGTGTGCAGACCAAAGCGCGAGCGCGAAAGCACGAGATGCATGATCACCAGCGCGATCACCATCACGATGAGCACGTAGGGCAGAATGTTGACCACGGCACGCATCTGCGCCTGTTCCAACCCCGTAAAGCGCTCGAAGAATACATAGCCCTTCTCGGGCAGGTATTGCGCCACATAGCCGTTGCCCAGTTCACCAATGCCGCGCACACGCACGGGCACGGGCAAGCCGCCCGAAAGCAGGAAGCCAACGCCGCGCGCAATGCCGAACATACCGAGTGTCGCAATGAAGGGAGGCACATTCAGCTTGGCAACCAGCAGGCCGTTGACAAGACCAGCGCCCCAGGCGGCCACCAACCCGACAGCGGAGCCGACCAGCACAATCACAAACATGGAGGTGCCGGGTGCGAAGTAGTTCATGACAATGGCCGAGACGACAGAGACCATGCCCATGATCCAGCCTGCCGAGAGATCAATGCCGCCTGAGATAATGACATAGGTCTGACCAATCGCAATGATCGTCAGAATCGACATGTTGGCCAGAATATTCTGGAAGTTGGCAAGCGAGAAGAAGGCACTGCCACCGGTCATGCTGAACGTAATGATCAGCAGGCCGAGGAAGAGCCAGGCCCATATGGTGCTGAGCACTTCGAGGAAGGATCGTCTTGAGGCGGGAGGCGCCGCAGTCTGAGTCGTTGCAAGGGTTGCCATGCGTGAGGTTTCCTGACCTTCGGCGAAGCGGTCGCACGTGCATGCTTCGTCACATTGCGCGCAGCGTGGCCGTATGGATGCGCAGGGCGCGCAAGTCCTGGACAGAATTACGGGGAGCGGTCAGTGACCGCTCCCCGTAAATGGATCTAGCTACTCACTCTTGTAGATGGCGTTCTGCGAGGCTTCGGTGTCCACGTTGTCGCGCGTGATCACCTGGTAGCCTGTCGGGTAACGCTTCTCGATGGTGTCCATCTCGCCGGCCTTGGCAGCGACTGCGTAGTTGATGCAGGTCTGGCCCATCTCGTAGGGCAACTGGGCGATGACGAGGTCAACCACACCATCGCGTAGGTCCTGAATGGCGGCTTCCGGAGCATCGAAGGCGGCAACCTTCACCACACCAGAGAGACCGGCATTCTTGACGGCCTGCGCTGCACCCTCGGCGCTGAAGAGGTTGGCGCCGAAGACACCGCCCAGGTCCGGGTGGACCTGAAGAAGGGCTGCGGTCTGCTCGGCGGCTTTGGCGGCGCTGTCTTCGTTATAGTCGACGCCCACCAGTTCGACTGCACCACCAGTAGCCTCAACAGCCTCGCGACAACCCTGCTCGCGCTGGTCGGTGGTGCTGATGCCGGGGCGCACATTCTGGATGTAAAGCTTGCCCGCGCCACCCATGGCCTCGATGATAGCCGTGCAGGCGATCGTGCCGCCTTCAACGTTGTTCGAGCCGATGTAGGAGAGCGGGAACTGGACGTCGCCAGTGGTGTAGTCGCCGGCGGTGTCACCAATGAAGGTGTCGACGCTGAATATGTTGATGCCTGCTTCAAAGGCAGCCTTCAGCGGCTCGATGAAGGCCTGCTTGTCGGTGGCGGCCACGCAGATCGCATCCGGCTTGGAGGCCACGACGGCGTCCAAAATCGGGCGCTGCAGGACGGCGTTGAACTCTGCCGGGCCGTCGGCGGTGAAGTCAACATTGCCCAACTCGGCGGCTTTGGCGCGCGCGCCGGCTTCCATGGTCACATAGAAACCGTCACCCTTGACGCCATAGACCAACGCGACCTTGACGGGCTCGGCGGCGGCCGGTGCGGCAGCGTCAGCGGCTGCCGGAGCAGCGGCCGGCGCAACCGGCGCCACACATGCCGTGAAGAGCATGGCCAATACCACGATCAAACCCAATACCGATACGCGCTTGAAATTTCGTACCATGAGCTGAATCTCCTTTGACCTGCTGTATGGAATGATGGGTTAGAGTTGGTGAACAGTGGGTGCTTGCTTCACGCACAGCGCGCACACATGCACGTCTCCAGAAGGGAGATTTATGTGGTGCAAACGATTGCGCTTGGTGTAAGGGAAGCATAGCGCAGACGCTCAACAGTGTCAAACGCGGTTCCCGGGCTTCTCGTGGGCACTCTCGAGGCACTTCTGCGTAAACGCCCAGGTATTTGCGACGTACGAGCGAACAACAGAACAACAGAACAACTGAAATTCGACACAGAGGCCACAGAGGAAACAGAGACACACAGAGAAAAGCAACA
>CAYJNV010000022.1:0-2125 GCA_964370975.1 uncultured Caldilineaceae bacterium | reverse complement strand
TGTTGCTTTTCTCTGTGTGTCTCTGTTTCCTCTGTGGCCTCTGTGTCGAATTTCACTGTTATGAGGCGGCGCGCGCACGTTGCTCGGCCCAGGCGCGCAGAGCCGCAATTTGCGCATCCATCATGCGGCTCAGGGGCACCGTGGTTTGCAGGACCTCAAGCAGGTCGCCCATGTTGAGGGGACGCCCAACATCAAACGCGTCGTAGAGCGCGGCGATCACGGCTTGCTCAATCTCGGCCCCCGAGAGGCCGTCGGAAGCCATGGCCAGCGTGTGCAGGTCAAAATCGGCAGGGTTGCGGTTGCGCTTGCGCAGGTGGATGTCCCAGATGGCGCGCCGCTCGGCAACGTCGGGCAGGTCCACAAAGAAGATCTCGTCGAAGCGCCCCTTGCGCACAAGTTCGGGCGGCAGTTGCGTCACGTCGTTGGCCGTGGCAATTACAAAGACGGGCGCCTTCTTCTCCTGCAGCCAGGTGATGAAAGAGCCGAAGACACGTGCCGCCGTGCCGGCGTCGCTCACATTGCTCGAGCCAACGCCCGAGAAACCCTTCTCAATCTCATCCACCCAGAGCACCACGGGCGCAATGCTCTCGGCTACCTTGATGGCGGTGCGCAGGTTCTCCTCACTGGAACCCACGAGCGACTGGAAGAGACGCCCCACATCCAGCCGCAACAGCGGCAGCCGCCACGAATTGGCCACCGCTTTGGCAACGAGCGACTTGCCGCAGCCCTGTACGCCAACGAGCAGAATGCCCTTGGGCTCGGGCAGGCCGAAGGCGCGCGCTTCATCGCCAAAGGCGCGCACCCGTTTGCGCAACCACTCCTTGAGCACATCCAGCCCGCCCACGCTGCCCAACTGCTCATCGCTGGCGTAGAACTCGAGCAACCCGCTCTTGCGGATGATCTGCTGCTTCTCGGCGGTCACCGCCTCCACGGCCGCGCCATCCAGCCGCCCCTCGGCCAGGATGATGGCCTTGGCGATGGCGTTCTCTGCTTCTCCCTCGGTGAGGCCAAGACAAGCCTGCGTGAGGCGCTCGCGCGTGCGCTTGTCGAGATCAAGCGTGACGCGGCCGCCGCGCGTGAGGTCGCCCTCAATACGCGCCAGCATCTGCGCTAGCTGATCCGCCGTAGGTAGGTCGAAGTCGACCACGGTGACTTCCTTTTCGATCTCGGGCGGAATTTTGAGGACGCCGCCGAGCAGGATCACCGTCTTGTTGCTGGCCTTGAGCGCAAACGCCACCTCGCGCAGGCGACGCACGACGGCGTTGTCGCGCAGGAGCGGATGGAAATCGCACAGCACCCAAATGCCCGGCTCCGGATCCTCGAGGATGGCGCTGAGCAGCGCGAGCGCATCGCGCTTGCCTGCGTCGGGACGCGCAGGAATCGCGCTGTTCGTAACGCCTGTGGTCAGGCTCCAGATCAGCAGTCGCTTTTTCTGCATGCGCGCCATGCTCTCCAGCGAAGCCAGGGCGCGCTTCTCCTCGGCAGTCACAAGCCAGAGCAGGGGATAGCGGGCGCGGATGTAGACGTCAAGGTCACTTGTCATGGGATGGTTTTTCGTGGTTGTCTTTGGCTATGAGAGGTACTGGGAGTAGGGGTAGATCTTCCACTTGTCCAGCTCCTTGCCGTTGAGGTAAACATGCGTGTCGCTCCAGTTCATCGCATATTCCCACAATTGCCAGAAGCGGCGCATCTCCGACTTCTTGAGGTGCACGCGATGGACAACATGGCGATGCTCATCGACGAGCGCGCTGTAGCCGGGCAACCGCTGCGCCTGTTTGAGCGCAAACTCGAAGTATTCGGAGCGACTGTGGCCAAACTCGAGGATGAGCGTCCACGTGGCGGCCTCGGACTCGGACGCTTCGGCGCTAGGGGCTGCCGGCGCAACGGCCAACGGTACATCATCGAGCATTTCCACGAGCAAAGGCGCGAGCCAGGGCTGTACATCTGGCTGTGCAAAGGCGAGGCGCAGGTCGCGGTGGGCGCAGCGCCAGGGCTGTGCCATGCCTGCCAAGTCGCCGGCGACTATCGTGGCAGGCGCGTCGGCGTCGTCCTGCGCATCCGACGCGTCCGAATCGCGCGGTGCACGCGGCGCAGGTGCGGCGGCGCGCACCGCATGGACGAGTGG
>CAYJNV010000021.1:3306-24792 GCA_964370975.1 uncultured Caldilineaceae bacterium | reverse complement strand
ATATGGACGATGACGAGGTCATCGCCCAATTGCTGCTCGAGGAATTGACGAGCGAGGCGTAGTCTGCAGCGTTGAACGAGACACGGTGACGGCGGATGCAGGATTGGGTGCGCGCGATCGATCGCTGGCGTAACGAGGATAAGCAGGTGGCGCTGGCGACTGTCGTCAAGGTCTATGGCTCTGCGCCGCGACCACTGGGTGCGAAGATGGCAGTCTCCTCGGAAGGCGAGATGGCCGGCTCCGTGAGCGGAGGCTGCGTTGAGGGTGCGGTCGCGCAGGCCGCGCTCGAGGTAATTAACCAGAATGCGGCGCGCCTCGTTGCCTATGGCATCAGTGACGAACTGGCCGCGACCGTTGGGCTGGCGTGCGGCGGCCAAATCGAGGTCTTCATCGAGCCGGTTGTCTGACGCACCCGCGCTTCCGCGCCGCCCTCGGTGCAGCGCGAAAGCAATCAAATCGACTTGTTGCGCGTGAGGTGGCCTGTTATAATGACTCTTGCCGGCTGGTCGCCCACTCGCTAACGCTTTCATCGCCAAGACCAATGCCCGATACGCCCTCCACCCGCATCTCCAATATGCAGGTCGCCGACCTCCTGGCCGGTGTTGCTGCGCGCATGCAGATTCTCGAGGAGAATCGCTTCCGCATTGGCGCGTTTGAGAACGCCGCCGAGAGCATCCGCAACCTCGGCCGTGACGTCAATGCCTACAACGCCGAAGACAAGCTAGAGGAGATCCCAGCCGTGGGAAAGGGGATTGCCTTTAGCCTGCGCGAACTCCTTGCCACCGGCCGTGTGGCGGAGTTTGACGCGCTCTTTGAGAAGGTGCCGCAGGGCGTTGTGGAGATGCTCGACATCCCCGAACTTGGGCCCAAGAAGGTCAAACGCCTCTGGCAGGAATTGGGGATTGCCTCCGTGGAGGCGCTCCAGGCTGCGGCGCAGGCCGGAACATTGCGCGACGTGAAGGGCTTTGGCGCCAAGACCGAGGAACGTATCCTGCACAACATCGAGTTGGCGCAACGGCGCGTCGACGATGGCCGCATGCCCATTGGCACGGCGCGCCCTATCGCACTGGCGCTGATCGCGAGCATGCAGGCGGCGCTGCCGGCCGGGACGATTGAGAAGATCGAGGTTGCAGGCAGCCTGCGACGCTGGAAAGAGACCATTGGCGACGTCGATATGGTCTGTGTCAGCAGCGACCCCGAGGCCGTGATGGCCGCCTTTCGCACCTTGCCCGAGGTGGCCGACGTCATCGGCAGCGGCGCGACCAAGACAATGGTCACCCTTCACAACGGGCTGGACGTGGACCTGCGCGTGGTAGAGCCCAAGCATTGGGGTGCGACGCTGGTTTACTTCACCGGCAACCGAGAGCATCAGATTCAACTGCGCGAAACCGCACTCAAGCTGGGATGGAGCCTCAACGAATATGGGGCCACCGCCACGGGCGCGGGCGCGGCGCCAGAGGGCGAAGAGCGCTTCTTCGCCGACGAGGAGGCGCTTTACGGCTTCCTGGGGCTGCAGTTTGTCCCGCCGGAACTGCGCGAGAGCCGCGGCGAACTGGCCGCGGCGCGCCGCAGCGAGTTACCCGTGCTGATTGAGGCGAGCGATATCCGCGGCGAATTCCACAGCCACACCACCTGGTCCGACGGCACGCGATCGGTGCTGGAGATGGCGCAGGCGGCGCACGCCCACGGCTACAGTTACTGGAGCGTGAGCGACCACAGCGTTGGCCTGGGCATCGTGCAGGGCGTCGACGGCGCGCGCTTGCGCAAGCAGGCCGAGGAGATTGCCGCTGCCAATGCGTGGTTTGCCGAACAGGGAACTACCTTTCGCATCCTGCAGGGCTCCGAGGTCGAGATTCTGGCCGATGGCGAACTGGGTCTGAGCGATGCGGTGCTTGCGACGTTGGACGTCGTCGTGGCCTCCATTCATTCGGCGCAGCGGCAGGACCGTGAGACGATTACGGCGCGCTGCCTCAAGGCGGTCTACAATCCGCACGTCGACATCCTCGGCCACCCCACCAGCCGCATCATCGGCTTGCGCCCGCCCACCGAAATTGACGTCGAGCAAGTGCTGCAGGCGTGCAAAGAGACCGGCACCGTGGTCGAAATCAACGCCAACCCGGCGCGCCTCGATCTCAACGATGTTTATTCGCGCCGCGCTGTAGAGCTGGGATGCAAGCTTGTCATCAACTGCGATGCACATAGCCTGGCCGACCTGGATTTGCTTGAATATGGCATTCACACGGCGCGACGTGGCTGGCTTACGGCCGCAGATGTTGTGAACACGCGCCCACTCGACAAGGCCCTGGCCTTCTTCAAGGACGCCGTACGGTAGCCAGAGTCGCGAGAGGCTGCTGCACGGGTGTTCCTTTGTTGCGAAGGGCTACCCGGCGTTTATGCGCCGTACAAGCAGCAAGAAAGGCAGGATTTACCGCAGGACGCAGGTCATCATCGAAGCTTCGGGCTCCCACCCGAACTGTCCATCATCGCACCCATACATCGCCGCAGGAGAGACCCATGGGAACCCAACCGCGCTATCTTTATCTGATTCTTGTCACTGTCTTGTTGGTCGCCGCGCTTGTACTCTTGCAGGCGTGCGGCCGCAACGAAGCGCCGGCCACCGCAACGCCACGTGCAGGGGGCGTCATCGTTGCCGACCAGTCTGACGCAGGCGGTAACGCCACCGATGAAGGCGCAAACGCACCAATAGACGCCCCGACTGCTGTGCCCACACCCGTTGTCTATACAGTGGGCGCCCTCATTACGGCCTCTGCGCCTGTCTCCATTTACGCCACGGCTGCCTCGTCCTCGAGCGTGCTTGAGGTGTACGGCGGCGGCAGTGCCTTCACGATACTCGAGCCCAACGATCAATTCAGCAGCTATCCCGTCACCAGTGGCGGCGCCTCGTGGGTGCGTGTGCGCGCCACCGACGGGCTGGCTGGCTGGGCCAAAGCCGACGCGCTGCCCAACTGAACTGTTGCCGGAGTGAGACTCACGGTCTGGGAACAGGGAACAGGGAACCGTTGCCGCTCACAAGTGCTCCCAGTTCCCAGTTCCCTGTTCCCCTTAGGCGGAAGTAGATTTCATTTCGGCTTCGAATTGATCTGCGACTGTCAGCATCTCGCCTGCGCTTCGATGGCCGGCCGCTGCTTGGGGTAAAATGACGCTCCACAATCCGTCGCGCCTCCGTAGCGCTGCGCAGGAGCACACATATGGCCACGATTGACAGCGACACGCAGTACACCGCAAGTTCTTCCGAAAACGAGGCGCAGCCGGCTGCGCGCGCCGCGCACTTGCGCGACCTGCTGCGCCACCACCAATACCAGTACTACGTGCTTGACGCGCCGGAAATCAGCGACGCCGACTTCGACGTGCTCTTTCGCGAACTGCAGTCGCTCGAGGCGGCGCATCCCGCGCTGCGCACGCCGGACAGCCCCACCCTGCGCGTGGGTGGGATCGTGGCCGACCGTTTCGAGAAAGTTGAGCATCCGACGCCTATGCTCAGCCTGGCCAACGCCTTTGGCGATAGCGACCTCCGCGCGTGGCGCGAACGGCTCAAGCGCTTCCTCCCGCCTGAGCGCCACGCCGAGCTTTCTTATATCGTAGAGCCCAAATTCGACGGCTTGACCGTGGTCCTGCACTACGAGCACGGCCGCTTCGTGCAGGGGGCCACGCGTGGCGATGGTCTCTTCGGCGAAAAGATTACCGACAACCTGCGCACGGTGCGCCGCCTGCCGCTCGTGATCCCCGCCGCCGGCGCAACAGTCGGCACGCATGCGCCCATCGACCTTGTTGTGCGCGGCGAGGCCTATGTTGACAAGGCCGATTTTGAGGCGTTCAACGCGCGCCAGGCGGCCGCGGGCGAGCGTCTCTATGCCAACCCGCGCAACTTTGCCGCGGGCAGCCTGCGCCAACTCGACAGCGCCATCAGCGCGCAGCGGCCGATCAAGCTCTGGGTCTACCAGGTACTTGTGCTCGAAACCGAGGACAATGCGCCCGAAACGCAATCGAGCATGCTTGAATACCTGGAACTCGAGGGTTTGCCCGTTTGCCCCAACCTGCGCCGCTTCGGAGATGATGAATTCGACGCACTGACCGAATATCTGGCGGACTTCGGCGCGCAGCGCGTGTCGCTGCCCTACGAGGTCGATGGCGCCGTCATCAAGGTGGATTCGCTTGAGTTGCAGGAGTTGCTGGGCTTTACCGGCAAGGACCCGCGCTGGGCGCTGGCCTACAAGTACGCCGGCGAGGAGGCCGTAACACGCCTCAATGACATTGTGGTCAATATTGGGCGCACGGGTGTAGCCACGCCCAATGCCGTGCTTGAGCCGGTGGCGGTGGGCGGCGTCATCGTCAAGGCGGCGACGCTGCACAACGAAGATTACGTGCGCGACCTGGACATCCGTATAGGCGACCAGGTGATCGTCAAGCGTGCCGGTGAGGTGATTCCCAAGGTGCTGCGCGCGTTGGTGGACTTGCGCGACGGCAGCGAGGTTGAATGGCAGATGCCCGCCGTCTGCCCCATTTGCGGGCAGCCGCTCGTGCGCCCTCCCGACGAGGCCGCCACCTACTGCGTCAACAGCGCCTGCCCCGAGCAACTCGTGCGCAAGGTGGAGTACTTCGTCTCGCGCGGCGCGATGGACATTGAGGGCTTCGGCATCAAGCAGGCCGAGGCTTTCGTGGGACTCGGCTACATCCAGTCGCTGCCCGACATCTACAATCTGCCTTGGGACAAAATCGCACAGCTTGAGGGTTACAAGGAAAAGAGGCTGGACAATCTGCGCGCCGGCATCGAGGCGAGCAAGCAGCGGCCCGTGTCGCGCCTGCTCACTGCGCTGGGTATCCGCTTCGTCGGTGAGGTCGTGGCCGAAATCCTCATGGCGCGCTACAACAGCCTGCAGGATCTGATGGAAGCGCCGCGGGATGAGATTAACGCGATCCACGGCATTGGGCCGCGCATTGCCGAGAGCGTGCATGAGTTCTTTTTGCTCGAGCCGAACCGCGTCCTGGTTCAACGCCTTGCCGAATATGGCGTGCGAACTGCCGAGACGCCAAAAGCAGCCATCGGCGCGCAACCACTCGCAGGCAAGACCTTTGTTGTGACCGGCACGCTGCCCAGCTTTAGCCGCGATGAGGCGCAGGCCTTCATCAAGGCGCACGGCGGCAAGGTAGCAGGCAGCGTGAGCAAGGCCACAAGCTACGTGGTTCTTGGCGAAAACGCCGGCAGCAAACTAGACAAGGCGCGTGAGCTGGGTGTGCCCACCATCTCCGAGGAGGAATTGCGTACGCTCGCGGCATGAATCTGCTGCTTCTCGCTGCGCGCCCGCGAGGCGTAGGGGGAACGGCGGGCGGCCGCTTTGCCAAATGCATTCAAAGCCGATGCGTCCTGTTGTATACTGCGCGCACGAAGCGGATTGCCATTGCATTGTAGCCACCCAGGTGGTGGAAGCCCATGGAAGATATGGCCCACGTGCCGCGCGCCCGTCTCGGTGAATACCGTGAGCAATCAGGCGCAATCAGTTTCAGGATCACAAGCGCCCCCGATTTCAGCGCGACCATCGGCGAGCTCAAGCGGCGCGTGCCGCAGTGGGCGCGCCAGTACAACGCGCGCACGAGCGAATGGCGAGTGAAGACTGAGTTTCGCGACGTGCTTGAGGAGCTATTCCTCAATGTGCCGTCGCTCTACTCGTCGGGCGCGCGCGGTGTCGGCTATGAGGAGGAAGGACCGAGCAGCCAGTGGCTCTGGATGGCGCTGCTCGTGCTGATTATCGTCACGGTGGGTGCGCTGCTGTGGGCACGTGGCAACGACGCACCAGTCGTCGCGAGCGAGAGCGCCGGCGCACTGCCGGCTCTGTCCGCAACACCCTCTGCACCGCAGTTCCAGCCACAGGCGGGCAAGGTCACCTCAGTGGTCAATCTGCGCGGTGGGCCGGGCACCGGATTTGGTGTGCAAGGCAAGCTCAGTGCGGGCGCGCCGGTGATTGCTGTGGCACGCCAGCAGGCCGAAGACGGCTACTGGTGGCTTCTGCTTGAGGGCGGCGCGTGGGTGCGGTCGGACCTGGTGGTCAGCAGCGCGCCGGGCGAGCCGCCCGTTGACCTCACGCTGCTCCCCGATGCAAAGAATGCCGGTGCGGGCTCATATGCGGCCCAGGCTGCCACAGAGGCCGAGCAGCCCGCCACTGCACAGGCTACCCAGGCTTCCGAAGCTGCCAACCTCCGTATCGAGGCCACAGTCACCTGGGTCTCGGATGGCGACACGGTGCACGTGCAGATTGGCGGTCGCGAGTACCGCGTGCGCTATCTTGGCATCAATGCGCCCGACCGAGACGAAGCCGGCTATCAGGCAGCCTCCGATGCCAACACGGCGCTCGTAGCCGGGAAGACGGTGCTGCTGGCCAAAGATGTGAGCGAAAGTGACAGTTTGGGCCGATTGCTGCGCTATGTTTATTTGCCTGACGGCACTTTCGCAAATGAGGCGCTCGTGCGTGCAGGTTGGGCGGCGGCAGCAGCCGAGCAGCCCGACGTCGCCCAGGCGGCCACACTTCAGGCTGCCGAGCAGGAGGCGCGTACGGCGCAGCGCGGCATTTGGTCCCAACAGTAATCAACCACCAAGTTTGAGGGGCGGCCCGATTAGCGACGAAACGCCGATTGCCGAACTCGCAGCCGGGGAATGAAGCGCCCGGTTCGCTCCATATAATGCCGGTAGTCATCCCCGAACTTCGCCACGAGGTTAGCCTCCTCCCGCTGCGTGCGCCAGACCAGAAGCGCCAAAGCCGCCGCCAACACCGCCAACAGCCACCAGAGCGCCGTCTGCAGCGCAAGCAATGAAAAGACGATCGTCGCAAGGCTGTAGAGCGGGTGCCGAACATATCGGTAAGGACCATCCGTCACAAGTCGATGACCTTGGCGCGTCGTCTCGCGTGGTGAGATGTTGTTGCCGATGGTCCTGAAGAGGACGAGCAATGCCGGGATCAGGGCGAAGGCCGCTGCTGCGGCGAGCCAGCGTAGCCAGCCGGGAATGGGCATGCGCGCCCATTCCACCCACGCTGGGTTGAATAGGTACAGCAGCAGTGGAACAAGGGCCGCCAGGCCGATCAAGCGCAGAACGACCAGTAGCCTCCCACCATGTGAGCGATCAAGTGCGCCCCCTTCGCGTTCGGCGCGCATGCGGAAGTGGCCGCTGATGCCAAAGATGACAAGTATCAGCGCGAGAGTCGTCAGCCGCAACCCGAGTTCTTGATTCATGTGGTGGGCTCCTTTCACAATCGAGCGCACGTCTACGGTGCGCCGCCCCGAACAATGCTTACTGGAAGAGGTACCTCTAGAAAATTATACAACAATAAAAAATAACTTAGCTAACACTAAAAACGATAATACTCTCATGCCCGAGCGTTGTCAAGCAGCAATTTCAGCGTTGCCGAGTCTGGAACGGCGCCGTATTCGTGCCACATTGTGTGTTCGAAAAACCAGACCGCCGCCTCCCGAGGGAGACGGCGGTCTGGCGGAACAGAGGTTGAAGGAGGCAACCGTGCACGGACGAATAACAGCAGCCCGGACGTGCGCCGGGAAGACTCTGCTGCCTGCTTGCGAAATCAGCTGCGTCGCAGCATGCGTGTCAGCCAGAATGCGCCCAGCGTAGCCGCCGCGGCGGTGACTGCGGAAAGGCCCAGCAGCCCCGCGCCGGAGATGCCACCCGACTGGGGCACACCCTTGGACATGACCGGGATGGTGGCCAGCTTGGCCGCCGCGTCGTGCTGCAACCTGGCAAAGCGCACCGGGTCATTGCGCAGTTCGTCAGCCAGCTTGCGCTTGGCGGCCACAGTCTCGGGCGTCACATATTCGCCAAAGGAGCGCAGCCCCGCCAACCTGAAGCCATGCTTCTTGGAAAGGCGGTAAATTTCCTTGACCCGCTCCATCTCGATGTTGCGCCCCAGCGTATAATCCTCGAAGCGCCCCTCCATGGCCAGCAGGCAGGTCTCCGCCAGACACGCGTAAGAGGTCTTCGGCGGCAGCCCGATGTCATAACCAATGTCGACGTCGCCGGGAATGGCGACCTCGCCGCTTTCAATCGCGAGTATATCGGGGCGGAGCGCTGCTTCGGCCGGGTTGATGTCGGGCGGCCGCGCCACGTCGCAAATGACGGCGCCCGGCTTGCACTTGGTGAGGTCGATGACACGCTGGCCAAAGGCAGAAGTGGCCGTTACGATCAGGTCGCAATCGGCGACAAGATCGCCCGTCTTTGTCGCAATGGTAACGTTCGCCTCGGGCGTCTCGCGCTGGATGGTGCGTTTGAGTTCTAGCAACTTCTCCGGCTCAATCGAGACGAGCACGACGTTGTGGATGGCCTGTGCGAGCAGGCGCGAGCAGACGGAAGCAATCGAGCCGGTGGCGCCAACGATCATCGCCTTGCCCTGCGAGAGGTCCGTCGCCCCCATTAACTTGACAGCTTCCTTGGCCGCCTCGAGCGTCATCGAAACCGTGAGGCTGTTGCCGCTGGTCACCGCGATGTCCGATTCGTGCGCGACGCTAATGCCCGCATCGCCCACAACCGAGGTGAATGCACCCAACCCAAGGATGCGTGCGCCGCGCCGCTCGGCCATGCGCGCCGCCTTGTTGATGCGCTGGTAGGTGAAGTTGGCGTCGCGCCTCATCATCTCCTTGGGCGTTGCCCCCAGCGTGTAGAGATAGCCTTCTACACGCTGGCCGGTGCTCTCCGAGACGGCCCCGCGGATGGTGCTCACAAGGAATGGCTGGGTATAGGCGGCGATCGGTTCCAGAATGCGGGTGGGCACAACGCGCGTCCACCACATGGAAGGATCCTTGCGCACAAAGCCAATGTTGAGCGGGTGGATAACGAACGCAAAGCGGTTGATGCCCGCCTCGTTCGCCTGCAGATAGCGCACGGCCGGGGTCCACTGGATGTCGGCCATGAGGTCGAGGTAGGTGTCCTCTGTAAGGGGCGCGTTGGCGTCCGTGCGCAGCGCGACGAGCACCGCCTCGATGACGGCCGCCGACCAGCGCCCGAGCGTGTCTGTGGGGTCCAGAGAGGGCATGAGCGTGGTCACGATGCTGACACCGCGTGCGCGCAGGTCGTCGAGATCAGCGTTGGTGGCATGCTCGACCACAATCGTCTTGTGCGTCAGCGTCTGCGGCGCGTAGCGGCGAATTGCGCCGATGTCCCCCGCGATGACATCGGCCCACTTGAAGGGCGCGCCGGCGCGGCGGTGGTGCGCGGCGCCCGCTTGCGGCTGAATGCGGCGGAAGGGGGCATCGGCCAGGCGAGCCAGTGTCAGCGGGCCGAATCGTTCGAGTGTGTTGCGCCGTCCCACGCCATAGAGATCGGGCAGACCAAAGTAGATGAATGGGTCAGCATAGCGGATGGTGGAGCCGCGCCGCTCGAGCGCCTGCGCGAGGCCGCTGTGGTTGAGGCCCGGTGTCATGAGGATGCGCTTTTCCTCAAAGATGCCCGGTTCGGCGCGGTCGGCCAGAATCACCGCCCAGCGTTCGAGGCCGGCGCGTAGTCCAGCGCCATCTACCACGTGCGTTTCTGTGGCCACGCTGCGCAGCCCCGCACCCACGGTGTGAGGCCGGTGTGCAGCGCCCAGGTGCAGTTCAAAGGGCAGCCCGTCGAGCGCGATCGCATCAACATTGCCGTCATATTCTGCGATCAGGGCTGCTGCACGCGCGCCGTCACCGCGGCAGCCGCGGCTAATGAGCTCAATCTGCTGGCCCAGGAACTCTACCTGTTCCTCAGTCTCGGCTTCAACCAGGTTAATAACCAACACATTCTTCATGGGCACAGCGCTTTCCTGAAGCAAAAGCATGGTGAATCAGTTGCCCCGGTGGGCTGGTGTGTCGTGCGGAGCACGCGGCGCATGGGGAGTAAGGCAGAGCGCATGCGCCCGCACGCCGCGTGATGTAGCTCACTGCTTCAGGATACTTGCAGCGCCCCGTGGACACTAGTGACAGATGACCATTTTTCCGGGTTTGTTTGTCCCAATTGCCGATTGCGGCTACGGATGATGCGACGCTTCTGCACCTTGTGGCCTCGCTTCGGCTAATTCATGCGTGCCGATGGCGCGAGCGCGGCCTCAGCGCGCGCCGCCCAAAGTAGCAGGTCCTCGTCGGCGTCGAAGCGCGCGACAATTTGCAGTCCCAGGGGCAAGCCGTTGGCGGCCCGGCCCGCGGGCACCGTAATCGCGGGCATGCCGGCGTGCGTCCACGGCAGGTTCATGTTGGGGTCGCCCGTGGCGTGGATGCCGGCGGGTGCGGGGCCGGTCGCTGCGGGCGCAAGCCACGCGTCGACGCCCTCGACGCTCATCAGGGATTCAATCTCGGCGCGCAGTTGCAGGCAGTGATCGCGCAGCGGCGCAAGCTCGTCATCGGCCACGGCAGCACCCAGATGAATGATCTCTGCGGTGCGCGGGCGATAGTGGACAGCGTATTGCGCGTAGCGATGAGCCTGGCCGCGCGCGAATTCGGCGAAGGCCAGCCGCCTGTGCAGTGCGTTCAGGGCCGCAATCTCGGCAAAGAGGGGGATGCTGCGAACACTCCAGCCATCTTCGGCGAGGAGCGCCACCTGGCTGTTGAACGCAGCCAGCGCTTCCGGCTCGGCCTGTGCCAGGTAGGCGCCTGCGGGGATTGCCACGACGGGTGTGCGCGCGGCTCCCTGCGCCGGCAGCGCGCGCCAGCCCGCCAGCAGGGCGGCTGAAGCAACCACCATGCCTGCAACATCTTGTGTGAAAAGCCCCACGTGATCGACCGTGGGCGAGAAGTAGACGACGCCCTGCGTGGGCAGCCGATCCAATGTGGGCTTGAAGCCTACGATGCCGCAGAAGGCCGCCGGGCGAATGACGGAGCCAATCGTCTGCGTACCTACGGCCAAAGGGCAAAAGCCTGCCGCCACCGCTGCCGCGGAGCCACTTGAGGAGCCACCGGGCGTGTGCGCCGGGTTATGCGGGTTACGTGTGGGGCCCGGCTCGAAGTAGGCAAACTCGGTGGTCACCGACTTGCCCAATAAAAGTGCGCCCTCGCCGTAAAGGTCGTCGACGATTCGTGCCTGTGTGCCTGCGAAGCTTTCGGGTGGCACAGTCGTCCCGGCGCGTGTCACGAAGCCGTCCACGTGAAAGATGTCCTTGACGCCGGTGAGCACGCCGAAAAGAGGCGGCCGCTGTACCGGTTCGGGAAAGCGGGCAAGCAAGCGGTCGGCATCGCTGTGCAGGCGTGTGCGCCGCACATCCTCTTGGAGAAGACTTCGCACAATCGGCTCAGACCTGTCAATGAGGTCGCATGCGTCGTCAATGTATTTGTGCAGGTCGAGTGCGCCGGTGCGCAGCGCAACTGCGGTTGCGGCGAGTGGCGCATCGTGCAGCAGTGTAGCAGAGGCGGCGTTGGTCTTCATGTGGAGCTTCTCCGCGATGGGCGCGCAGGGCGCTGGTGGTTGGGCCATTTTGTGCTGCATGTCGGGCGCAACTGCAAGCCGGTGGGTATGAGGCTGGCGAATTGTGCGGTTTGTTGTCCGGTTGATATTTGCCTGAACGTCATGTATACTTGCTCCCAATTCTAGCGGAACAATCCACTTCACTCAAACAGTCTTCCCCGGCCACCACTTGGCTTTGGCGCGCAATGCGGCATACATCGCGCGCGAGGGTCACGCTGTGCAACGTCGGCAAGGCTCCTCAGCATGACAGCACAAGTCGCACCCGCGACGTCCCCCGGAAATAACCCAGCCGCGCAAACGGCAGATGAGCCGCTACTCGAGATGCGCGCCATCACAATGACCTTTCCTGGTGTGCTTGCGCTCAATGGCGTCCAGTTCACCGTGAATCGGGGCGAGGTGCACGCGCTCGTCGGCGAAAACGGCGCAGGCAAGTCAACGCTCATGAAGATTCTGTCGGGCGTCTACCAGGCCGACAGCGGCGAAATCATCTTCAAAGGGCAGCGCGTCGCCTTCAAGAATACGCGCCAGTCACAGGTCGCGGGCATCACCACCATCTACCAGGAACTGAACCAGGTGACGCAGTTGTCGGTCACCGAGAACATCTTCCTCGGTTCGGAGATTGTACGCGCGGGGATGATTGACTGGAAGCAAATGCACGAGCGCGCCCGCGCCCTGCTTGCCAAGCTGCATCTGGACATTGAGCCGCGCATGACTGTCAACCAGTTGGGCGTTGGCCAACAGCAGATGGTGGAAGTCGCCAAGGCATTGCATCACCAGGCGGATCTCATCATCATGGATGAGCCCACGTCATCGCTGAGCATCCGCGAGATTGACTACCTCTTCGCCATTATCCACGAACTCAAGCAGGCCGGCGTGGCCATTGTTTATATCAGCCACCATCTTGAAGAGACCTTTGCTGTAGCAGACCGCATTACAGTGCTGCGCGACGGCGCATACGTGGGCACCTGGCGCAGCGGCGAGCTTGATGTGGACAGGCTGATTCGACTCATGGTGGGCCGCGACTTTTCCGAGAAGTTTCCCAAGGAGATCACGCCGCGCACCGGCGAAGTGCTGCGTGTGGAGGGGCTGACACAGGGCACGCGCCTGCGCGACATGAGCTTCAGCGCGTATGGTGGCGAGGTGCTCGGCATCGCCGGCCTCGTGGGCGCAGGCCGCACGGAACTTGTGCGTGCGATCTTCGGCGCCGACCCGTACGACAAGGGCTCCATCTTTGTTGACGGCAAGGCCGTCACCATCCGTAGCCCGCGTGACGCAATCAACAACGGCATCGCCCTGCTCACCGAGGACCGCAAGCAGCAGGGTCTCGTGCTCAAGATGTCCACCGGTCAGAACATTACGCTGGCCGTTCTTGGTCGGCTGACACGGGGCCTCTTCACGAACAGCGGCAAGGAGCACGACCTCGCGCAGGATTTCATCGAGAGCCTTGCCATCCGCGCGTCCAGTCAGGAGCAATTGGCTATCAACCTTTCGGGCGGTACGCAGCAAAAGGTTGTGCTGAGCAAGTGGATGGCGACGAAGCCGCGCGTGCTCATCTTTGACGAGCCGACGCGTGGCATCGACGTGGGCGCCAAGGTGGAAATCTACAAGCTCATCAACGAACTCGCGCGCAACGGTGTCGCCATCCTCATGATCTCCTCGGAATTGCCCGAGGTGCTGGGCATGTCCGACAGGATTATGGTCATTCACCAGGGCACGGTGGCCGGCTTTCTCGACCGCCACGAGGCGAGCGAGGAGCGCATCATCGAGCTGGCGACGGGCAGCAGCCTCGCCGACTCGGCGCTCGCGGCTGCCATGGCCGGCTCTCCCATTTCCAGCCTCACCGAACAAGCCCAAACCGCACCCACAATGCAGGATTCACGCTCATGACTGAAATTGCGATAGCCGCGCCCTCGGAGCGCAGCGGCAGCGTCTTTGGGCGGATTGTGTCGGCCCTGGGGCCGCTGCTTGTCTTCATTGCGCTCTTCGCCCTTCTCTTTGCCATGGCCCCCGCCTTCAGAAAGCCCACAAGCTGGGCGCTGCTGATGCTTGAGGCGTCGGCGATTGGCCTCGTCGCCGCCGGGCAAACCTTCGTCATACTTACCGGTGGCATCGATCTGTCGGTCGAGGCGATGGTTTCCTTCTCGGGCGTGCTGGCGGCCATTCTGATATCGGGCAGCAACGTGGCCGGCGGACAACTCGCGCTGGGCATGCCCGCCTGGGCGGGTATGCTGATCGCAGTCCTCGTCGGCGGGCTGATTGGCGTGATCCAGGGTCTCTTCATTACGGGGTTGAATATAAACCCATTCATCGTCACGTTGGGCTTCAGGTCGATTCTGTTGGGCGTGGCGCTGGTGGCGACGCGTGGCGCAGGCATCAACATTGGGCGCGGCCCTTTCGTGGAGTTCATCACGAGCAACATCAACGTCGGCATCATTCGCCTGCCCATGCCGCTGATCATCATGTTGATTGTCTACTTCGTCTCATGGATTATCCTGCGCCAGACCAAGCTGGGGCGCTACACCTATGCAATCGGCGGCAACGAGACGGCCACGCGCCTCTCGGGCATCAACGTTGACTGGTACAAGATGCTGATTTACGGCATCAGCAGCCTCTTTGCCGCCATTGCCGGCGTCATCGTCATGGCGCGCTTGCAGTCCGGCGCGTATCAGAATGGCACCAATATGACACTCATCTCTGTGGCGGCGGTGGTCATCGGCGGCACGGCGCTCTCGGGTGGCGTTGGTGGTATCTGGGGAACGCTGGTGGGCGTCTTCATCCTGCGCATTGTGGAGCAGGGGCTCGTCTACATGAACGTGCCAAGCAATGCCAAGGAGATTGTGATCGGTGCGATTATCGTGCTGGCGGTTGCGCTGGACGTAATTCGGCGCGGCGAAGTGAAGTGGCTCAACTTCAGCCGCCGGCGCAGCAGTTGACCCGGCGACCAGCACAGACAGGTGGCAGTAACGCGCCCACGCGCGTGATGTTGCGCAGTGATGGAGTCTCTCTGATGCAGTTACCTTTTGCCAACGTGAGTCGAAAGGAAACGTGGATCATGCAGCGAAACCGGAAGTTCTTCAGCATCCTGGCAGTAATGGCAATGCTCATGCTCCTGTCGGCATGCGCAGTGCCGGCGGCCGCGCCCGCGGCCGCACCCGCCGACGCATCCCCTGCTGAGGCCGCGCCCGCAGGCGCCGCCTACAACGTGGGATTCGTGCCCCCAGCCCTCACCAGCCCCTTCCATGTGGCGATGGTGGATGGCGCCACGGCACGCGCCACTGAGCTGGGCTGGACAATTGACGTGCAGGCGCCCGCCAGCGAAGGCGACTTCCAGGCGTTTGTCACTACCGTCCAGCAATTGCTTGAGAAGGGCGTTGATGCGCTCAGCATCAACCCCATTGGCACCGACTCGGCCGTGACGGCTGTCAAGGCCGCCAACGAAAAGGACGTGCCGATTCTTGCGCACAACTTCATTACCCCCTTCACCGAGGGTGAAGTGAAGACCTACATTGGCTATGACCAGTGGGGTGGCGCCGAGAAGCTGGCTGCCCACAGTTGCGAGCTGATCGCCAAGAAGTACGACACCACCGCCGCCGAGACGACGGGCAAGGTCTACATCCTGCTCGGCATCGACAGCATCTTCTCGCACCGGCGCACGGGTGGCTTTAAGGCCGGCCTGGCCAAGAATTGCCCGAATGTCGAGATCGTGGGCGAGCAGACTGGCGAGTGGCTTCGCACCAAGGGCCAGGAAGTCGCCGCGATTGCTCTTCAGCAGTATCCCGACATCGACGTCTTCTACGGCAACAGCGACGAAATGGCGATCGGCGCCGCCTTGGCCGCCGAGCAACTCGGCCTGGTCATCAACGAGGACTTCTTCGCCGTAGGCATTGACGGCAATGTCCCCACGCTTGACCTGCTGAAGGAAGGCAAGTTCAGCGCAACGCTGGGCGTTGACCCCTACCGCATGGGCGTGACGGTCATTGACCAGATGCAGAAGGTGCTTAGCGGCGAAGAGGTTCCGCAGATTACTCTGACACCGTCGGTTGTCGTGACCCCAGACAACCTGCAGGACTATCTCGACGGCAAGCTCTGGACCGAGCCGGTTGCAGGCGCAGCCGAGATGGACAATGATCTGCCCACCGTTCCGGAATAGACTATCGGCTGTGAAGTCGCTCGTTGTTGAGCAGTAAGCAAGAAATCCGCCCCCAGCCATCTGGGGGCGGATTTTTCGTTGCCTTGCGATGCCCCTGATTGTATGGTATAGCTTCGCGCGCCTCCGATTGTCTCAGCAACGTTGCTGCGCTTGCGTTCCGCCCGGAGGTGACTGTGCCCCGCTCCTATGACGACTTTGTCCTCGATATCAGCCACAGCAGCGAGTCTGGCTATACCTTGCGCGTCGTGCGCTCAAGCGCGGGCGAGTGTACGATTCCCTATGAGTTTCCCTTTGACAGCGCTGCACTTCAAGTGCGCCTGAAAGACCTGCAGATTGCGCTGTTGCGCAGCGGCGGCGCCAGGCGCAGCGTGTTACTGCCGGAGGAAGCAACCGTGCAGGAGTTCGGCGCCACCCTCTACGATTCGATCTTCACCGGTGAGGTCCGCTCGCTGCTTGAAACAAGCCGGCGCACTGCAGTCAATGCGGGTCAGGGGCTGCGCCTCCGGCTACGATTCCAGTCGGCGGAAATGGCTGCCTTGCCCTGGGAGTACTTGTTCGACAAGCGTCTTGGTGACTTCGTGGCGTTGGCTGCAGATATGCCAATTGTGCGCCATCTGCCCATCATTGCTGCTGCGGAGCCGCTCACCGTGCAGCCGCCGTTGCGCGTCCTCGGCATGATTGCCGCGCCGGCCAATCTGCCCCCGATTGACGTACGCGCCGAACAGGCCACGGTGGCGCAAGCGCTGCGCAAGCTGACGGCACAGGGGCTCGTCGAGCTGGAGTGGGTGGAAGGCCAAAGTTGGCGCGCGTTGCGCCAGCGCATGCGCGAGGAACCGTGGCACGTCGTTCACTTTATGGGCCACGGCAGTTTCGACGCCACGAAGCGCGAGGGAGTGCTCTACTTTACCGACGATGTAGGCCAGGCGGACGCGCTAACCGCGACCGAGTTCAACCGCATTCTCGCCGGCAATCAGGCGCTCCGTCTGGTATTGCTTAACGCCTGCCTTGGTGCGGGCAGCGACGTCCAGGACATCTTTGCGAGTACGGCTGCAACGCTCGTGCGCGGCGGCGTGCCCGCGGTAATTGCGATGCAATACGAGATCACCGACGCTGCCGCCACGGAGTTCGCACGCACCTTCTATGAGGCGTTGGTGGACGGACTCCCGGTTGATGCTGCTGTGGACGAGGCGCGGCGGGCCATCAGTGTCAGCGTCTCCAATTCACTGGAGTGGGGCATCCCTGTGCTCTTCATGCGCTCTTCCGATGGCCACATCTTCGACCTGGACGCGCGCGTTGTACGTGCGTCGACTCGCGGACCCGAGACAGTGACCAGCAATGAAGTCCCTTCACCCGTCGCAGATGCTCGTTCTGTACTTCCTGCGTCGTCAGAAACGCACCAGGCTCTGCCACAAGCTTCTCAGGTAGAGACCAAAGCAGTTGGTGCGCCACTTGACAATAGGCGCATGAACTCTCGCCTCTGGTGGGAAATAGGCATCGCGACGGTTCTGTTGCTCGCAGCGGGCTTGTGGTATGCAATTGACCGCAATCGGACGGCGACCTTCAGGCCTCCAACCAGCAATGCGCTTTCGACCTTGGCGGTCCAAAGTGATAAAGTTGAGTCGGGGGCTGCTGCAGTGACGCCCGCCCCCGTATCGCTGGCGCCTGGGGTAGCCACAGAGCGGCAATTTGGCTGGAACGTCGGACTGGACAGCAAGAGTGTGACGTCGGTGATGTTGGAAGGCGACGATCCTTCTGCGTGTGCTGTGGCATGTCGCGAATCGACAACGTGTGTGGCGTGGTGGCTGGAGATGAACGCCCGTGGCTCACCGGCGCAATGCCACCTGGCTGTTGAAGTGGGGAATCCGATCCCTGATCGAATCGGTACGATCTCTGGAATGAGCGTAGCGATCCTTCCTCACTGGAACTGGAATTATCGGCATACAGGCGCAATCCTGGCTGCGGTGATTGTTGCGGACCCAATGCAGTGCCAAAGCCTATGCGACGAAAACGCCCAATGCGCCGCGTGGGACTATCGCAAACCAGTATGCGGCTCCATTGCCGTGCCGGCGTGCAACCTGTATGCAGGCGAAGATCTCACATATGATACGTGTTTCGTTGCCGGTTTTGCCGATCGCGATGAGTAGCGGGACTGTTGGATGGGCGACGTCAATGCCATGAGGGCGCACGCACAGAGGAGAAGCAATGTTCAAGCGCATCATCGTCGCCGTAGACGGCTCAACAGGCAACGAGCGCATTCTGCTCTTTGCCGAGCATTTGGCACGGGTGGAGGGTGCGTCACTGGTGGTGGTGCACGCCTATGTGCCGCCCGTTGCCTATGAGTGGACTGACGGTTGGGAGGCGCTGCAGGCCCAATTCGGGGTCGTTGCCGCCGAGGTGGTGGATGACGCGCTGGGCGTCTTCAAGTCGGCGGAGCTGGACGCAATCGGCGACTTGCGCCAGGGCCCTGCCGCCGAGGCCGTGCTCGCCGCCGCCCAGGCGCACAGCGCAGACCTGATCGTCATGGGCAGCCGCACAGGCGCGCGTGGGCCCGCCGCCGAGGCATTGCTGGGCAGCGTAAGCTCGAACGTACTTCGCTATGCCGCCTGTCCCGTGCTCATTGTGCCCTGAAGGGCTGTAATGCGGGGCGCGACCCGGCGGCGCTCCCAACGTATTGTTTGCCGAACAGCGCATCCCGTGGCGGCGCGTCGGCCGCCACTTTCCACCCAAGAAGAGGTAAATCCCGTGCCTTCGATTGATCCGCTCGTGAAGGACTTCCTCGCGCAGAAGTCGGTCGCCGTGGTAGGCGTCTCGGAAAAGCGTGAGACCGGCTGCAACCTGGGCTATCGCAAGTTCAAGGACGCAGGCTACACGGTGTATGCCGTCAATCCGCGCATTGCCGAGTATGAGGGCGCTCCCTGCTACCCTGACCTCAAGTCCATCCCGCACCGCCCCGATGCCGTCTTTATTCTCGCCAACCCCAAGGTGACAGACTTGATTGTGGACCAGTGTATCGAACTCGGTGTAAAGCACGTTTGGATGCACTGCATGATGGGCGTCAAGCCTGGGGCGGCGGCCAACATGACTAGTGTCTCACAAGCGGCCGTGCAGCGCTGCCGCGCAAATCACATTGCGGTGATTCCGGGAAGCTGCCCAAACCAGTTCCTGAAGCCTGATTTTGGCCACGCGATCATGCGCGTGATGTGGCGCGCCATCGGCAACCTGCGGCTGCGTGACATAGGCGCAGCAACCGCATCCCCTGCCTAGACCGGTGCGGAGGCACACGATGCGCATACTCGTTACCTATGCCAGCCTTGCCGGCTCAACCGGCGAGGTGGCGCGTGTTGTGGGCGAGGACCTTGCGGAGCAAGGCGCCCAAGTGGACCTCATTCCGGTGGTGGAGGTTAAGGATCTTGCAGGCTACGACGCCGTGGTACTGGGCGCGCCCATGATCATGGGGTGGCATCGCGCTGCGCTGGGCTTCCTGCGCCGTCATCGGGCCGCATTGAAGCAGAAGCCAATTGCCATCTTCGTTATGGCCATGAGCCTGACACAAACTGGCGACCAGGCCGTGGATGGTGTGCCGATTCTGGTTGATGACGCGCTCGCAAAGGCGCCAAAAACGGGCGGTCAGTTGACGCTGCGCGAACGCTACGCACAGGTGCGACACTATGTCCGGCCGATCGTACGTGCGGCTCGTCCCGCGCAACCGGTGACTATCGGCGTCTTTGGCGGGCGGCTGGAATATGGCCGGCTGCCGTGGTGGGCTGTAATCTTCGTCACGTTGGTCATTCAGGCGCCGGCAGGCGACCATCGTAACTGGACGGCCATCCACGCGTGGGCTGCAAAACTTCCCACTGCATTACGCCAGTAGCCCGGGATCATCGGGCGACCGGGTCGTTGTCGCCAGCGCCAGCGTTGCGGCACGATCGATTTTGCGAGACGTAGTTTCGGCAAAGCAAGGCACATACAGGAGTGCGCGCGGCGCTTCATAGGGTTCAAGCCGCGCGCGCAGCGCGGCTAGAAGCGTTTCCCCGACGGCGGGGACTATGGGCGCGCCCTCGAGCACAAGCGTAACGCGCTCGCCAAGTCGCGCGTCGGGCAGCCCCACCACAATGAAACGTCTACCGTCCCAGGCCGCACCCAGCGCGGCGGGCAAGAGCGTCTCCAGCCTTGCTTCCAGCGGCTCAATTGCGACCTTGACGCCGCCCGAATTGACCACGTTGTCCACCCGCCCCAGCCATAAGAACGAGCCATCATCGCAAAGCTCGGCCAGGTCGTTGGTCTGTACCCAGGCGCCAGCGGTCATGGGGCCGCAAATCGCCAGGCAGCCGCGCGCTTCGAGGCGGAGCGCGACGCCCGGCAGCGGCGTGAAAAAGTCGCTGCGCGCGGGGCCGCTGAGCCTGCGCAGCGCCACGTGGGTGGCGGTTTCGGTCATGCCATAGGTGTGGTAGACGGCAGCGCGCAGCGGCGCAATTGCCGCAGCAAGGCGCGCATGCACCGGGCCGCCGCCGACGAGCACCGCGTGCAGTGCGTTGACGCGCGTGCGCTCCGGCCCGGCCAACAATGTCTCCATTTGCAGCGGGACGAACGCGGCAAAGTCGAAGCTTCCGTCTGCACGCAGGCCGGCGAGGGGATTGGCGGCGGGCTCGACGAGCGTCATCGCCATCTCCAGCACAAGGCCGCGCACGAGCATCATGCGGCCGGCGATGTAGCGCGCCGGCAGGCAGATGAGCGCGTGCATGCCGGCGCGCAGGTCAAGTGCGGTGGCCGTCGCGTGCGCGCTGGCGGTCATCTGTGCGCGGCTGAGCGTTATCGGCTTGGGTGCGCCCGTGGAGCCCGAGGTGTGGAGAGTGAACTGCTCCTGCCCCCCCAGCCACGAACGGCAAAAGTCGAGCGCGGCGCGTTCGTTCTCCGTAATGTTGTCGGGTTGAAGGCCGGCTGCGAGCGCGTCAGCAGAGTAGATGCGGTCCCGGATTGTGAGCGTGGGCTGATTCATCGCATAGCTTTCGGCAAACGCGCGGCGCTGCTTAACCCGGCTTCAGTGCGGGAGTATGGCGGGTGGCTTGATGCGTGGTCGATGAGGTGAACGGTGGGCATCGTGGCTGGAGGGTGGCAGCGCCGCGCAGATTCAGTATCGCGCCATGCGCGCTGTGCATCAATGGGCAATTGCGCCACGATTCTTGCGATCGATCTCCACATCGCGCCGCAATGCACTGCCCACAAGGCGGATCGGCGATACGAAGTTGTGCGCGAAGAGGCTGCCCGTGCCCAAACCATGCACGCGCGTGCCGCCGAGGGCTGCTGTCCACTGGCAAATGGCGTCATGGCCCAGGCTTGATTCCAGAAGGGAGTTCGCCCACCAGGTTACGCCAATTTGGTTACAGAGCACGGCTGCACGCGTGGCTGCGCGCCAGCCGCCCAGAAGGGAAGGCTTGATGATGATCCCCTGCGGGCGCACCTCCTCGAGCAAGTTGCGCAGTCCTTCAGGATTGGGCAGGCCAATGAGCTCCTCATCGAGCACAATCGGAAGAGGCGGCGCGGCGCAAAGTGCTGCCAACGCACTTCGCTGCCCTGCCTTGAGGGGCTGTTCGAGGAATTCGACTTGCAGCGTCGCGAGCGCTGCCAACCGCTCACCGACGTCGGTTGGCCCAAACGCCCCGTTGGCGTCGAGCCGCAAAGTCATCTGCGGGTGCCGCGTCCGCAGGCGATGCAGCAGCGCGACGTCTTCGTCAAAGGGCAGCGCGCCCACCTTCATCTTGATCACATCGAAACCGGAAGCCACCTTGGCTTCAACCTGCGCTTCGATGCCGGCGGGGATGTCCATCCAGATGAGGCCGTGCGTTGGGAGTGCGACCAGGCCGTGTGTAAAGGGCGTGTCAAAGTATAGGCCGCGGCCGCC
>CAYJNV010000021.1:2799-3296 GCA_964370975.1 uncultured Caldilineaceae bacterium | reverse complement strand
AAACCAAAGCGCAACGATGGGAGAGCGGCAAGCTCGTCATCCCATGGGCCGAGAATCGCGTCGAGCCACTCGATCCAGCCATCTTGTGCACCTGTTCGTATCCCCGCCCGGTTGATGTCCTCGACCAGTCGCAGCGCTTCCTCTCCAAAGCCGGGCCGATCGTCTGCGGCAAGGCCGGCCAGGGGGCCGCACTCGCCCAGGCCCACCAGTTCAGGGTCTTGCGTGTCAACCACACGCACAACCCACAGGTCGCGCGCAAGCAACGGCCCGCGCGACGTGGGCGCGGGCCGCCTGAAGTGCAAGGTGTGGGGTGTCAGTTTCAGGCGCAGCATGGCGAAGGCGCAGGGACGCGCTCAGGTGCGCTTACGGGAACTTGGGGAAGCGTTCCCACTCGGGCTTGCGCTTTTCCATCCACGCATTCTTGCCTTCCATTGCCTCTTCGGTCAGGTAGTAGAGCAGCGTCGCGTTGCCCGCGAGCTCCTGTATGCCCGCCTGCC
>CAYJNV010000021.1:0-2789 GCA_964370975.1 uncultured Caldilineaceae bacterium | reverse complement strand
AGCATGCGCAGCGCCAGTGGGCTGTGGCCCATGATGCGGCGGCACCAGGCAATGGTGGTGGCCTCCAGCTCGGCGAGCGGCACAACGGTATTGACCAGCCCCATCTCCAGCGCCTGGGCCGCGTCGTATTGCTCGCAGAGGTACCAGATTTCGCGCGCTTTCTTCTGGCCAACAATGCGCGCCAGATAGGATGCGCCGAAGCCGCCGTCGAAGCTGCCCACCCTGGGGCCAGTTTGGCCGAACCGGGCGTTGTCGGCAGCAATTGTCAGGTCGCAGACAACATGCAGGACATGGCCGCCGCCGATGGCCCACCCGGCCACCATGGCAATCACCGGCTTGGGGATGGAGCGGATCTGGCGCTGGAGGTCGAGAACGTTGAGGCGTGGCACCTGGTCAATGCCGACATAGCCTCCTACGCCGCGCACACTCTGGTCGCCGCCACTGCAGAAGGCAAGATCGCCTTCGCCCGTGAGCACGACAACGCGAATATCCTGATTCTGGCGCGCCAATTCCATCGCCTCAATCATTTCCTGGACGGTGAGTGGCGTAAAGGCGTTGTGCTTATGCGGCCGGTTGATGGTGATCTTGCCGATGCCGTCGAAGTACTCGTACTTGATCTCCAGGTACCCCTTGAGCGGCGTCCAGGTTACAGGCTCGGCGACCAAGGCTGCTGCCGCGGCTTTGCCCGCCCTGACTTGCTTGCTCGCCTTTGCCGCCTTTGCCGACTTGGCGGCTTTCTTGCCCTTGTTCGATTTGGGTGGTTTGGCTGGCATGGCGCTCTTTGTGGATTGCTTGTCGCTCATTGGGTACCCTCCGTGCGTGGATGATCAGCGCGCCCGGCCGGGCGGGCTCAGGCGCGTGTGCGTGTGGCCATGCATGTCCGATACGCGCGAAAGATGGCCGAGTTTGTTGCCATGTCAGTTTCAATTTCAAGCAGCGCGGCGCGGTCGCTTGGCGCAAGAAAGGCTGGCAGCGCGCTCTGCACTGCGGCCGCGCTGCTGGCGAACTCGTAAGCCAGGCCGTGGTCGGCCGCGGTGTGGCGTGCAGTCAGCGGCTGCGGCGTGAGGAAGAAGTCGCGAAGCACCTCTTCGGGCAGCGTGTCGGGGCCATCGATCACATCGAAAATGCCGCCCCCGTGGTTGTTGAGCAGGGCGATGCGCAAATTGGGGGGCACGTGACGGTGCCAAAGGCCATTACGGTCGTAGAAGAAGGCCATATCGCCCACAATCAACAACGTCAGGCGGTCGGGGCGAGCCAACGCGGCGCCGACCGCTGTACTCACGCAGCCGTCGATGCCGCTCACGCCGCGATTGGCGTAGACCCCCGAGGGCGCGTGCCCTGGGGCAACGCCCAGCAGGGCGGCGTAGCGAATGGGCATGCTGTTGCCTATCTGCAGGATTGCGCCCTCTGGCACGTGAGCAAGTAATGTACGCATGGCAGCGAACTCACCAAAGGGCGCGTCGTCAAGCAGAGCGTCCACTGCGCCGGAAGCAGTCGCCACAAGCGTGCGCCAGGTGTCCTGATAACCGCCGCGCACGTGCCCAGCCGGCGCAACATGCTCTGTAAGCCCAGCCATGAATGCGCCGGCAGCGAGCGGCAGCACCAGCGTGTTGGCCTGATAGGTGTCGGGCGCAGGCAATCCCGCACCCACGCGCCAGAAGTGGTGGGGTGGCCGGTTGCGCAACAACATCTTGAGGCCGCGCGAGGTGACAGCGCCGCCAAAGCTGATCACAAGGTCCGGGCGCAGCGCGTCAAGTGTTGCGGCGTCACGCGTACCCAGCGCTGTATCCCATCGCTGCAGTGTCGCGTCGGCGCACGCAATGTTGGCGGTGATCTCGCCGATGACGGCAACCCGGCCGTCGGCTGCAAGCGTCGTGAGCGCAGTCGTCAGTTCATCATCAGGCGCGTGTGGTCCACCCACGATGAGGATGCGCTCCGCCTCAGCCCATGCAGCCAACAGCGGCGCCCACGCCTCATCGGCGATCGAGCTGCGCACGGGCACGGCAACTGCCACGTGCGCCGGGCGAACGACCGGCTCGCTGGCGCGCGCGTAGAGAGGCTCGCGCAACGGAGCGTTGATGTGCGCGGGGCCGGGCGGCTGCGCCAGTGCGGCCTGCAGAGCATCACTCACAATGCGCACTGCGTGGCGGCGTGTGTCAGGGTGGCCATCATCGACGGGCAGCGTGAATGAGGCGCGCACGTGGCGGCCATAGAGGCCGTTTTGATGCAGCGCCTGATTGTCCTGCTGGTCGATCCACTCGGGTGGTCGGTCGGCCGTGATGGCCAGCAGCGGCACGCCCTGGTAGAACGCTTCAGCCAGTGCGGGGCCGAAGTTGAGCGCGGCTGTGCCCGATGTGCACACGAGCCCAACGGGGACGCGCAATTGCTGCGCCAGTCCAAGTGCGACATGGGCTGCGCTGCGCTCATCATAGATTGCGCGGGTCGTGATGTCGCTCCGGCCTGCCAGTGCTGCGGTCAAGGGAGCGGAGCGAGAGCCGGGTGCGATGATCCACTCGGTTACACCCAGGCGTACGGCCGTGTCGATGACAAGCGCAGCAAGAGTCGCAGGCAGTGGCTGCTCGTGGTGGTGATTCTGTGTGAGGGCTGCAGGCGCAGACGCCACAATAGGCGTTGAAGCGGGATTGGGGTGATTGCGGGTGCTCATGCGTGCAGGCGTGGGCTATACGGCCACGAGCGTCGCATAATCGGGCGTCGGGGTGGCGTCTATATGCAAGACACGCGCCGACGCAGTCTCGGCCAGCGCGTCCAGAATGGTGCATGCCTTGAGC
>CAYJNV010000020.1:17924-25316 GCA_964370975.1 uncultured Caldilineaceae bacterium | reverse complement strand
GCCCCGGCAACGCGCTCACCTCGAGACGCTGCGACTTGTGGGTAAAGTATAGCCAGACTGGAAAGGGGCCGGGGGTGAGGTGCAGTCCGCGCCCGCGCGTGCCGCTTTCCTGACTTTTGAGAAGCCCTGCTTCAAATTCATTGTCTATTGACAATCACCTCGCTCAGTAGTATCATCTGAACGTTCACGTGAACGTTCATGTAATGGCTTCACCGAACCAATTCCTGACCTAACCCCTCTGAATCACAGCCGTGAATTGAGCTGCAATACGTCTACTATGGACGAAACGCCGCGGCAATCAACCACCATGCGCGAAGTGGCTCGTCATGCCAACGTCTCGGTGCAAACCGTCTCGTCGGTTGTCAACGGCAAGCCGGGCATCTCTGTCGAGACGAAGAAGCGCGTCCTCGCTGCAGTGCAGGCACTGGGCTATCGACCCTTCACAATTGCCCGCAGCTTGCGTACGCGGCACACGCAGACTCTTGCGCTCGTTGTTCACGACATCTCCAACCCCTTCTTCGCGGCCGTGGCAGGCATCGTAGAGGATCACGCGCGCGCGGCCGGGTACAGCATGGTTCTATACAACACACATGATGATGTTGAGCGGGAGGCGGACTACATCGGGCGCGCCACGGAAAGATGGGTTGACGGGGTGCTCTTCGTATCCGCCAAGGATCACATGAAGAGCATTGAAACACTGGAAGCAGCGGGCATTCCGTCGGTCGCAATCGAGCGCATACCCGAAGAATACGTTGGCCCTTCCGTCACTATGGACAACACGCGTGCGGGCGAAATGGCGGCCGAGCACTTACTGTCGCTGGGGCATTCACGCATGGCCCATATCTCGGGTCCACTTTGGTTGCGCTCCAGCCGTGACCGCTTGTTGGGCTTTCGCGGGCGCATCGAAGAAGCCGGCTATGCTTTGACAGAGGCCGCTGCGCCCGAAGGCAACTGGGAGTCTGCATCCGGCTACCACGCTATGCAGAAGATTCTCGAGAACCGGGTACAGCCGACCGCGGTGTTTGCCGGCAACGACCGCATGGCCATTGGCGCCATGCTGGCGATCCATCGGGCGGGACTGCGTGTGCCTGACGACATCTCCATGGTCGGGCTCGACGACATTGAGCTCGCGGCCTACCAACTTCCTCCGCTTACCACAATCCGGCAGTCAATTACCGAACTGGCGACCCAGGGTTTTCAATTGTTGCTGCGCACCCTCAACGGCGAACCGCCTGCAGACACCCATGTACTGATCGAACCTGTTTGGGTCGAACGCGAATCTACGGCGCCCCTGGCGCACACAGCGTAGACGTTGGTGCTGCAAGCCGTTAAGCAATCCTGACTGGGCACGAAAGGAGGGCAGGCAGCAACGCACCGGAGAAGAATCACCTAGTGTACGCAGATCGTGAACGGAAACGCTCATTCCTTATTCACCCACGAAAGGCAGGAGGATTCCAGTATGACACGCAAGCTTATGGTGTTGTTTGCATCGCTCACAGTATTGGCTCTGCTCGTCGGCGCCTGCGTGGCGCCCGTGCCGGCAGCGCAGCCCGCTGCGGCCGACGCGTCCGCTGCACCTGCTGCAGAGGCGGCGCCCGCGGTGACCTTTGCCATGAAGGATCCGGTCAAGGTTGGTTACTCGGTCTATGACATGCAGCAGCCATATTGGCAGGCATACGCCAAGGGCATCGAAGATGCATCGGTGGCGGCCGGCTACGAGTTCCTGCTCTCCGATCAGAAGAGCAGTCAGCAGGCGCAGGTCTCCGGCAGCATCGACCTGATCAATCAGGGCATCAGCGCACTGGTGGTTTCTCCAGTGCAGCCGGCAGCGTTGCCCGCGTCAATCGACGCAGCGCACGAAGCGCAGATTCCTGTGATCATTGGCGACGTGGGCGCTGAGGGCAACTACGATGCCTTCATCCTCTCCGACAACTACGCCGGTGGCCAGGTCGCAGCGCAGTACATGGTCGACACACTGGGCAGCGTTGAAGGGCAGAAGGAAGTGCTGATGATTCTGCTCCATCCCGGCTCGGCGGTGGGCGAAGTGCGCGCAGCAGGTTTCCGCGATGAGATGGCCAAGCATGAGGACTTCACGATTGTGGCGGAACTCAACGGCAATGACACTGTTGAAGGCGGCTACAACGTGACTCGTGACACACTCTCGGCCAATCCGAACCTCGTGGGCATCTATGCAACCAATGACCCTGAGGCACTGGGCGCAGCACAGGCACTTGAAACCGTAGGCAAGAGTGGCGTTGGCGACGTGCTGCTGGTCGGCTTCAACGGCGATCCGCCCGCGCTTGAACTCATTCAGCAGGGCAAGATGGCCGCCACAATCCGCCAGGACCCCTACGGTCAGGGCCAAAGGGCAGTCGAAGTGGCCACTGCGCTCATGAAGAATGAGTCGATCACGTATTCTGACGACGCAACACGGTCGATCTACTTCCCCGTGACGTTGGTGAACGCTGACAACGTCGCCGAGTTCATGCAGTAGCATATCAGTGGCTTCGTACGGAGCCACTCCGGTGGTTTGGCCCTCCTGTACATCGGGAGGGCCAAACCGCATGAGGGCCTTCAGGTGCCAATTGTGACTGAAAGCATTCTGCGCGCCGAGCGCATTTCCAAACAATTTACGGGTGTGCGTGCACTGGATGAAGTTGACCTGGAACTCATCCCTGGTGAAGTGCACGCGCTGGTAGGCGAGAACGGCGCAGGCAAGAGCACCTTGGTCAAGATCCTCAGCGGCCAGCTGCAGCCTTCAGCCGGCGCGCTCTATCTTGCCGGGCAACCGGTGGCGTTTCACTCTCCGCTGCAGGCGCAGGCAGTTGGTGTGAGCGTCATCAACCAGGAGTTCAATCTCGCGCCGCAACAAAGTGTGGCGGAGAATATTTTCCTGGGCCGCGAACCAACACGCGCGTTGGGGCTGATTGACTGGCCGCAAATGAACGCGCGCAGCGCCGAAGTGCTGCGTGGTCTGGGGCTGGATGTGTCGCCCACGCAGCGAGTCGAGTTCTTAAGCGTTGCCGACCAGCAGCTTGTGGAGATAGCGAAGGCACTGGCCGCCGACTTCCGCGTCGTCATCATGGATGAACCTACGGCGGCGTTGAATGCAGCAGAGGTTGAACGGCTTTTCGAAATTATCCACAATTTGCGCAGCCGCGGCGTTGCGATTCTTTACGTATCGCATCGGCTGAACGAGATCTTCCGTATGGCCGACCGCGTCACCGTACTGCGCGATGGGAAACACGTGGGAACGCGACCCATTGCGGGGATGCACGAGCGTGACGTGATCACAATGATGCTCGGCCGGCCATTACCGGAATACGCTGCTGATCACGAAGCGCCGCCGGCTACGCAGACGCCCGCGCTCACGGTGAGGGCGCTTGAGGCGCACGGCGCGTTTTCGGACATTTCCTTTGAGCTTCACTACGGTGAAGTTGTTGGCTGCGCCGGTCTCATCGGCTCAGGACGGTCTGCATTGGTGCGTGCGCTCTTCGGCCTGCGGCGCACCTCAGGCGGGGCGATGCTGATAGACGGCAAGCCGGCCGACCTGTCCAGCCCCGCCGCGGCAATCGCACAAGGGCTTTTCATGCTGCCCGAAGACCGTAAAGTTGAGGGCATCTATCCGGACCTCTCCGTGCTCGAAAACGTCTTCACAGCTGACCGTCGCTCTGAAGACCTGCCATCGCGCACCATCATTGACAGGCAAAGCGAAGCCCGCGTATACGCAGACATGCGCGACGCACTGGCAATTCGGGCGCAGACGCCCAGTCAGTTGATTACGACATTAAGCGGGGGCAATCAGCAGAAGGCGCTCATGGCCCGCGCGCTCGTCAGCGAAGCCAGGATTCTGTTGCTGGCCGAGCCCACTCGCGGTGTGGATGTGGGCACTCGACTGGAAATCCACGAACTGGTGCGTCGGTTGGCAAGCAAAGGCAAGGCAGTATTCGTCAGTTCGTCGGACGTTCCGGAACTGGTCGCAGTGAGCGACCGGTGCCTGGTGCTAAGTGAAGGCAAGATCAAGGCTATGTTGCCGCGTGAGCGTATTTCTGAAGAGTCAATTGTCGCCGCGGCTGTCGGCCATAGCGCAAGTGAAAAGGCATCGAGCACATGACGACTGCTGTGCGTACGCCACCGTCAAAGCGCAGCGAGCCGTCAGCGTTCGTACGCTTCTTCCAACTTGCCGATAGCCTGGGAGTGGTGATTATTCTGCTAATTGTGGTAGCAGTCACATCCTTCATCGCCCCAGCATTTTTCACGACGACCAACATGATCAATGTGTTGATTACGGCATCAATCATGGCCGTTACGGGCTTTGGCATGACGCTGGCGATTGCCGCGCGCGGGCTTGATCTCTCCGTAGGTTCCATGCAGGCGCTCACAGCGTGTATTGCCGCCAGTATTCTCATGCCGGCTGGGATTCCCCTGGCCGTGGCCGGCGCGCTCGGTGTTGGCCTGTTGCTTGGCGTGATCAACGGCGTCTTGATCAGCAAACTCAGGATTCCAGCTTTTGTGGCGACGCTGGGCATGATGAGCGTGGTGCGCGGTGTGGCGCTGCTCTTCACGCATGGTCAGTCCATTCTGATTACGCAGCGACGCGAATATGCGTTGTTGAACACGGGACGCGTCCTGGGCATTCCGATTCCGCTGCTGATTGCACTCGCGACGCTCCTTGTGTTCTACATTCTGCTGCGCCACACGCCCTTTGGCCGCCACGTGTGCACGGTGGGTGGGAACGAGCAAGCGGCGGTTGCTGCTGGTTTGAAGGTTGACCGCATTACGATCATCACCTATGCGCTTGTCGGGATGACGGCCGCAATCTCGGGTGTCATGTTGAGCTCGCAGCTGATGGTCGTGGATGGGACACTGGGCGTTGGCTTCGAACTCCAGGTCATCGCAATTAGCGTGCTGGGCGGAACGAGCATGGCAGGCGGCAACGCCAATCTGCCCGGAACCTTCCTCGCGGCAATTCTGCTGGCGACAATCAGTGGCGCCCTGAATATTCTCAAGGTACCCCCTTTCTATCAGTATCTTGCGCTGGGTTTGCTCCTGCTTTTCGCTCTGTCTCTGGACACTCTGCGCCGTTCCATCATTGCTCAAGCCGCCACCGGAGCCGCTCGATGAGTGCTGCAAGCTCCCCCGATACGGGTTCGTTGTCCACGCCTGTGCAGGCGCCCAACCGCGCGCTGCAACTCCTGGGCCAGTACACAATCCAGTGGATGTTGCTGGCTGCCGTAATTATCCTGGGGGTAGCAAGCGCCAATTTTCGGCAGTTGCCCAATATTCAGAACGTCCTGCTCCAGGCATCATTTTCCGGAATCGCCGCCGCAGGGATGACGCTTCTGATGATCAGTGGCGCGTTCGATCTCTCCCTGGCAGGTATGGTGGGGCTGTGCGGTGTTGTGTTGGCAAAATCGGCCGTAGTCATCGGCATTGTGCCGGCCATTTTTGTGACGCTGGCGCTGGGGTTGTTGCTGGGACTTCTCAACGGGCTGATTGTGACGAAGATACGGATTCCTGCGTTCATTGCCACGCTCGGGTTGATGTACGTGTATCTATCGGCTGCACTGATCCTGACGAACGGCCAGGTTGTGGGCATGGCGGCTCGTTCGTTTCGCTTTCTGGGAACCGGGCAAGTAGCTTCAGTACCAATTCCCTTTCTCGTCATGGTGGTCGTCTATGCGCTGACCTACCTCGTGCTGCGGCTGACAAAGTACGGGCGCTACATGCGCGCAGTCGGCAGCAACGAAGCCGCCGCGCGTGCGGCAGGGCTTCCCAGCGACCGCGTACGCATTGCCGCGTTCATCGCCGTGGGCGTCTGCACGGCAACAGCAGCAGTCCTGCTCACAGCGATGCTTTCATCGGCGAATGCAGTCATGGCAACCGGCTTTGAACTGTCGGTGATTTCGGTTGTCGTCGTGGGTGGCACAAGTCTCAAGGGCGGGCAAGGGACTCTTCTCGGCTCTTTCACGGGCGCGATCTTCTTTGCCGTCATTGCCAATGCGCTCAACATGTTCGGCGTGGACGCCTATTGGCAGTACATTGCAGTCGGTCTGATTCTGATTATTGCACTCGCGATCGATGCGCTGCGGCGTAATTATCTGGGCGGCGCCAATTCATCATAAGGAGATGCTGAAATGTCACAAGAGACAACGCGCCGGCGCATTGGCGCGGCGCTTGACGCGGGTGAGGGAATTCTCCATTTAAAGCCCACATGGGTGCCTCGCATCTTTGCGCATCCTGGACGGCGGCTCAAATTGGCAAAGCAGGATTTGTATGCGCTGGGCGTGGATAGGGGCGGTATTGACGAACGCTGGTTTGCCTCAACCGTGCCCGCCGACAACGGCCCCGCGACGCCGCCTGACGAAGGTCTCAGCTACGTACACGATGCTGACGGCGGTCTCTTCCTTCTGCGCGACGCGGTTGCACTTGAGGGTGAGCGAATCGTTGGTGCGGATATCTACGGCAAGTACGGGCGCTGGCCGGTCTTCTGCAAATTCTTCGACAACATGGGTTCGATACCGCACCACCTGCACCAGCGCGCCGAAGATGTGCGCGCGCTGGGCCGAGAGAGCAAGCCCGAGGCGTACTACTTCCCACCCCAACTCAATACCTCGGTCAACGATTTCCCTTTCACCTTCTTTGGGGTGACGCCGGACACAACCCGCGCTGATGTGCGCGATTGCCTTGAACGGTGGAATGAAGGGGACAACGGCATCCTTGATCTGGCTGTGGCCTACCGGCTCAAGCCGGGTACGGGCTGGCTGGTGCCCGCGGGCATCTTGCATGGGCCTGGGTCACTCTGCACCTATGAGGTGCAGTGGGCGTCGGACGTGCTGGCAATGTTCCAGAACATCGTTGAAGATCGTCCAATAGGCCGCGAACTGCTCATCAAGGATGTGCCTGCTGAACACGCCGACGATCTCGATTACTTGGTTAATCTGGTGGATTGGGAAGCAAACATTGACCCGGCCTTCAAGGAGCACCACTATCTGGAGCCGATTGATGTTTCCGGCGCCAGTGCTGACGGCGTGCAGGACCGCTGGGTAATCTACGGCAAGATCGACGGTGCCGACCTCTTCTCGGCACGTGAGTTGACGCTGGAGCCAGGCGCGCGCTGCGTTCTTCAGGACAACGCCGCCTCGGGGGTCTATGTGATTCAAGGCACAGGCAACCTGGGCGTCCATCGTGCAGCGGCGCCGGCGGTCATCCGCTTTGGCGAGGCCACGCAGGATGAGTTCTTCATTTCGGCTGAGGCCGCACAGCAGGGGGTCGTCGTGGAGAATTCCGGCGTGGAGCCTTTTGTGCTGCTACGCTACATGGGACCCGGAGCGAGCCCCAATATGCCGAGTGTGGGTGACCACCGCAAGAAGCAGCAGTCGTAGGCGTACA
>CAYJNV010000020.1:0-17824 GCA_964370975.1 uncultured Caldilineaceae bacterium | reverse complement strand
GCCCGGAACGCGAGACGCCAGTTGAAAGGTGTAGTCACCTCTCTCTGGCGTCTCTGCTTTTGTCGAGCAGCCAGGCGCCATATATTGGCCGCGTTCTTCGGGGCTACCCTATCCATTGCGAACGTCCACTTCGCTCGGTCGGTGAAACCTCCGCAACTGCCACCACATTAACCTCGTGCCACGCGTCAACAGTCACACAGCAATTCGCACCCGAGCGCGGTAGTCTTGCACAGCGCGTGCAGCGGGCGTGCGCCAAACTGCCTCTTGATCTTCGTGCGGACTGCATGTATACTGCGCTCAACCTATCATAACAAGCTTACATTCTGACAGGTCAACACAGCGACGCCCTCCGCCCACAACAATCGAGCGAACCATGCCTCTGACGGAGCTTCAACTTCATATCAATGGTGCCTGGACCCCAGCGGCCGACGGCACGACATTTGCAGTCACCAACCCCGCGAACGGCAAGTCTGTCGGCACAGCTGCTGCTGGCAGCGCGGCGGATGCTGCGCGCGCGGTCGAGGCCGCCCATGCAGCCTTCCGCGGATGGCGCGAGAGCACGGGCGACGAGCGCGCGCAGATTCTGCGCAAGGCCGCGGCTGCCGTCGCCGCCCGCCGTGACGAGCTTGCACGCCTCCTCACCAGCGAGCACGGCAAGCCCCTCAACGATGCCCTCAAGGAGATCGACGCCGCGATCTCGACGCTCGACTACTACGCCGAGGAGGCGCGCCGCATCCGCGGTGAAGTCGCGCCCTCCCGGTCGCGCAGCGCCCGCAGCCTTGTCCTCCGCCAGCCTGTGGGCGTCGTCGCAGCCATCGCTCCCTGGAATTATCCTGTCTCGCTCACGGCCTGGAAGGTGGGACCGGCGCTCGCCGCCGGCTGTACGGTCGTTGTCAAGCCGCCGCGCAACGCCCCACTCGCCACGACCCTATTCTGCTCCATCGTCGCCGAAGCGGGGCTGCCCGCCGGAGCCCTGAACGCCGTCACCGGCGGCAGCGGCACCGTCGGCGAGGCGCTGATTACGCACCCGCTGACGCGCATGATCGCCTTCACCGGCTCGACCGAGGTCGGAAGCCACCTCATGCGCCAGGCTGCCACCGACATCAAAAAGCTGATGCTCGAACTAGGGGGACACACCCCCATGGTCATCTTCAAGGACGCCGACATCAAGCGCGCTGCGGCCGACGCCGTTAAGCGTTGCTTTCGCAACATGGGGCAGATCTGCAACGCCGTCAATCGTATTTACGTCGAGCGCGAAGTCGCCGACGAGTTCATTACACTCTTCAAGGCCGGCGCCGAAGCCATGACGATCGGAGATGGTCTCGAGAACCCTGCTGTTGATCTGGGCCCAATGATCGACGCCGAAGGCATCGTGCGTACTCAGCGCCATGTCGACGATGCCCTGGCGAAGGGCGCGCACCTGCTTTGCGGCGGCAAGCGCCCGTCCGCACCCGAACTGCAAGCCGGCTTCTTCTATGAGCCGACTGCTCTCCTCGACGTGACCCCGCAGATGCTGGTGATGCACGAAGAGACATTTGGCCCTCTCGTCGGCATTGCCACCTTCTCCGGCCTCGACGAAGCCGTCGCCCTGGCCAACAGCACTGACTTCGGTCTCGTCACCTACGCCTACACGCGTGACCTCGCCACTGCCTTCCGATTTGGCGAACGCGTCGAGTCGGGCTCGGTCGCCATCAATACCGTCAGCCCGGACACGCTCCACGCGCCCTATCCAGCCTGGAAGCATAGCGGTCTCGGCGTCGAGCTCTCGCACCACGGACTTGAAGAGTACCTGCAGGTCAAGCATTTGCTCTTTGAGCTCGTCTGACAACCCGCTGCGGCAGAAGCAACTTTGCGCTGACCGCCCACAGAAACGCGATCCATGGCCTCTCATAACGTCGTCCTCAACCGGCTGCTTGCCGGGCGCATCATCGCCATCGTTCGCCTCGACAGCGCCGGCGAGACGATCGCCGTGGCCCAGGCGCTCAAGGCGGGCGGAATCGACTGCATCGAGTTCACGATGACGACTCCCGGCGCGCTCGAGACCGTCGCTGTCGCCAGCCGCACCTTCGGCGATGACGTTCTGCTCGGCGTGGGCACCGTACTCGACGCGGCGACGGCGCGCATGGCGATCCTCGCGGGGGCGCAGTTCATCGTGACGCCAACCTTCAAGGCGGAGACGATCGAGACCTGCCGACGTTACGGTCGCCCCGTCGCCGCCGGCGCATTGACGCCGACCGAGATACTCTCCGCCTGGGAGGCCGGCGCCGACCTCGTCAAGGTCTTCCCGGCTGACACGATGGGCGCCGGCTACATTCGATCCGTGCTGGCGCCTCTGCCGCAGGTCCGGCTGGTGCCAACCGGCGGTATCAGCACAGCCAATGCCGCCGAGTATATCAAGGCCGGCGCAGTGGCGCTCGGCGTCGGCGGCAAACTGGTCGACAAGAATGCGGTTGCACGCGGCGATTTTGATCTGCTCACACAAGAGGCACGCGCGCTTGTCTCCGCCGTGCGCGCCGCAGAGGGCAGATAGCGCCGCCATGAACCGCCGCGTGCTTGTTGCCACCCGCTCGTTTGGCAGCACTTCGCCGCGCCCGTGGCAGCTGCTTGAAGCAGCCGGCTGCGCGATCGTGCGTGCCGACATGGCCGCAGCCATGAGCGAGGAACGACTGATCGATTATTTCGACGCTGTCGATGGGGCCATCGTCGGAGTCGTGCCGCTGAGCGAGCGAGTCTTTGCCCAGGCTCCAGCGCTGCGCGTCGTCTCGATGCACGGCGTCGGCGTAGACCATATCGATCTGGCGGCGGCGCGCAGACATGGCATCGTCGTCACCAATTGCCCTGGCGCAAACAGCCACGGCGTTGCCGATCTGACCATCGGCCTCATGATCGACGTGGCCCGCTCGATCTCGATGATGTACGGTGAGATGCGGGCCGGGATTTGGCATAGCCGGCAGGGTGTCGAACTGTGGGGCAAGACGCTGGGTCTTGTCGGCCTCGGCCAAATCGGGCAGAGCGTCGCCCGCCGGGCGCACGGTTTCGACATGCGCGTTCTGGCGCATGATCCCTATGCCACCGCCGAGTCTGCGGCGGCGCTTGACGTCGAGCTGCTGACACTGGGTCAGCTTCTGGAGCGCAGCGATTTCGTATCGCTGCATGCGCCGCTGACTCCCGAGACTCACCACCTGATTAACGCCGCCGCGCTGGCTCTCATGCAGCCGCACGCCTTCCTGATCAACACCGCGCGCGGTGGCTTGGTCGACGAGGAGGCGCTGCATCGCGCGCTGGTCAGCGGTGCTCTCGCCGGGGCCGCCCTCGATGCCTTCTCAGCCGAGCCGCCATGGGGCAGCCCGCTGCTGAAGTTGCCTAACGTCGTCGCCACCCCCCACAGCGGCGCCCACACGCGCGAATCGATCGGGCGCGTCGGCGAGATGGCCGTCCACAATCTCGTCGCCGTACTTGATGGTAAGGAGGCCCCTCACCGTGTTGCTTGACGCCTGGAGCTCGGGCTCGACACGGCAGATCGACCGTTCGCTGCCGATCCCCTTCTATTATCAGTTGCGCGAGATTCTGCGCGGCGAGATCATTGCTGGGCGCTGGGCCGTCAACAGCAAGCTGCCCAGCGAGCGAGAGCTGTGCGACCGCTACGGTGTTAGCCGGCCCACCGTGCGCGAGGCAATCGAGGCGCTGATCAACGAGGGGCTGCTTCGCAGCGAGAAGGGGCGTGGCACCTTTGTTGCCGAGCCGAAGATCGTAGAAGGGCTGCTGCAAAGTCCGCACGGATTCACCGATGCCATGAGCGCCCAGGGCGTACCTTTCTCGACGCGCGTGCTCAAGCTCGAACTGGAAGCGGCGAGCATTCATGTGGCGCGCGCCTTGCACATTGCCGAGGGAGCTCCCGTCGTGGTTCTCGAGCGCCTGCGCTCGATCTTCGACGTGCCAGTCCTGATCGTGACCTCTTATCTTCTCGAGCGATTCCACGCCGCGCTTGTCGCCTCTGATCTCACGACCGTTTCGCTCTACCAGCTTCTGCGCAGCCGCCATGGCATGACGATGGCGCGTGCGACTCGCTTCATGGAAGCCGTCGCCGCCAATCGTGAGCAGGCCGTACTCCTGAACGTGCACCCCGGGGTCCCGTTGATGTTGATCGAGAGCATCACATACACCGCCGACGGTATGCCCTTTGAGTACTTCCGGGCGCAGCACCGCGGCGACCGCACCCGCTTCCAGGTTGACAGCTTTCAGACCGTCGTTACCGACGCCCAGGAGCACTAGCTGCTGCCCGGGCTCTACCGAGGAGAGTTTCATGGCGAATGTCGAGACTTTCTACATTCCAGTCCAGGAGATGCGCGCCGAACACAGCGCCAACGCCTTCTCTGCGCTGTTGCGCGAGGAGGGAGACCGCACTCGACGTGACGTCTTCGTCATGGTCCAGCCCGAACAGTCCGCCTCGGGGCGCATCATGTCAGGCTATTCGGTCATCTATCCCGGCTGCAGTACGCGCGGCCACGCCCACGCCGACCGCGAGGAGGTCTACTACTTCGTGCGCGGTAGCGGCGTGATGGTTGTCGACGACGTGGAGACACCGGTGGCTGCGGGAGACACGCTTTATCTCAAGCCGGGTCCCTTCCACGCCACCCGCAATCCGACCGACCTCCCCCTGGAGTACTTCTGGACGACGATCGTCGCAGACTGAACGATGTCGAGCCGGAATTGGCCCGCATGCCCGCCGCCGCCCCTTCGCCCGAGAGGCAATCCATGTCTCGTGAACGACTGATTGGCATCGACGTCGGCACGCAGAGCACCCGAGTCGCCTTGCTGGATCTGGACGGGCGCGTGATCGCAGCCCACAGTTGCAGCTATGACATGACGACGCCTCGACCAGGGTGGGCCGAGCAAGACCCCAGCATTTGGTGGGACGCCGCCGTCGCAGGCATCCGTACTGTTCTCGCCCAGGCCGATGTGCGCCCCGGCGATCTGCTCGGGCTGGCTTGCGACGCGCAGATGCACGCCTGCGTACCTCTGGGCGAAGATGGATCGCTGTTGGCGCCGTGGGCGCCGCTCTGGTGCGACAAGCGCGCCGCCGGTCTGGTCGAGGAATTCGGCCGCAGTCCGTCTGCGCCGCGTGCTGCACGACTTGCGGCCAATCCGCCGTTGGCTGCGTGGATCGGCTTCAAGATCCGCTGGCTGCGTGAGGCGCATCCAGAGCTTTATCGCCGTACATGGAAATTCGTCGCCGGACAGGGCTACATCAACTACCGGCTGACGGGCGTTGCGGCCATGGATCTCTCTGAAGCCTCTGGCGCCTTCCTGATGGACGCCGAGCGGCAGATCTGGTCTCCCGAACTGGCCGACCTAATCGGCGTCGATCTCGCCAAGCTGCCCCCGATTGTGCCATCGACTGCGTGTATCGGGCAGGTGAACCGCGCGGCAGCGCTCGCCACGGGCTTGCCCGAAGGTCTACCAGTAGCGGCGGGCGCGGGCGATATGCTTGCCATGCTCGTCGCAGCCGGCCTCTCCGAACGCGGGCGCGCCCTGGACATTACGGGCACGGCCTCCGATCTTTGTGTCTTCGCCGAGAAACCCGTGGTCGACTCGCCCTTCATGAACCTGCACCATGCGCTGCCGGGCTGGGTGCCCTTCGCCATTGCCGAGGCCGGCGGCGGCTCGCTCAAGTGGTTCAAGGATCAACTGTGCGCGGCGGAGGTGGGCGCCGCCCGCGACCAGGGGATCGACGTCTATACGCTGCTAGCGGAGAAGGCGGAGGCCACCGAGCCCGGCGGCGAAGGCTTGATCTATCTGCCGCACCTGTTGGGCGAGCGGCTCCTGGGCAGCCCGCACTCCCGCGGCGTCTTCTTTGGGCTTACGCCGCGCACGGGCGTCGGCGCGATGGTGCGTGCGATCATGGAGGGCGTCTGCCTCGACTTGCGGCGCACGCTCGAGATCGTGGAAGCCGCCGGCAGCCCCGTCTCGGAGATCTACACGTCCGGCGGCGGCGCCCGCAGCCCTGTCTGGAGCCAGATCAAGGCAGACATCTATCAAAAGCCCGTGCGGACGCTCGCAGCTGAAGAAGGCGGCGTGCTGGGTGCGGCCCTGATCGCCGGCACGGCAGTGGGGGCCTACCCGGACCTACCGGCTGCCGCCGCCCGCTGCGTCAAAGTCGACCGCACGTTTCTGCCCAATTCGGCTCTGGAGGCCCGCTATGACGCCCTCTACTCACTGTACAAGGAGCTGCACGCGCGCATGCAGGAGCCGTTTGAGGCGCTCGCAAGGCTGCCCTGAAGCACGTCAGCGCCGGCCTCGCCTCGGCTGACAGTCCGCCGACAGCGAAAGTGATACCGGCACCAGGACTCCAACCGCTCGACGCAAGTTCGCCAGGAACGCCAGGAATCGCTGCAGCTCTCTCCTCAACCTCTATTCGTCCAGAATCTGATCGGCCCATGATCGCTCTTCCCGTTACACAGAGCCTGTCGATTCCGACTCTTACTGCCAACCCGGCGCTTGGCCGCACACTGTTCGTGGACGCGCTTGTGCCGGGCCTGCGCCACGCCGTGCGCGATCGCCTGCTGACGGTCTCGGGCAAGGGTGTCGATGTATCGCTTGTCCTGCAGGGCTGGGGCGTCCGCAGCGTGGCGGTTGGCTTCACGGCAGGCGATAGCGGCCGCCTGCATGACCGCATGCTGACGGAGCGCGGCGTTCGCTCCGACTGGGTCTGGGTGCAGGGCGAGACACGCACAAACGTCGTCGTTGTCTCCGGCGAGGACCAGAGCATCACGACCTTCTCCGACGACACACTGATCGTGAGCGCCGCCGACGAGGCCGAACTAATACGCCGCTTTGAAATTAACCTGGCCGACGCGCAGGCTACGGTGCTGGGCGGCCCGCTGCCCGCCGGCGCCGGAGAGAATCTCGTCGTCGACCTGATGGATGTGGCGCGCCGGCGTGGGGTTCCTGTCGTGCTGGACGCATTTGGCCCGCAGGCGGCGCGCTGGCTTGAAGGCCGGCCGGCCTGGGTCAAGCCAAATCGCCAGGAGCTGGAGATGTTGACGGGACAGCGCGTGCGGACTCTTGCCGACGCCCTGTCGGAAGCGGCCCACCTGCACGAGCGCACGGGTGTTCGCGTGCTGGTCTCGCTCGATAGCGCAGGCGCCGTCGCCGCCGCCGACGGCCGATTGTGGCGCATTCCCCCACTGAGCGTACCCGTCGTCAGCGCCGAAGGAGCAGGCGACGCCATGGTGGCCGGGCTGGCGCTGGCGCTGGCCCTGCAGCTTTCCAGCGAAGAGAGCCTGCGCATGAGCAGCGCCGCTGCCGCTGCTGCGGTCATGCAGTCCGGTGTCGGCACATGCGATCCGGCCGACGTCACGTTACTCCTCGATCAAGTGCGGATCGAAGAGGCAGGGGTGGTGCATGGCTGAATTGGCTCCTGAGCACTGGGTCTCGTCTGGCTTCGACGACCGGCCGGCGAACTCTGCAGCCGGCGCGATTCCTTCTATGTCAGTCACGTACGCGCACGCTAGCGCGCGATTACCTGTCACGTAGTCACAGCAGGTAGCCATGGAATGGGTTGCGGAGCTCGCGCAGGCACTTTCTCCACAAGTCGTCTTCAGCAGCGACGCCGAGCTGGTGCGAATCAAACATGCGCTCGACCCAACAGGAATTCTCAACCCCGGCAAGCTCGGGTTCGATTAGGAGGCAGGATGGACGCGCGCACGGGGAAAAAGATTCGGATGGGAAGGTTGTTCGACAGCAGAAGCCACAGGGCGCTGATCGTCGCCTATTCGCATGGCGTGCTGATGGGGCCGCGGCCAGGCATGCGCACTCTCGACGAGATGCGCAGGCTGGCGGGCGCCGTACGTCGCGCCAATGGGCTGATGGTTGCGCCGGGGCTGCTGCCGGCGCTGGAAGATGCATTTGTGGGGCGCGAGCGTCCGTCCCTGATCCTTCACTTCGACTATCAGAGCTTCAGCCGCAGCGTTCTTCCCTACGCTGAAGGGGCCGCAGTCGCGCTCCTCAGCGTTGAGGAGGCGCTGGCCGCCGGCGCCGACGCCGTGATGACCTATCTGTACATGGGCTTCGATGACCCCGAACGCGAGAAAATGGAGATTGCCAGAAACGCCCAGGTGGCTCGGGCTTGCGAGCGGTGGGGCATGGTCCTCATCGTCGAGCCGCGCAGTGCGCGCGAAGCCACCCACGCCGGGGATAAGAGCGATCCCGCCGTGATGGCCATGTACTGCCGCGTTGCGGCCGAGATCGGCGGCGACTTGATCAAGTGCATCTGGCCGCAGAGCGCAGAAGCATTCGCCCAGATCGTGGCAGGCTGCCCGGCCCCAGTGCTGGTGGCCGGCGGCGCCAAGGCCAAGGATGCAGAGGCGGCGTATGCCGTCGCCAGGCAGGCGCTGGAGGTCGGCGCGGCCGGGATTATCTTTGGCCGCAACATCTACGAGGCCGCGGATCCCGAGGCGGAGCTGGAGCGCTACCTCCGGGTCGTCCACAATGCCCCCGACCATGCCTGATTCAGGCGTGTTTTTCGCTCAAGCGCAGTTTCCGGCCGGTGAGCGGGTCGGTACTCATCCAAACCAGGAGGGGGGTGATCGCGGAAGAATCAACTTGATGCCGATGGGAGCGTACAGGCGGCGCGCTGTGCCTCTCGACTGGCGAAGTCTGACGCGCTGCGTGCCCGCACGACGCCTACCGATCGCTCCTGATCCTTTCGGAGACCGAATGTACGCCGGGCGCAGCATCTCCGGCGAGTCCCGTCATTCAACGTGCATTTGCAAGGGAGACGACGCATGAATCAATATTCGATGTCTCGGCGCACCATGCTCAAGTTGCTTGGCACAACGGCGGCCGCAAGCTTTGCGGCGGCCTGCGTGCCCGCGGCCGCGCCCAGCGCCCCGGCGGCCCCTGCCGCCGCGGCGCCTGCAGCCTCCGGCTTCCAGTTTCCCGCCGCCGGCCAGACCTTTGCCGGCAAAACGCTCAATGTCACTCTAGTAAGCGAAAGCAAGCCCAACGCGCTCAAGGAGTATGTTGCCGAATACGAAGCGCTTTCCGGCGCCAAGGTCAACTTCGAGACGTTGCCCTACCCCACGCTGCAGGAGAAGCAGTTCACCGAACTGACCCAACAGACCGGTACGGTCGACATCGTCCACGTCGACTGCGTGTGGATGGGCCAATATGCCGGTCAGGGCTGGCTTCATCCCGTGACGGAGTTCGTCGCGGCAACGGACCCGGCCGTCCTTGACCTGCCGGACTTCCACCCCAACGTTCTTAGTGAGCAGAGCACGTATGATGACATACTCTACGGCCTGCCCTTCATCAATGCCGTCCACGCCATGTACTACCGGCCGGACTACTTCGAGAAGTACGGGGTCACCAAAGTTCCGGAAACGTGGGAAGAGCTGCGCGATACCGCTGCGCTGATCCAGGAGAAGGGTGCGGCCGACGGCGTGTCCGGCGTTACCTTCATGGGCAAGCGCGGCGTACAGTTGCTTTGCAACTGGGTAGGCATGCTGGGCGCCTTCGGCGGCGACTGGTACACGCCGGAGTATGTTTCGACGCTGGATTCGCCCGAGTCGATCGCCTCGCTCGACTTCTTCACGTCACTCGTGCCGTACGCCAACCCCGGCGTGCTCTCACAGGACTACGACGAGTGCGCGCAGACCTTCGCCGACGGCAAGGCGGCCATAAACCTGCAGTGGGAGAATGCCGCCCCGTGGTTCGCCGACCCCGAACGCTCCAGCATCGTTGGCAAGTGGGAGATCACGATGCAGCCCGGCAACGCCCAGACCGACGGCTCGATCCGCCGCTCGCCCACCTTCGGCGGCTGGAACATGGGCATCTCCGCCGATTCGCAAAACAAGGAACTGGCCTGGGACTTCATCGTCTTTGCGACAACCAAGGAGATGGAGAAGAATCTTGCCAGCGCACAGCCGCCCGCCCGCATGTCCGTCCTTGGTGATCCCGAGCTCCAGGCCAAGTATAAGGAGTACCCGACCATGCTGGCCTCCCTGGACGTTGCCAAGGGCCGCCCGCGCATCCCACCGTGGCCGCAGATGGCAGACCTCATCGAGGGCGCGCTGTCCGAGGCGATGACAGGCGCCAAGACTGCCGAGGAAGCACTGACGGGCGTCAACCCGGCGCTCAATGACATTCTTGTGGAAGCTGGACTTCAGATGTAACTTCGGAATGGCTACGCCGGACGTGCAGCGATCCGTACCGCTGCACGTCCGGACCGAGGGAGTGAGACACATGGCGAGCAAGATCGAGGGTTTGGAGCGGGCAGAGCCGGCGCAGGCGTCGCCGCAACGTGGGCTGGGCGCATGGATCGAGCGCCACAGCTTCAACCTGATGCTACTTCCGGCAATCGCGGTGCTGCTGGCGTTGGGCATCTTTCCGTTTCTCTACTCGCTTTGGCTCTCGTTCAACCGCTGGAATATGGGCGACCGCTCCGCCACCTGGGAGTTTGTGGGGTTCCAGAACTACGCCAAAATCTTCACGGCCGATCCCCTCTTCTGGGACGGGCTGCGGGCGACAGCCGAGTTCGTCCTCATCGGTGTGGCGATTGAGCTCGTGCTTGGCATCGCGATCGCGCTGCTTCTCAACCGTGACTACGTGGGGCACGGCATCGTGCGCACGCTCGTCATTCTCCCTGTCATGATCACGCCGGTCGTCGTCGGGCTGATCTGGCGATTCATGTACAACACCGACCGCGGCATCGTCAACTACATCCTGCGCATCTTCGGGATCCCCGCAGTGGATTGGCTGGGGCGCGAGAACACGGCCATGGCGGCCGTGATCATCGCCGACGTCTGGGAGTGGACGCCCTTCATCGCGCTGATTGTTCTGGCGGCGCTGCAGGCGATCGACAAAGAGGTGCTGGAAGCCGCCATGATCGACGGCAGCAGTGCGCGCCAGCGCTTCCTCTATGTCGTCTTGCCCATCATCCGCCCCGCGATTCTCGTCGCGCTGCTGATTCGCCTCATGGATTCGTTCAAGACCTTTGACATCATTTACGTGCTGACTCTGGGCGGGCCAGGGACCACCACTCAAGTGCTCAGCCTGTATACCTACAAATATGGCTTCAAGTTCTTCCAGATGGGTTACGCGGCTGCACTTTCGTTTGTTATGGTGATCGTCGTGATTATCATTGCCAACATCTTCATTCGCGGCATGCGCCGCGCCTAGCCGTCGCAAGGTATCTTCTCATGAAGCAGCGAACATTCTCACTCGGCAACCTCGTCTACGCCCTGGCGACGGCGGCAGTCGTACTCTTCTTTGTCTTCCCGATCTTTATGATTATCGTCACCTCGCTGAAGTCGCGCGTGGATGCTCTCGCCTCGCCGCCGGTCTGGATCTTCAGGCCTGTCTTCTTCAACTACTTCGACATCTTTCAGGAGAACAACTTTGGGCGGTATTTTCGCAACAGCCTGGTTGTAGCCACCTTCGGTACAGCGTTCGCGCTGATCCTTGGCGTGCCCGCCGCCTACAGCCTCGCGCGCCGTCCCTTCAAGCGCGAGGCAGATCTCTCCTTCTGGATCCTTTCGCAGCGCATGATGCCCGCGATTGCCGTCATCATCCCCATGTTCATCCTGCTCCGCACCGTGCGCCTGCTCGATACCTACCTGGGCCTCATCGTCGTCTACGTCACCTTCAACCTGCCCTTCGTAATCTGGACCATGCGCGGCTTCTTCCAGGACTTGCCAATCGAAATGGAAGAATCGGCTATGGTGGACGGCTGCTCCCGTTATGGCGCCTTCTGGAAGATCGCCTTGCCCCTGGTGGCGCCGGGTCTGGCGTCGGCCGCGATCTTCACTTTCCTCTTCACCTGGAACGAGTTCCTTTTTGCGCTGATCCTGACAGGTCGCAACACGGCGACGATGCCCGTCGCCGTGCAGCTCTTCATGCGCGAGACTGGCATCGACTGGGGGCGCATGACTGCCGCCGCGGTCGTGATGATGGTGCCCACCCTCCTCTTCACGCTCGTAGCGCAGCGTTACCTCGTGCGCGGGCTGACCTTCGGCGCCGTCAAGTAGCCGCAATGCCCACGCCCGCGATGGCTGCCACTTACCTGATCGGTGTCGACGTCGGCTCCAGCTACGTCAAGGCCTCACTCTTCGGCGAGGATGGCCGCGCCATCGGCGACGCGCAGTTCGACAATCACCCGACCCAGCCGCGCCCCGGCGTCGCCGAGTACGACGGCGAGTCCATCTGGCGCACCATTCTCGATGCGCTGCGCGAGCTGCTTGCCCGCACTGCGATCGACCCCTCCAGGGTTGCGGCGCTTGCGCTCGACGGCATGCAGAGCGGCATCCTTGGGGTGGGCGCCGACGGCAGGCCGACAACCCCCTACACGACCACGCTCGACACGCGCTTTGCTCCCGATCTCGACCACGTCATGCGTGTGCATGAGCAGGATATCCGGCGCATAAGCGGCGCAGCGCAGCCCTGCTACGCGCCCAAGCTGCATTGGATTCGCCGCGACAATCCTGATGCGTTCGCGCGCACGTGGCGCTTCATGACGATCGGCGACTACTTGACCTGCCGTCTCAGCGGCCGCACCCAGGACTCGCTTTTCCTCAGCTCCACCTATCTCTGGATGACGGGCCTCGGCGACGCCCACCGCGGAGACTGGTCCGAGGAGCTGTGCGCGGCGCTGGACATCCCCTTGGGCGTTCTGCCGCGCGTCGTGGCGGCTGCCGAAGTCGTCGGCGCTGTGACGCCGGCGGTGGCGCGGGCGACTGGTCTCCGTCACGGCACGCCGGTCGTCGCCGGCTGCGGGGACCAGCCTGCGGGCTTCCTGGGCGCCGGCATCACGCTGCCCGGCCGCGCCGCCGACGTCGCCGGCACCTACCCGGTGTTGGCTTTCTGCACCGACCGTTTTCGCCCCGACCTGGAACTGCGCCGCACCGAAATCCTGCCTTCGGCGGTGGCGGGCCTCTACAACCCCATCTCATTCATCAACGGTGGCGGACTCACCCACTACTGGTTTCTCGAGCAGTTTGGCCCGTTGGACGCAAGCAAATCGGCTGCAGGTGGGGATGCCTATGCAGCGATCGACGCCCAGGCTGCCGCCCTGCCTCCCGGCTGCGACGGCCTGTTCTTCAATCCGCACCTCGGCGGCCGCGCCTGCCCGACCAATACCACGCTGCGCGGCGGCTGGCTTGGCTTCACCTGGACGCACACACGCGCCCACTTCCACCGCGCACTTCTCGAAGCCGTTGCCTACGACCACGCCGAGGCACTGCGCTCGCTGCGGGCAACCTACCCGGAACATCCGATCGACGAGGTGCGCGTCTTCGGCGGGGGCGCGCGCAGCCATCTCTGGAACCAGATTAAGGCCGACGTTCTTGGCGTGGAGTATGTGCGCCTCGAGCGGGACGACCTGAGCGCGCTCGGTGCGGCGCTCCTTGCCGGCTGGGCGGTCGGTCTGGTTGCTTCGCCCGCCGAGGCAGCGGCGCGCGCCGTGGGCGAGAGCCACCGCTACACGCCGGACCCGGAGGCGCACGCCCGCTATTCTGCCTACGTCGATGCCTATGGCGATATCCTGCGCTCGCTGGAGCCGACTTACGTGCGACTCGCGGCCCTGCGCCATCAAGCCGGCCTACCCGTGGCTTAGTCCCGCGACTGGCGGCCGGAGCACATTGAGATCCACCACCTCGTGAAAGTAGGCGAATACGCAACAGGGAGCGTACGACTCCGCAAACTGCGGCGAAACCATGCGGGCGAGGTGATCTTGGGCGCCAAGGCGCCGCGTATCATGAGTTGCCTCTTTAAGATAGTGACCCGGGCAAGAAAGCCGCTAAGCTCCACGCTTCAGGCGCCGTCGCTCGTTGACCACATCGAAGACGACGGCCAGAATCAGGAACATGCCCGTGACCAGGTTCTGCCAGTAGACATCCACGCCAAGCAGGTTGAGCGCGTTTGCCAGCATGGCCATGAAGAATGCGCCCAGAAATGCGCCGAGCACCGACCCCTCGCCGCCATTCAAACTGGCGCCGCCGATAATCGCCGCTGTGATGACCCGTAATTCGACGCCGGTGCCCACCGTGACCGAGGCCGCGCCAAAGCGTGCTGTGAGCATGATGCCCGCGACGCCCGCAAGCAAGGCCACCAGACAGTAATTGAAGATCTTCACGCGGTCGACGTTGATGCCCGAGAGGCGCGCCGCCCTCTCGTTCCCGCCGACATAGTAGCTCTGGCGAAAGAAGCGCGTATTGCGCAGCAGGAGATCGCCGGCGAGTATGACGAACAGCATGATGAAGACGGGGAACTGGATGCCTAAGAGCCGACCCTGGCCGATTTGATTGAAGGCATCCGGCAGGTTGAGGACGGCCCGTCCGCTCGCCAGGACAAGCACAAGCCCGCGCACGGCCATCAGTGTGCCGAGCGTGGTAATGAACGGGTTGATCTTGAGCTTGGCGATTAACAAGCCGTTGAAGAGCCCTACGAGGAGCGCGGCAACCAGCCCCAGTGCCACCCCAACTGGGACTGGCAACCCCATCTGCGTCATGGCCAGACCGGCGACAGCGCCCGTCAACGCAAGCGTCGAGCCTACGGATAGGTCAAGCCCGCCCGAGATGATCAGGATGACCATGCCAACGGCAATCGTCGCCTCGACCGAAAGTGCAAGCAGAATGGCCTCAATATTGAGTCGTGAGACAAAGATCGGATTCAGAAATGCCATGACGAGCGAGAAGATGAGGATCACCGCGAGCAGCACAAACTCGCGCATGCCCGTCAGCGACTGCCAGCCACCGCGCGCCGCCGGCACTGTTCCTGAAGAATGCTCCTGCTTGATGGCCATCGTTCACTCACTCACGCAATGGGAGTCGGCACTTCGCGCGCGACGCCCGCGGCATACGAAAGAATCCGCTCCTCCGAAAAGTCGGCGCGAACAACCTCGCCCGCCAGTGTGCCGTGTCGCACGACGATAATGCGGTCGCACATGCCGATCAGTTCGGGAAGCTCTGAAGAGATCAGGAGTATGGCCGTGCCCGCCGCTGCCGTCTCACGCAGCAATTGATAGATCTCCTGCCGCGCGCCCACATCGACGCCACGCGTCGGTTCGTCCAGCATCAGCACCCGGGGCTTGATCGCCAACCACAAGGCAACCAGGCACTTCTGCTGGTTGCCACCCGAGAGATTCCACACCAGCCGCTCGGTGGATGTTGTTGCGATGCGGTACGTCTGTACGTCGCTCTGCACCTGCTGCGCAATGCGCCTCTTCTGCAACAGACCGACTGCAGTCGTGAACTTGCGCAGCGTTGCAGCGACGAGGTTCTCGCGCACTGTCATGCCCAGGAAGAGCCCCTGGCCCTTGCGATCTTCAGTCAGGTAGGCAATGCGATGGTTGATGGCCTCTTGCGGTGAACGGATTTGCACTGACATCCCATCAAGCAGGATTTCTCCCTCATGGAGCGGCTCCAGCCCAAATATCGAGCGCGCGATCTCGGTGCGCCCCGCGCCCACCAGCCCGGCCATACCCAGGATCTCGCCTGCGCGAATGCCGAATGAGATATCAGCAAACGATCCCTCGCGCGCCAGACAGCGCACCTCAAGGATCTGTGGCCCTGCCTGGGGCTCCGTGGTGGCCGCACCGTGCAGGGCGGCAATCTCGCGGCCAACCATCATCGCCACCAGGTCCGATTCGGTGACCTCGCTCACCGCACGCGCACCGACATAGTGTCCATCTCGCAACACGAGCACGCGGTCCGCAATCGCAAACACCTCTGAAAGCTTGTGCGTGGTGTAGATGAACGAAATGCCCTCATCGCGCATCCTGCGGATGTTTTGGAAGAGGAAGTTCGTGTCTGCCTCGGTCAGCGACGACGTCGGTTCGTCAAGCAGCAACAACTTGGGGCTTGTGGAGATTGCCTTGAGGACTTCGAGGATCTGCTGGGTGCCAAGCGGCAGCCGTTTGACGGCAACGCGTGGATCAAGATGCAGGCCGAAGCGAGTGAGGAACTCCTCGGTCTGGCGATGAAGTGCCCTCCACTGGATGGTTCCGAACCGGCCTGCCGGCTGCCGCGCGGCAAAGATGTTCTCGGCAATCGACAAGCCTCCCACCATCGAGAGTTCCTGGAAGACCATACTCACGCCTGAGAGGATCGCCTGATGCGTGGACGCGAAACTCACCGGCTGACCGTCGAGGATTATGGCGCCTGAGTCTGGAGCGATGGCGCCACAGATGACCTGCATCAGCGTGGACTTGCCTGCGCCGTTCTCGCCGACCAACGCCAGAATTTCTCCGCGCTGGAGGCTGAAACTGACGTCGTCAACGGCGCGCACGCCGGGGAAGCTCTTGGTTAGGTGTTCGACGCGCAGCACTTCGGACATGCGTTCATCCACCGCTGGAAAAATAGGCCGGCCGGAATCCCCAGTGGAGCAGGGAGTCCCGGCCGGCCCTTCGTTAGGTTCAAGGCTGGTAGAGTTCGTTGGCCGTCAGGAAGTAGTCAAGATTTGAAGCGTCGACATAGTTGGCTGCCAGGATGACGCTGCTCGGCGCGGCGAGCACACCGGCCGCTGTGTTGTCGCTCGTCAGCGGTGCCTGATTGTAGTTCTGGTTGACCAGGTACTGCAGCGCCCAGAAGGCCATGGCGGCGTCGTTCTGCGCGACGGTGCCTGTAACAACCCCGTCCTTGATCTTCTGCAGAACGTCGGAATTGCGGTCCATTGAGACGACCTTGACCTCTCCAACCTTGCCCGCTTCTTCAACGGCCGTAGCCGCGGCCATGCCGCCTGTCGAGTCAGTCGCAGCGAAAGCCGCGAGGTCAGGGAAGCGCTGGAGGATATCCTTGGCGGCGCTCAATGCCGTCACCGAGTCAGCCTTGGTATCACCGACCTGCACAACTTCGATGCCGGGGTAGTCGTTGAAGGCAGCGCGATATCCCTGCTCGCGATCGTCAAACATACCCACGCCGGGGATACTGAGGATGGCAATCTTGCCTTCGCCGCCCATGGCTTCGGCCAGCTTCTGGCCGCCGGTGAAGCCAAGTTCGTACTGGGAAGAGCCGACAAAGGCCAGCCGCTTCGAGCCGGCCACGTCGCCGAGGATCGTCACGACCGGAATACCCGCTTCGACGGCCTTGTCGATCTGGGGCTGGAGCACGGGCTCGACGCCAAAGACAGCAATGCCCTTGGGCTGACGTGCAATCGCCTGGTCGAAGGCAGCCGACATCGCGTTCATGTCATATTCGGCAGGTCCGACGTAGGATGCCTTGACGCCCAACTGCTCACCCGCCCATTCCCAGCCATACTTGTGGGCGTTGAAGAATTCGAGATTGCCCATGGACGAGACGTAGATATACTCATCGCCACTGCGGTCCACCGTAGCAGCCGCGCCGTCTGCGGCAGGGGCCACCGGTGCGGCCAACGGCGCCGTGCAGCCGGCCATGATGAGCAACACCAGCCCTAGCAACAACGCGCGTGACACCCAACTTCGCTTGTTCATCATCGAATTTCTCCTTGTTGTGAAATCGTTTGAACTTCACTCAGTGGCGGTGTGTGTGCCCTCTCTGGATGGCTTCGACGGCCGCATCCGACTCGAAATGCGGCTTGCATATGTACCGATATCGACGCGCCACATGTCAACGAACACAGCCATCGCCAGAATCACACCCAGGATGATTTGCTGCCAGGCAGTCGGTACTGCATTGAGGTTCAGGCCGTTCTGCACCAGCGCCACGGTCATCGCGCCGATCAGCGTGGCGATGATGCTGCCATAGCCGCCGACGAGACTTGCACCGCCAATTACGGCGGCGGCAATGGCCTGCAACTCCATGCCCACACCATAGTTTGGGGAACCCGAATCGAGGCGCGCCGTCATCAG